>CAYMSH010000158.1:0-13041 GCA_964392945.1 uncultured Planctomycetaceae bacterium | reverse complement strand
CGACCACTCCGGTCTCCGGCGTGATTATGGACATCTATCACTATCTGCGCGGAACCGAGCAGTTCTGCACGGATATGTACATGCACCCGAAATTCGCACATGCCCTGATCGAGAAGATCGCCGACATCGTGACCGAACTGTACGTCTACTTCATCACGCCTGTGGCGCCGTATCTGACCTGGGTGGAGTTCGCCAGCGATTTCGGGACGCAGGCCGGAGCCTTCATGTCCGAGGAGATGTATCGCGAGTTCCTGCTCAAGCCGATGGCCCGCATATTCGACGCTGTCGGCAAAGCTGCGCCGCAGGCGAAGATATTCCTGCACTCCTGCGGTTCGGTGCGGTCCTTGATCCCGGCGTTCATCGACACCGGAGTAGACATCCTCAGCGCGCTCCAGCCGCTGGCCAGAGACATGGATTCAGCGGAGTTGAAACGTGAATTCGGGCAGGACATACTGTTTCACGGCGGTATCGACCTGCAGCAGGCGCTGACCGGCAGCAAGGCCCAGACAATCGAAGAGACCAAACGGCGGATCGCCGACTACGGACCGGGCGGAGGATATATCTTCGCACCGTCAAACCATTTCACCAGCGACGTTCCGGTGGAGAATTTCTTTGCGATGTACGAAACCGCGCTGCAGTGCGGAACGTACCCCTTATGAACGGAGTCCCCATGGAAAAAGATGTGCTGATTGGGATCGATATCGGTTCTTCCAACGTCAAGACGGTGGTGTTCAATAGAGCGTTTGATATCCTGGCCAGCGAGACGCAGGAATATGAGACGATCATCCCCCAGCCCGGTTGGAGCGAGTACCGTCCGGATGAATGGTGGGAATGCGTCAAGGCTACGCTGGGGCGTGCGTTGCAAAAAGGCGACGTAAGTCCCGAGCGGATTGCCGGGATCGGACTCAGCAGCCTGGGCTGTTGTCCGGTGCCCATGGATGAAACCGGCGCCGTGGTCTACAACGGGATTCCATGGTCGGATCAACGGGCCCAGGACGAAGTGCGATTCCTGACCAACAACTGCAAAGAGATGATCTTCGCCAAGTGCAAGAACGCCCCGACGACCCTGAACGCGACCACTCACCTGATGTGGATCAAGAACCATTGCCCCGACGTGTACGGGGAAATTCACAAGTACACCGAACCCAGCGGGTTCCTGGGACAGCGGTTCACCGGACAGTACACCATGGACTACGGATTCGCCTCGTCCCTGGACTTCGGGTTCGACACCGAGACGCTGGACTGGGATGATGACCTGATCAGCGCGATGGGCCTGGACAAGGCGATCTTCCCCAAGCTGCATCCAAACAATGAACCGCTGGGCGCAGTTACCGCCAAAGCCGCTGCCGAAACCGGCGTGCCCGAAGGCGTTCCTGTGTTTGCAGGCGGAGCCGATCTTCTGGCCGCGGCGCTTGCGGCCGGGGCGATTCATGCCGGCCAGGGCTTCTACTCCATGGGCAGCGGAGCCAACATGATGGCGATCACCGATAACCAGGAGATCGCATCGCCCCACCTGATCTCCTTTTTCCACCCGATAGGGCCGCAGTTGCGGATACTGGATGGCGTGCAGGGATCTATCGGTTATTCGCTGCGCTGGTTCCGCGACCAACTTGGGAGGGACCTGCAGGCGGCCGCTGATAAGTCGGCGGACCTCGACGCATTTGAACTCCTTACAGAGGAGGGGATGAAATCCAAGCCCGGTGCAGGCGGTGTGGTCTATCTACCGCACTTGTTCGGGAAGTTCCATCCGGTTTTGAATCCCGCGGCCAAGGGCGTATTCTTCGGCATCTCACCGGGAACCAGCCAGGCCGATCTGATCCGAGCGGTTATGGAAGGCTGCGCCTACGCCGCTTACCAGAGCCTCAAGAACATCCTGGATCTGGGCGTTACGGTTGATGAGATCATCGTCACCGGCGGTCCGTCCAAGAGCCCGCTGTGGTGTCAGATCATGGCCGACGTGTTCGGGCGCAAACTCGTAACGATCAACGCGCCGGAGGCCTCGCCGTTCGGAAACGCGATCCTGGCGGGCGTCGGCGTGGGCATGTTCAGCAGCTTCGACGAAGTCGCCCAGCGCGCCGATCATGTAGACAAGTCGTATGAGCCCAACGCCGGCCTGGCGCCGATGTATATGGACATGTTCGGCCTGTACGAGCAGACCTATCAATCGCTGCTGGGCAGCTTCGAGGAGTTGGCGCGCATTCAATCAAAACACGGGCTGTAACAACACCTGAACGCCGAAAGGGTTTTTCGCATATGTCCACACCAACTTCAAATATGACTTCGCGACAGCGCGTGCTGGCCGCCTACAATCACCAGGAACCCGACCGCGTTCCGGTCTGCCTGGGAGGGACCGCCCAGAAGTTCTGCATCAGCGTCTACATGGCGGTCAAGGAGCATCTGGGGATCGACGACGACTACACGCTGGATCAATCGCTGGACGAACTGGGCAACGTGATCCACTACCACCCCAAGGTGCTGGAATTCTTCGGTTCGGACTTCCGCCACATCCAGATCAACCGCGTGGAGCCCGAAGGCCCCGATGAAGGCGGCGTCATGCGACATGAGTTGGGATTCGGCCTGAAGACCGACCAAGAGACCGGCATAACCCACATGGTAGGACATCCGTGGCAAGACGCCTCGGCGGCCGAGATCGAGGCGTGGAAGATGCCCGACCCGAACGACCCGTTCAGAATCGCAGGACTGGCCGAGAAGGCGCGTTCGCTGCGTGAGGACACCGACTTCGCAATCGCGGCGTACAAAGCCACCCTGCTGGGCGTTTTCGATCTGGCGTGCGTGATGCGCGGCATGGACACATTCCTGATGGACATGCTCGCCGACCCGCCCGCGGCCTGCGCCGCACTCGACCGCACGCTCGAATTCAACTACGGCGTCTATTCGGCGATGCTCGACGCCGTGGGCCCATACCTGGACGTAGTCGAGTTCAACGACGATCTGGGCACCCAGGACAACATGATGTTCTCGCCGGACATGTACCGCGAAATACTCAAGCCGCGCCACGCCGAATTCGTCGCCATGCTCCGTAAGAAAGCGCCCCGCGCCAAGGTGTTCCTGCACTGCTGCGGTTCGGTCCGCGCGATCATACCGGACCTGATCGAAATCGGCGTAGACGTGCTCAATCCGATTCAGCCGCTGGCCCGCGGGATGGACCCGGCGGAACTGAAAGCCGAGTTCGGCTCGGAGATATCCTTCCAGGGCGCCATCGACGTTCAGCAGGGAATGATCGGCTCGGTTGATGAAGTCCGCCGAGAAACCGCCTCCCGCATAAACGCCCTGGCGCCCGGAGGCGGATACGTACTGGCCACCGCAAACAACATAACCGCCGACGTGCCGCTGGAAAACGTACTGGCCCTCTACCAAAGCGCCAAAGACCTCGGGCAATACCCCCTGACCTCGCCGTAATCCGCTCGCCCTCGACGTTAATCCAAAGTAATCAAAACTCGATCCCAGCGGTTCCTGCCCCAGTCGATTTTCGGCAGCACCGAATCGTAGAAATACTTGTAGTAGACCCAGAACGATTTGCCGGTTATCTCGTTGTCGGAACCGGTGGAAACTATCGACGGATAATCGTGCAGGTGATTATCGGCGTGAAGCGTTTTCCAATCGCTCCAGACGATCCCGTCGCGGGAAAACGTAATCACGATCGAAGACGCCCCGGTCGGCCCGCCTTCAGGGCGAACCTTGCCGGTACGCGAGACCATCACGAACTGTCCGAGATGACTATTGTACGCCGCATCGCCATGGAGGAAGCCGAGCGGCTTGATATTAAGCGCCGTAAACTCACCGCCCATACCCGCAGAGCCCCAAATGCCTTTGTGATACTTCTTCCATGAAGTCGTTTGCAGCTTCCCCGCGGCCGCCGCCACATCAGCAACTCTAGCCCGCGCGACGGCCACACCGTTTATAAACGTGTCGGGGCTCTCTTTAGTATCGGTGTAATACAGATAGAAATATCCGTCGCGAATCACGTAATTGGCCAAGCCCATGTTCGCAAACGGGTGATGCCCCTTGAGGTTCTTTCTGTGCCAGCGATCGAACCAGGTCTTGTAACTCAAATCCGGTTCGAGAATATACCCGCACCAGTCGAACGTCTTTCCGCCATCCTTCGAAATCGCCAGCCCGAAGCGGAAATAGACTTCGCCGCGAGTCGGCGGGTGATACTCCAGGTGAACGAACCCGAGAATGTCAGCAGTCTTCGGATCCCGGTAAACGTTGGCGATCCAACTGGCGTTGCCCCAGCGGCGATCGACTTCGAACCCCAGACGCGTATCCTTGTACGCATCCGGCAAGCCGCGAATGTCGCCGCCGTTTACGATCACGTCAGTCAGCGGAGCAGCCTTGGGCCCGATAGTGTGCACCAGTTTGAAGCGATTGGTGAAGAACCACTTGCACGCCGCATCATCCTTGTCGGCCAGACCGTATATGCTCGCATCAACGCCGCGCACGCCGGCGGCGTTAAGCTGCTGCTGCGATATAATCGTCTCCGGGGCGCCCAGCGTGAACCCGGGGTCCGACGCCCCGCAGCCGGCGATCGACGCCAGCAGGAGCAACACGCGCAATCTCGACATAACTCACATCCTGCTTCGTTCGCCGTCTATTCCAGACCCAGCATTCCCTTGAACGCGTTGGCGATTTCGGGGTGCAGATCTTCGTTTATCCCGTTTTCGTCGTACGGGACGCCCATCGCGTCGAGGTCCTTCTTCAACTGGACGATCTCTTCTTCCGGGCTCACTCGCGGGGGGACCTCCCTGCCGAGCGGGACCAGCCATGCGTTCAGCGTGTGTCCGCCGTCGACGAGGAGATCGTGGCCCGTCACGTAGTTCGACGCCGACGAGGCCAGGAAGATGATCGTTCCGTACAGGTCTTCGGGGCGTTCCATGTAGCCCATCGGGGTGAGGTTGCGGATGCACTCCCGAGCCTCCAGCGGAGTCGATGCGTGCATCGGCGTCAGGAGGTAGCTCGGGCTGAAGCAGTTTACGTTGATGTTGAACCGGCCCCACTCGGCGGCCAGCGTTTTGGTCATGTGAACGATGCCGGCCTTTGATGCGTCGTACGAGGCGTTGCAGTTTGCGATTCGCGCCGACATTGACGCGGTGTTGATAATCTTTCCGCCGTCGCCCTGTTTGATCATCTGCTGGGCCTCGGCCTGGGAGCAGAGATACGCGCCGGTAAGGTTGATCGCGATGACCTTGTCCCAGTCGGCCTGGTCAAGATCTTCGTCGCCGCCGAGAATGGCGATCCCCGCGTTGTTAACGCCTATGTCGAGGCGGCCGAACTCTTCGACGACTTTGGCTACCATAGCCTGGACCTGGTCCTTCGACGTCACGTCGCACTTTACGAAGATGCTGTTTACGCCAAGTCCGCGGATCGCTTCGGCGGTCTTCGGGCCGGTCTGATCGTCAATGTCAACGATGGCGACATCGGCCCCGGCCATCGCCAGACCAGTGGCGCACGCCTTGCCGATTCCAACCGCCCCGCCGGTCACCAACGCCTTCTTGCCGGCAAGTCCGAACATGCTGAGATTATTGTTGCACATGGTATTATCCTTTATTTCTTTCTCTAGTCCGTTGAAGTCGCGACATCTCGTCGCCGACATCGCACAAGTATCCGTTGAGTTTTTCGAAGATCGCCAACTGCTTGTCGTAGTCGGCGCTGTTTTCAAGGATCGGTTCGATGACCGAGCTGATCTTGTGGATCTCTCCGATCGGCGAGTAGTCGGCCCAGAGCCCCAGCCCGACCAGCGCTGCGGCCGCCGCCCCAAGCGCCGCGGCCTGCTGACCGACCTGGCTGCGGATCATTGATTTGGCGTACATGTCGGCGTAGATCTGCATCCAGAAATCACTCCGGGCTCCGCCGCCGACGGCCAGCATCTCGCTGCTCAGCGGCGAGAGCTTTTCCAACTCTTTGAGCGCCACGGCCTGGCCCATTGCGATTCCTTCAACCGCGGCCCGCAGCATGTCGCCGCGCGTCGCGCCGAGATCGAGATGAACGAAACCGCCACGCACGTTCTGGCTCAGATCGAGCGACGACCCGCCGGCCATTGACGGAAGGAACATCACCCCGCCGGCGCCCAGCGGAGACCCGGCCGCTTGTTCCAGCATCGCCTCAAACGTGATATCGTCGCACAACTGCTCCTTGATCCAGCGGAATGAAGAGCCAGTGGAGAACACCCCGATCGCCGAGGTGAACTTCTCCGGCACGATATGCGCGAACACGTAAGGCCGGCTCCGAACGTCCAGCAGCGGCTTGCTGTCGGTAACGGCGATCCAACTGCTGGAGCCCATGGAGTTGTAGACGTCGCCGTCGCGGAAGGCTCGCGCGCCGAGCGCCATGCAACTGTTGTCGACGCCGCCGCAAACTACCTTGACCGATGCCGGCAGACCCAGCTCGCCGGCCGCGCTGGCGGTAAGGGTTCCGAGCACATCGCTCGACGCCCCGGCGTCAGGGAAGATCGACGGGTCCAGCCCCGCCGCGACGAGCAGCTTGCCCGAATACCGCCAACGGTTCAAGTCCCACACGCCGCAGCCCGAGGCGTACGAGTAGTCGGTCTTCATCACGCCGGTCATGCGGTAGTTGATGTAATCCTTTGAGCCGAGCACGCAGCTGAGCTTGCCGAATACTTCCGGTTCGTTGTCCCGCAGCCACATGATCTTGAACGCCGTGTAGAGCGATGCGGGAAAACCGTTGCCGGTGGTCATGTACCAGTCTTCCTCGCTGACATCGGCGAAGAACTTCGCCGGCTGAGTGTCGGGTCGCGAGTCGGACCAGATGATCGCATTTTCCCGAAGCAGATCACCGTTGGCGTCCAGCGCCACCAGTCCGAGCGAGTGGCCGGAAATCCCAATCGCGGCGATCGAATCGGCCGACCCGTCCCACTCGCCCAGCAGCGCCCGCGTCGCTTCGACAGTAGCCCCCCACCAGTCGCCGGTGCTCTGTTCGTGCCATCCGGGCCTGGGATAATGCGTTTCGTAAGTCGCGAAATGCGAGACCAGACACTCCCCGTCGGGCCGATATACAGACGCCTTAATCCCGCCAGTACCAAAGTCATACGCCAGAACATTACTCATGATCCACTCACTCGCTATCTCAGGTGATGCTTAAAGGCGGATTCATAATAGCACATAGCGAAAGCTTAGCAAGCGTTTTGACTTCCCTGGCCTAAAACCCGGTTCGTTGCGTAGTACGCCGCCAGCGGTTTGAGCCGTTCGCCGTTCGCCGTTTTCATCATTCATCATTCCGCACTCATCACTGCCGTTCATGTGTCACATTTGGTATACACATGTCACACCCTCGCAGCGATCTGCGATATCTGGTACGACTTTTCCGCACCATGTGTAGCTCCGTACTGGTTTCTTGGTATGGCTGATTCCTGGGAGGTTGGTTGGCCTTGTAACGCATTACTGTTACACTGGTTGTACGTTGGTGTTAGTGGGCGAGGGGAGGATTTGGACGCCGGGATTGCTGGCGGTATTGTCGCCGGGATCCTTGGGGCGGGTCGGGATCGTTGGTTTACAGGCGGCGTGCTTGTGACACTTGCGATATGGACGATAATCGGTCTTGTTCTCTCGTTGGCTCGATGGCCTTATGACGATGTGCGGCGGTTTGAATTACCCGGCTGCGGGCGAGATCCCGCAATGCATGCGGCCGCATCGTCCCTGACGGATCGGAATTCCGGCTTGTTATCGGAAAGATTGGGTTTATAAATGATGATGGCCACGAACGCCGAGCCGGCGACAGTGACGCGGGTCGGCTCATTGGCGACGTGCTTTTTCGCAACGACGCCAAGAACCGCGATCGCAGAGATAACGCCAACCACACGAGGTAAACGATGCGCAAGCGACTTAGAAAGAAGTATCAACTCGGCGAGTTCGCCGTACCGGTGATTCCCGTAGCTTTCCGAACGCGGGAACTGTCGTCTGGCGAGATTAACAAACTCGCCGATCGCTTTCTGGCCGAGGCGATAGAAGCCAACAAACTCCAGTGCGGCATCGGGCCCGGGGTCGGGGTCACCAGTACGATCTGGTCGGGTTTCATAGAGCCGACAACCTGGCCGGGCGGGATTTCCGCCGAACAACGCTCCGCGGTCGAGGCGTGGATAGCAGCCGACCCTGACATCACCAAGCACGTAGTGGGCCAGATCACCACTGACGTCGAGAAGATCATGGACCGCGATCCGGATTACCCAGCATCGCTCCTGAACGGAGCCTGAAAACCCGCCGCGACGCCGAGCCGACGGCGTTCGGCGCGGGAAAACATAATGAAACTCCTTAGAGCAATGTCTATCAACGGCAAGTCCTACCGCAAAGGTGATCAGTTGCCGTGGTACAGGATATATCCGTTCTTCATGATCCACATGCTGATGTTCGGCGGGTCGGGTTTTTTCATGGCTTATGGCGCCGATGATTGCCCAATCGCATTCCTGTACGTCCATGGCGGTTTCGCGATCCTGATTTACTTGGTATTCTACCTGAGCATATTCGGGCGCGACGCCGTCAAATCGATGCCCATCAACGCGGCCCTTGGTCTGTTCGGCATTTACTGCCAGATCGACTGGATACTTTCATTGTTCGGCAAGAGCGTCGAGGATTACGCGATCTACGTACACGTGATCCCGTTTCTGTACTATGTGCTCTACACATTCCTGTTGCATAACGCCGTGTTGGACATGACCCGCTCACGAGACGATGACAAGAAGCGAAAGCACATAGAGTTCGCATACGTCGCGATATCGGCCGCGGTCTACGTCACGGTCCTATGCCTGACGTGACGACAATAACGCCTTTATTGTCTCCCGGTGGTGCCTGTTGGTATGGGCGTTGGATATTTCACACAGAGACGCCACGTTCGCCCCGAACTTCGTGATGCCGTAAAACACAGTCAGACCCCGGAAACAGTGAACCATGACATTTGGGTGGCTATCTCCTGGATTTCAAGGTATAGTTACTTCAATGATTCCACGAACCAAACATCTGCGTGCGCTGACGGGACTCCTCAAGACTTACCCGGTAGTGGGAATTGTCGGCCCGCGCCAAATCGGCAAAACCACGCTCGCTCGACTCCTGGCAAAACAGCGTTCTGGGGACGTGACCCACTTTGATCTGGAGGACGACCGCGATCTGGCGCGCCTGACGGACCCCCAGATGACGCTCGAACCGCTTCGAGGGCTGGTGATTCTTGACGAAATCCAGCGGCGTCCGGAGCTGTTTCCGTTCTTGCGGGTATTGGCCGACCGCCGACCGGTTCGCAGTCGCTTTCTGGTGCTTGGAAGTGCGTCTCCTGAGATGCTCCGCCAGTCGTCGGAGTCGCTGGCGGGCCGCATCTCTTACTACGAACTGCCTGGACTCTCGTTGGCGGAAGTGCAGACCAAGAACCAAACCAAACTCTGGCTGAGAGGCGGGTTTCCCTCTTCCTTCACCGCACGCACCAATTCGGTCAGCGACTTGTGGCGGCGAGATTTTGTCAAGACGTTTGTGGAACGCGACCTGCCCCAACTCGGCGTTCGCACTCCGTCGTCCGTGTTGAGGCGTTTTTGGACGATGCTGGCCCACTATCACGGGCAAATTTGGAACGCCTCGGAGTTTGCCCGGTCCTTCGGTGTGACGAACAAAACGGTCAATCATTACCTCGACGTTCTAACTTCCTCGTTCGTAGTCCACTCGCTTCAGCCTTGGCATGAAAACTTGAAGAAACGCCAAGTGAAAGCGCCCAAGATCTATTTCGCCGACACGGGCCTGCTGCATTCACTCTTGCGCCTGACGACCCTGGCGGATCTCGAATCGCATCCTCGGATGGGGGCCTCATGGGAAGGGTTTGTCATTGATCAGGTCATTCGGCAGTTGGGTGTCAACGAAAGCGAGCGTTTCTTCTGGGCGACCCATGCTGGGGCGGAACTTGATCTACTGGCTGCTCGTGGACGAAAACGATGGGGATTTGAGGTCAAACGGACCTCGGCTCCTACCGTAACGCCCTCGATGCGGATCGCGTTGACCGATTTGAAGCTGCAACGTCTTTTCGTTATTCACGCTGGCAAGCACTCATTCGACATGACAAAGAAGATTCGAGCCGTTGCGCTGTCTCACGTTCTTGACGAAATGAAGCCTTGGTAGCCAAGTAACGACTTACGTCGCTTGCTTGCCTGGTCGCATTGGCCGTCGCCGAGCAATCCCTGCCGGCCTACAGCCGCCGATTCAGCCCAAAGACATTCACGCAACCCCAACTGTTCGCCTGCCTAGCGATCAAGACCTTCTTCAAAGCCGATTACAGGGGCGCCGCCTACCTGTTATAATGGACGCTGGATACTACTTGCTAAACGATGCCGGCAAACACGAAAGGACTCACGCACATGAAGGTCAGGACGAACTTATTTGCGGAAAGAATCACACGCATGAAGGCCAGGACGAGCTTATTGTTGTCGGTGCTTCTGCTGACGGTCTCGACGGGGCTGGCCGGACTGGTCCCCGCGGACGACAAGAACTTACAGTACACCGGAAGAATCGACTTCAGTGACAAGAAAGCGCCGGTCTTGAGCTGGCCGGGCAACTCCATAAAGACGAAGTTCACAGGAACATCACTCAAGGTGAAAATGGTCGGCGATGGGAAGACTGACAAAAAGGGCAAACCAACCGGTCCGATGTTCAATGTTTTCATTGACGGCAAATTCGACAAGCCCCACGTCTTCGGCTGCAACAAGAAAGGCGAGCATGTCTACACGATCGCAGAAGGCCTCAAGGACAAGACGCACGATCTGCTGATCACCAAACGGGGCGCCGGCAAGAACGCTTTTCTCGGGCTGGTGCTTGACGACGGCGCCAGGCTGGAAACGCCCGGACCGCGACCAAAGATAAAGATGGAGGTCTTCGGCGATTCGATCAGCGTTGGGCTCGGCGCAGACCGGGCGCGGGGCGGAGAGCACAGCAGGGAAGCGACCGACAATTTCGTCAGCTACTGTGCGATTACCGCACGCAATATTGGCGCCGAATACCACTGCACCTCCAAGAGCGGGATTGGCTTGATCAAGAGTTGGTGGCCGACCATTATGCCCCAGTACTACGACCGTGCAGACGGGACATCCCTGGAAGGCTCGGGCAAGGCGTGGGATTTCAGCAAATGGACAGCTGACCTCGTGGTCATCAATATCTTCCAGAACGACAGTTGGACCAGAAAAAAAACAACGGCGCAGGAAGGCGTCTCGGCTTACGTTAGTTTTGTAAAGAAGATTCGCGGGCACTATCCCAAAGCCAAAATTGTCTGCGTGCTTGGTTCAATGGACGCCAGCAAGGGCAAGTGGGCCGGGTTCGTCAAAAAGGCCGTCCAGCAACTGAACGACGGCGGGGACAAGGCGGTTTACTCCTATATCTTCAAGAAGCAAACAGGCCATCGTCATCCGAACAAGAATGACCATGCAAAGCTGGCCGCGGAGCTCACCAAGTTCCTCACAACGATTAACATTGGCGTCGAATTAACGACCCCGGTTCCTGAAAAGGCGACGAAAAAAGGCCCCGGGCTTGCTCCGGCCCCGTCCAATGAGAAGTAGGGAGAAGAAGCATCGCTTAGAGCATCGCAACCAGGCTTGTCCATCCGCCCCCGAGACCGCCGCAGAAAACGAGCCGACAAAGCAGGCCAAGCAGACAGACGAGTCCTTTCGGCAGGGCAATCGCATCTAAATTCCTTTTGTTAGAACTTTGAGCAGATAATCGTGATCCCAGCCGCATCTGAGGCGTTTGCTTTTGACACCAACCTTGCAACTGGTCTCGGCCTTCAGCAGGTTCAGGGCGATCCGGCTAAGTCGGGAGAAGTTCTCGGCTGCGTGGCCTTGACGGATGCGGCAATCGTCCTCGCGGAAGCTGACGTCCAGCGACCAATGCAAGCGGTTCTCGATACCCCAATGCCCGCGGATATAGTCCATCAGTTTGGCCGGATCGCCAGCTGGCAGGCTGGAGATGTAGTAGTGATATTCTCGGGAAGTCTCGCCATTGACGGTTCGTTTGCGTTCGATGCGGATGAGGCTCCGCAGGTTCTTCCATTTGCTTCGCTCGGAGAACCATGCAACCTCCGATGTCGCCCAGATACGGCGTTGCTCGACGCGGCCGTGTCCGCCGTCGGTGGTCGATGCCGTATGGTAAGACACGCCGCGGCAATCGTCGGTTAAGCACTGATCGAACAGCATCACCGTCTCGGCATGCAGCGTTCCCTGATTGCCTTTGAGTTGCAAAACGTACTGGCCGCCCTGGTCGACGATCTGCCTGGCGATCTTCTTTTGGCATCCGGCCGCATCGATCGTAACCACCGCATCGTCGATGTCCAGAAGCTTAAGCAGCTTCGGTATAGCCGTTATCTCGTTGCTCTTTGCGTCTGTAGCCACTTGGCCCATGACCATGTTGTTGGCTCTGCACCAGGCGCTGACCATGTGGATCGCGGCCTTGTCGTTGGCGGTGTCGAGACTGCGGCGAATGGTTTTGCCGTCTACGGCGACAAGTCTGCCTTGTGAAGCGGTGGCCAGATTTGCGACCCACTTCAGGAAGCATTCTTCGAAGGCCGTCGGGGCGAGTTTAGCGAAGACTCTGCCGAATGTGTCGTGTGACGGCACTCCGTTGGGCAGATCCAAAAAGGTCTTAAACCATTTGAGTTTTGAGTTGCCGAACAGTTCGACTCGGGTCCATCCTTCGGCCCCGCATATGACGGCGCAGACGGCGATGGCCAGGATATCGGCCAGGCTGTGTTGTTTAGTTCGTTCCATGCGTGGGTCTTTCAGTCCAGCAAATGCGCGCAGCAGACCGCTGGGGGCTTCGACATCCATGTCGTTGCTCCTTATACCAATGGCTGTAATGATTGGCGAGGCCTTACCGTGTACTCGAGTACACAGCATATCGGCGTATCACCAAGAGCGCAACCCGAACATGCGCCAAACAGTGTAAATTCAGTATGTCCCCGGCGATTTAGATGCGATTGCCCTGGTCCTTTCGGCGATAGTCAGGGCTATCGCATGTGAGAATATATTTCTTCAAGTTTGGCGCATGTTAGGTT
>CAYMSH010000157.1:0-13082 GCA_964392945.1 uncultured Planctomycetaceae bacterium | reverse complement strand
GGCCACGATGGATGAGGCGTTCGCCGCGTCCGGCTACGACCTGAAGGCGCTGATGATCGCGTTCACGCAGACGGACGCGTTCCTCTACCGGCGGAAGGGAGCGGAGGAGCGATGAAGATCTCCAGGAGGCGGCCGGGCAGGAAGAAACCCTGTGCGTCCAACTCGATAGACTTGAGTTACGCACGCTGCTTTCAGGCCCGCACGACAAAGGCAGCTGCTACTTCTCGATACACGCCGGCGCCGGCGGAACCGAAAGCTGCGACTGGGCCGAAATGCTCATGCGAATGTACCTGCGATACTTCGAACGCAACGGCTACAAGTTCCACGAAATCGATCGCACCGACGGTGAAGAAGCCGGAATCCGCTCGATCACGCTCAAGGTCGACGGCGCGTACGCCTACGGATACTTGTCATGCGAACGAGGCGTGCATCGCCTGGTGCGGATCAGCCCGTTCGACGCACAGAACCGCCGACACACGAGCTTCGCCTCGACAAACGTACTGCCGGACCTAGCCGATATCGACATCGATATCGACTACGACAAAGATGTGCGTGAAGACACCTATCGCGCAAGCGGAGCCGGCGGACAGCACGTAAACAAGACCGACAGCGCCATCAGGCTGACACACCTGCCGACAGGTATCGTAGTCCAATGCCAGAACGAGCGATCTCAGCACAAGAATCGCGCATCGGCCAGAAAAATGCTCGCGGCTAAACTCTACCAGTACGAGCAGTCAAAACGCGACGCCGAACTGGCCAAACTGTACGGTGACAAAGGTGAAATCGCATTCGGCAACCAGATCCGATCGTACGTGCTGTACCCCTACCAACTGGTTCGCGACGAGCGGTCTGAATTGAAATCGCCCCACACCGACAAGATCCTCGACGGCGACATACAGGACTTCATCGACGCCTACCTCCGCCACAAGGCCGGTAGAGGCGCAAAGAAGCCCGCCGGCGATTCAGACAAGTAGCTCCGGCTCAACGAGACGCCGAGGAGCGCCAAGTTTTAACACAATTGCGCCAACGGCGCCGATTAACCATATCGATGCGCCGGCGATATGCAGGATCAGCCTGGTCTGCGGCGATCCGCACCAGACGCTGGCCGCGAAAACAGCTATGCCGAGTGATGACAGCCACGCCAGGGTCATCGGCATAGCACAGAGCTTTTCAGGCGCCGCAGCGCGAGTCATGGCGAATCTCGACAGCCCGATCATCGCGATCAGCACGGCGACCTGAAGCGAATATCCCAATAGAAGATCGCTGCGCAGGCCCAACACTTCCTGGCGCCATCCGATAACAATCGCCAGCGACCCGGGCAGCAGCACGCAAGCAAGCAGTGTTCGGCCCGGGCCAGCGAGGTACAATCCGCCGGCCAGTAGAGCCGCAGCAGGGATAACCAGATCGTCAAGCGGACGTCCCGGAACAGGAGCCTGGCCGTGCTCGATCAGCCACAGAACCCCGCCGGCGGCCGACAAGGCGCCTGAAGCAGTCAATGACGCAAAAAGTCTCCAACGTTCGAAAGACTGCGGTTCGATTCGCGGCTCGCTGGTTTCGCCGTTGAAGACCACGGCGGTCGCCATTGTCGCCGCGTAGATCATGAACATGAGAAACGCCGCGATCGACTGCATCGTGAATTCCGGCAGTCCGACCCAGTCGGCGACGGCTTGAAAGCCCGAGAGGAGTCCGTCAGTGGCGCCATCGCCCAGTGCGATCCCCCGGCCGGGAACAAGCCAGCCCAGCAAGCCGATCAGACCAAAGGCCACAGTCGCCGAGACAATGGGACACGGTATGCGAAGACCGGCCACTAGTGTTCCGGTAATGATTCCGCAGGCGGCCCCGGCGGCGATTCCCGCCACTATCGCCACGGAAGGCTGCCAGCCGTTCTGGAGCATTACAGCACTTACTACGCCGGCGAGCCCGGCGATCGCCCAGACGCTCAGATCGATCGCCCCGCATCGCAGGGCCAGCATGAATCCCAGCGTCGGAAGCAGCCAATGGGACAGCAGTCGCGTCGAGAGATGTTCTATTACGTCGCCCAGGTGCGACGTGTCACCGCCGGCGAGACTCGCCAGCAGCGTGCGGTCCATCCACCAGACCGGGAGCAGAGCCAGGAATAACGCCGCCAGCATGGCCCAGACCAATCCGTCTCTAAGAAGAGATCCATTCGTCTCGCCCCGAGGGCGGAGTTTGTCTTCCAGAGATTTCATCAGGTCATCTCACAATAACCGCCGGTCATCGCAACGCGGCGCCGGCGGCATGAGATTCGCCCCCCGCTGCGGGAGCCTTACTCTACAACCGGAACGGGACCGGCGAGAATTTCGAACTCCTCGACGATCTGCGTGTCGCCGGACTTGATCATCTCGGCGTCCATGCGAATCTCGGGCATACGCCACGCCAGCCATCGCCTGGCCACTGCGTGCTTGATTTCGCTGGCCTGGGCCTGGTCGCAGAACAGCGCCGCAACGATCAGGTACAACGCCATGTCAGTCATCTTGCGAGCGTAAAGGTCCCGATGCGTGGCTCCGGGCTGTTCCTTGACGAATGCGACGCACTCTTCGAGCAGTTCGGCGCCCTGGCTAATCTGGTCGATCAGGGGTTGAATCTCGACAGTCCACTGGCGGTCCAGGAGATCGGCGATTATCGTCGACGCCGTTCCGCTGGTCACGCCGGCTACCGCGGCGAGCACCTGCAACTGGCTGGTGCCTTCATAGATCGTGGTGATGCGGCTGTCGCGAAGATGACGCTCGCAGGCGTAGTCCTTCATGTATCCGCTACCGCCGAGCACGGCGATCGAATCGTTGGACACTCGCATCGACATTTCCGACGCGTAGTACTTGCTCATCGGAGTAAGGACCTTGTTGTATCGTCCGATCTTGCGGGCCTGCTGCTTGAAGTTCTTTCGCACTTGCTTGTCGTCTTGTGCGGCTTGAGATTCCAGACCGCGGAGTGCGCCGTTTTCGATATCTACGCAGAAGCTGGCGTAGTAGGTAAGCGATCTTGCCGCCTGGATGTCAAGCTGCATGTTGACCAGCAGTTCCCTGACGGCGGGGAACGTGTCGATCGGCGTGCCGAACTGCTTGCGGGAGTGACCGTATTCGCGTGCGGCTCGATACGCCGCCTCGCCAATGCCGATCGACTGGGCGGCGATTCCAACTCGCGCGCCGTTCATCAGGCTCATAACGTACGTGATCAGGCCTCGCTGGCGGTCTCCTATGAGTTGGGCCGGCGAATTGTCGAAGAATATCTCGCAAGTCGGGCTTCCGTTGATGCCCAGCTTGTGCTCGAGTCGACGGATCTTGACAGTGGGTCCGCGATCAACGACGAGGAGGCTGAGTCCGCGTCCGTCGGAGATGTCAGGTTCGGTCCTGGCCAACACCAGCAGCACTTCGCCGCATCCGTTGGTGATGAATCTCTTTACGCCGTGTACGAACCACTTGCCTTCTTCGTCCTGGTAGGCTCGGACCTTAACGGCCTGCAGATCGCTGCCTGCGTCGGGCTCTGTCAGGACCATCGCTCCGGTCCAACCGGCCGACATCTCGTGGAGATACTGCTGCTTGATCTCTTCAGAGGCGAATGCGTTGATTGTTTCGGCGATTCCCTGCAGCCCATAGATGTTCATCAACGCCGCATCGGCGCGGCTGATGATCTCGTTGCTCATCGTGTAGACGAGGTTGGGGCAGTTGATCCCGCCGAAGCGGTACGGCAGCGTGAAGCCCATCATGTCGGCCTGGGTCAACCGCATCAGCGCGTTTGCGATTCCCGGCGCGTACGTGACCGAGCCGTCATCGTTCAGGACGTTACCGACTATATCGGTTTCCTCTGCAGTCGGGGCGATCTCTTCTGCGCAGATCTGGCCGATGGTTTCGAGGATGCGATGGTAGTTGTCGATCGCGTCGTCGGCATTCTCCGGCGCGTAGTCGAATTCCTCGCTGAATCGGAAGTTTTCTTCCATGATGTCGGCGGTTCGGGCGATGTCCATGTGCCCGAAGAGGAACTTGATGTCTTCGTTGTCGCTGTAGAAATTAGCCATGTTTTGGTCCTTGGTCCGTTGCGTCAGCGGGTTATTGAGCGCCGCTTCGGATGGCCTTTATGAGTTTGGGGATCGCTACGTTCATGTCGCCTACTATGCCCATATGGGCGACCTGGAAGATCGGGGCGTCGGGATCGTTGTTGATCGCCAGGATCTTGCCGGCGTCTTCCATTCCGGCACAATGCTGAACTGCTCCGGAGATTCCGCAGGCGATATACAACGCCGGCCGCACCGTCGTTCCGGTTTGTCCGACCTGGTGATCGTGTCCGATGTATCCCAGGTCGACTGCGGCTCGCGAGCCGCCTACTTCGGCTCCCAGGCAGCGGGCCTGTTCGTGGATCTGCTCGATGTTGTCCTTGCTGCCGACGCCGGCGCCGCCGGCGACGATGATTCGAGCGCCCTTGAGGTTGACCTTCTTGGCCCGGCGAACTGATTCGATGATCTCCAGCGGCAGTTCTACGTCGTCAAGATTCGCCTGGCAGGTTATAACTTCCCCGGTGCGAGACTCATCAGACTCCGGCATTACCATCACGCCTTCGCGAACCGTGGCCATCTGAGGCCAGCGATCGTAGTTGACGATTGTGGCGATAATGTTTCCGCCAAACGCCGGACGAATCTGGAACAGCAGGTTCTCGTGTGTCGTGTCGGACCCCGGCGGCTTGTGATCGCCGATCTGCAGATCGGTGCAGTCGGCGGTCAGTCCGCACTTTGCCGAACTTGCGACAGTCGGGGCCAGATCACGCCCTATCGGCGTGGCGCCGTACATCATGATCTGCGGTTTGTATTCCTCGATGAGGTCGCATATCACGTTGGTGTACGGCGTGGTCTGGTAGTGATCGAGTTTCGCGTCGCAGACAACGTAGACCTTGTCGGCTCCGTGTGCGATGAGCTGGGCGCTCAGATCGGAGACCTGATCGCCGCCGAGCAGAACGGCTCCCACGGGAACGGACAGCTCGTCGGCAAGTTCGCGTCCCTTGCTCAGGAGTTCCAGGGGCACGTCCGACAGTTTGCCGGCCTCGGCCTCAGCGAACACCCATACTTCGCCTTGTCGATTTACTTCTATCATGTTTTCTTCGCCTGTTATTTAATCGGACAACGAATCAGCCGATCGTATGGTCCTGAATGAGTGAAGACACCATTTCGTTAATTCCGGCGTCGTCCGGGGCGTATTCCTTGTACTCGCCGCCCTTTAGAACGACCGACTGGATGCGGTGGACCTTTGTGGGGCTCCCGCTTCTACCGCACCACTGCAGATCGGCCTGTAGGAAGTCCAGGTCCCACTGCTCTATCAGCAGGCCCTTGGCGTCCAGTTCGGCACAGTGCTTTTCGACTTCGCTGGCCTGCAGTTCGGCGGTGTAGTCCTCGTAGTCGCCCATGAGAAGGTCTTCGGCGACCTTCTCGACCTCGGCTCGGCTGCGGGCCTTTTTGAACTTCATGATCCTCTTGGCCGCCGGCGGCCGAGGCGTGTTGGCGGTGTCCATCACGGTAACGAGCACCGGCAGCTTGGCTTTTACAATCTCAAAGCCGTTGCCGACGTTCCGCTCTACAGTGATCGCATCGCCTTCGAGTCCGTCGAGCTTCTCGAGGTAAGTGATTACCGGCATGCCGAGCTTCTCAGCAAGCTGGGGACCGACTTGTGCGGTGTCGCCGTCGATGGCTTGCCTTCCGCATAAGACGATGTCCGGACTGAGTTTGGCGATCGCACATGAAAGAATGTACGAAGTGGCCAGGGTGTCCGAAGCGGCGGCACGCCGATCGGTGACAAGAATCGCACGATCGGCTCCGCAGCACAGAGACTCTCGCAGGACCTGGCAGGCGGCCGGCAGTCCCATCGCCACAACAGTAACTGTGCCGCCGTGAGCATCACGGATAGCCAGCGCCTGTTCCAGGGCGTTGAGGTCCTCGGGATTGAAGACCGCAGGCAGAGCAGCACGGTTAACCGTTCCGTCTTCCTGCATCGCTTCGCCGGTGATACGCTTGGTATCCGGCACTTGTTTTACGCACACTACGCAGTTATAGCCCACGTTTGCAGCTCCTATTCTCTAGCCCTGATAAGCCGGGCAGGCTGAAACAACAACGGTCCGCACCATGGCGGACCGCCAATCCATCGGCGGAATCATATGCCCGCGATGCCGTATAGTCAAGACGATTTATCGGTTATCCCGCGGGGCGGGAGTTCCGAACGCCTTAAAGTGTCATTACTCGGGCTTCTTTTCCAGAGACTCCAACAGGGTCAACCTCTCCCTGGCCATCGGTTTCCAGGGGTTATCCGGAGCAGCGATAACGAGCTTGAAATACTCCTGCGGCTTACGGAGTTCTTTGATCTTCTCCCCTGTTTCTGTCCTTGGCGATCCCAACGCCAACAGGCCAAGCTCGAAGCTGGCCTGGATTGAAGCGTCAGTCGGCGGTCGAACCACGGCTAGGGCTATCAGCGCCAATGCCCTTTCCGACGGTTTGGACAAGGCGTTGGACCACGCCACGGTGATATTGTCGCCTAGATCGGTGCTCTCGAACCCATCGTCTCTCAGGAGTCTTCCCAGGCGTTTGCGATACTCGCCGCGAGTCATCGAGTCAGGATCAATGCTCAACAACGCCGACAGAGCACGCAGGAGTTTGCGGGCTTTGTCGCGTTTGGGCTTGCCGCCGGCGAGAGCCAGCTCCCAGGTTTCGGCGACATTGTTGGCCTCAAGGAGCCATCGCAGTCGCTGTACTTCAACCAGCGCCTGGCGATAGCATCCGCGAGCCGGAAGCAGCGGAACCGGCAGAAAGACTCCGTCGCCCAACTGATCGGAATCGCCGTCGGCCTGGACTATCAACGTCAATCGCTCCTCGGCGATCGACAAGTGCTTCTCGGCCTGGGCCAATCGGTAGGAGACCGCCTTGTCGCTGGAAGGCTTGGCGCCAATCTTCCTGAGGATCAACTGCCCCAGACGCCAGTTGCCAATCGCCGCCTGCCTCGATTTGGGGTACTGATCGACGAGCATCTCCCAGATCGGCAGCGACGCCTCGGACGGATGCGATGCGTAGTACATGACGCGTCCGTCGCCCAGGACGGGCCGGGAGACCTTGAGGCTCAGGCACTGGGCCGCGACCCAGAGTACGGCCGGGGCACGTTTGGAATCGGGGTAACCAGCGACAAACTCCCGGCAGGATTCTATCAGTTTCATTCGACGATCCATGAGCCGATCGCTGTACGCCTTGAACAGTTCACTCTCTATCGATTCGCCGCGGCGATCGCTAGGTCCGCTGGTCGATATTTTTTGCTGCGACTTCCGCCAGTAAACAGTTCTGTAGATCGAGTCGCCCGGCGCCAGATCGCCTGTAAGCAACGAATACTCCAGTTCGTCTGTCCCCACGCCGAGATAGAAGACCGTCATCGGCCCGCTCATCAGCAGTATTATCACTGGCCAGACCACGGCCTGTCGGTACCTGGCGAGCCTGGCCAGCGACAGCGCCAACCCGCAGACCAACGAAGCGCTGATCAGTGCGATCAGGAACGGGGCTCCGGCCACGCCTCTCTGCAACGGCAGAACGGCGGCCTCCGACAGCAGCGACAGACCGAACAGGTACAGGTAGACCGCCACGGGAATCAGCCCCAGGAGCACCGCTAGAAACGGGGTGTCGGATTTCAGAGCCGAACGGGAAGTCAGCACGCACCCGATCACAAGCGCCCCGGCCAGCAGCGGCGCGTGTCCGATCACGGCGACGATAACAACGAATAGAATCGCCAATCTCAGACGAGCCAGCACTGCAGTCAGTATCGGAACGAATATGACTACAGCCATGATGAACCCGGCCACGAGCGTCATCCACGGGTAGTTGAATATGCTCAAAGGCCCCAGGAGCATCTGGCCCAGCGGGACCGCCAGATCGCGACGAATGGCCTCGGGGCTGTAGTTGATCCACTGACCGGTCGACAGGAACTGCCAGAACGCGTTGACTGAGGCGAACACCGCCAGGGTCGTCGCCACGAGCACGATAGAAGACCATCGCCCTGCGGGGGGCATCAGTTGGACCGGCGAAGTCGACTGCGACTGCGCCTCGGATTGATTGAGACCGACGGCCATCCTGGAGTCACCTCGGGACTGTATGATGTTACTTTGTCTGGGAAGCCAGATAAGCCCTGTACAGTATATTGTTCTTCAGCAGTATTTCGCCCAGGGCCTCGTTGGGCCATGGATAGCTGACTGAAACATCATGCATTTTACCGCCTTCTATGCGAGCTTGGAACTTCAGAATCGGCAGTCGGCCCTGACGCCAGATGTGATTCCATTCCGGGGTCTGCGGAGTGCCCAGGAGAATCAGGCCGATCTGGTAGCGCCCGATCTTGTCGGCCCCAGTCGTGCCCTCTATGTACATATCGTACGTTTTGCCGTTGAAGATCATGTCGCTGTAGGCCCCGCCGTCGGCGTGCAGATCGGAAAACGCCGTCATCTTCTGGTAGCGGTAACTTGTCATGTTCAGACCGGGGAACAGAGCGGTCACGAATTTCGGAGCCGCTCGGCCCTGGGTCATCCCGTCGACTGTCACGGTCTTCGCCGTCCCGACGGGTATCGCCGGCACATCGGGGTCCAGCGTGTTTGCGACAAGGTCCACTAGCGGGATCTTGACGTCCTGGCGGCGATTGAACTGCCCGTAGACGATGTTGCCCGGGAAGAACAGAGCCAGTTGCGGTTGGATGTTCTCGCGCGCCGCAACATCGCGCACATCCTGCCACACGTCGGCGTTAACGACCTTGCCCGCGGGCGGATCTTCTTTCAGATTCACTTTCACCCCGCCGCGAACGGACCCGCCGTTTAGCCCGCAGGCGTACTTCGTTTCGATCAGCCCGCCGATCGACGAAGCCTGGAGATTCAAATCGCGAAGGTCGTAGTATTGCGAAATCAGCGGATCCCAGAGGCGAAGGTGAGTGATCTTGACTGTCCCTTTTACACGCCCCGCACGAAGCATCGGCAGCGCCGAAGCGATCATTTCCTCGGCGCGTTTCTTGGTCCCGGCGTGCGGATCGATCTTCTTCGACGAGTCGGTCTTCTTCGACGGGTCGGTTTTGACTGCCGCCGCGACGATCGGCGCGGGGCGAGTCGTCGCCTTCGGGCCGCTGAGCCACTGGGTTAGATCCTGCGTGTCGATGTAGCGTCCCAGAACGGTTACCGTGCCTTTAGGCGCCGTGCCCAAATATCTTAGATCCGCCAGAAGCCAGGTGTGGTTCTTGCCGGCCCGCAACTGCATGTTCTTTATCCGAACGCCCTGGATAGTCCATTTACGCTTCTTGTCGCGAGCGACGTCCCGGGCCAGCAGATCGCCGGAAATATTTACTTTCTTGCCCCGCCAAACGCCGCTGAGCGAATCGCTGTGGAACGATACGTATGGCGCCCGCAGGCCGACTAATTCGGCCTCGATGACCACATCGCCAGTGAGCTTGTACGGTTTGACTCGCATCATCGTTTTGGCCAGCGTATCGGCCCGACGAGTCCAGAGGGTCACGTGCAGTTTCTCCGGCTCGATACGACTGACCTCGTCGGTGCGGACCCACGCGGCCGAGCCGGCGGCCAACAGGTGCAGATCGCCGACATGAACCCGAAGATCGCCGATCGTAAATCTCGACAGATCCGCCGGAGTCTTCAGGCGAACACTCGCGCTGGCCGGCAGCCCGAAGGGCTTTGCAAACTCCTTTCGCCCTGACAGCGAGGCCCTGTCGCCGTTAACTCGCATATCCAGCCCCAAACCCTTGCCCGAGACATCAAGGGACGCCGCTAATTCCGCATATCCGCCGAGACCCAACTCCTTTATCCGTCGACCGAGAGCCGGAACGGCGTCAGAGAGGGCCTTGTCGGCTGAGAATCTGCCGCCGATGGTCAATTGTCCGCCCCGCAGGACCTGGGGCCATGTCTTCAAGGATACAACCTTCGGCATCCTGGCCGCCAGATCGAGCCGACCGGTGATTCGCGCGTAGCTCTCGCCCAGCAGCAGGGTCATTTCATCCAGACCGGCCGACAGGCGATCGTCAGCCCCGCTCGACAATTTCCCGACCAGGCGAAGCTGCAGCGGTCGGCCGGCGGGCTTTCTCCGCCCCGACGGCGAATTGGATTCATACCCCAGCGCGTCGGCGTTCCAGCTAATCTCGCCTTTCAGCGTTCCTGGACTCCAGTCGGCTCTGGCCTCGAGCCTCGTGGCTCCGCTGAGGCGGCCGGGGCCGAGGGTTCGAGCCACTTGCGGAAGTGAAGCCGCAAGCCATCTTGCGTCGCGGATGTCGGCGTAGAGACTGACTGCGGCCCGAGCGCCGTGATCGGAGGCGAAACTTATCTGCGAACGAATATCGGCTTGTGAGGCCCGCCAGGAGCATCGAAGTATGTTCCGCAGACCGCTGGTGATTTCATGATCGGAAAGGAAGTCCACGCTGCCGGAGGCTTTGGAGCCCATGGGCTTGGCGAATAAATCGCCAGCGCGAAATTCCAGCTTACTGGTGTCGCTGAGAGTCAGGTGCAGGCGATGGGCCGCCGGCGAGAGGCGAACGACATATTTCCCGCTCATCGAGCCGCGAGCCTTCAGGCCCGAAACCCATCCCGGCTGCAGAGCGCTTAAGATGTGCTCGGCCCCGGCGACCTCGAAATCGCCAGCAATATCGGCCTGCGCTCCGGTCTTGCTCGTCGGATCGGCGTCAACGAAGCGCACCGTTCCGCGATCGAGGACGACGCGCCCGTTTCCGATAGTCAGCCTGATCTCCACATCGTCCAGGCCGGCGGATTTCTGATTGGCCGAAGCCCTGCCGGCCAGCCTCACCGCGTGATCAGCGCCCTTGAGAATCAGATCGCCCCTGGACAGTTCAGTCCCCTCGGGCAACTCAAACGCGCCTTGGGCTACGAGCCCCTCGCGGCTGTCAACCGATAGTTCGCCGATCACCGGACCAGTCAGCTTAACGCCTTCCAACGCGCGGGCCACAGGCGGACCCAGGCTGCGCAGTGAGTCCAGGTCCTGCAGTTCGGCGCGACCGTTCCATTGCCAGTTGGCCAGCACTTCCCACGGAGCCATAGGCGAATCGCCCTGCTTGCCAGCCAGTAATTTACGCACGTCGCGCACTGTTCCTTGCCCGGTAAACAGGTTCTGACCAAGCCGAATCCGCCAGTTGCTGACATCAAGCCCGAAAGTTCTTTCGTCCAGCGAGGCCTTCAGTTCGGCCCTTAGTTTCCGTTTGGAAGGTTTGACAGTTCGCTCGGCGTGGGTGATCTCGGCGGCCGATCCATCGACTGTCCCGGAAAACTCCAGGGCCTTCTGTTCGTCGTTACGATCGAGTTTCACCTCCATGCGCAGCGGCCCGGAAACACCCAAGCGGGCCGGGAGCTTGTTCGTCCCAGTCAGCATCGCAACCAGTTGGGCCGGTCGGATCTCGCCGCCCATTTCCAGATGGCTGATCCCCCGCCAGTTGCCGGCCAGGGCGTCAGTGAACAGCGTTCCGGATCCGGCCAGGTCCAAGCCGGGCAATCTCACGCTGAAAGGCCTCAACTCAACCTGCTCGGCGACGGGATCGTAGCTGGCGGTCACCCGGAAGCCCGCCTCTGCGATAACCGGAAGCTTTATCCCGGCGTCCAGCGGCTGGAGGTCAAGCTCACGCGTAGTCAAAACCAACCGTCCGCGATCGATCTTACCGTCGGCGTTGGCCTGGAGATTCAACGAACCGCTGCACCTGCCGGCCAGTTTTCTCAGCGGGAGGTCCAATATCCTGATGAGATTCAGTTGGGCCATGTCAACGTGTGCGAAGTTGAAAAACGCGGTAGCCGACACCGGCGATCCGTCACGAGCCTTGTCCAGCGACAGGGCCACTGGCGCAGTGGATTCATTCTGCCTGAGCTCGGCGGACATTGTTATTCGGCCCATGCTCTTGGTTCGACCGGCGATGACCTGCATGTCCTGCACGCCGATGACGAGCCGGTGCTTGTGGGCCGGCAGCACGACGTTGACAACGGCGTTTCTTATCGAAGTGGTGTCGGTCTGGGCGTCGAACTTCAGTTTCTCCAGCACGCTGGCGTTGACGTTGCCGTCTGCGTCTATCTCAACGTTCAGCACGGCTCGATCGACCTCCATCCAGGCGATTCTCCTGCGCCAGAAGAGGTTAATCGGCGACAGTTCGGCGCGAATCGCCGCGGCGCTGACCATTGTGCCTCCCGAACCAGCGGAGAAACCGTCAGGCGAAGCGATTCGGAAATCCTTCAATTCAACCCCCTCGTCCCAGCTCATCGACATTTCGCCGATGCTTACTTCCAGGCCAAGCTGCTCGGACATCTGATCGGCGATGTGTCGGCGGATCAGATCCGTCGGAGCCCACCAGGGCAGGCTTATGTACGCCACGGCACACAGCATGCCCAACACCACGAGTATCCGGCAGAGCCTCTGGCGCCAGCGGCGTGGGGCTATCTTGACATTAGAAGTCTTTGACATGCCTATACATTGAATCGATAGTTTATTATGTCCCCGTCCTGAACGACATAAGTTTTGCCTTCGAGGCGCACCTTGCCGGCGGCCTTGGCGCCTTTCATGTCGCCGGCGGATTTGTAATCGTCAAACGCCACGGTCTCTGCACGTATGAACCCGCGCGCAATGTCGCTGTGAATCTCACCGACGGCGGTTGACGCCGTCGTGCCGGCCTGGATCGTCCAGGCGCGACATTCGTCTTCGCCGGTTGTCAGGAAGCTGATAAGGTCCACGCCCTGGTAGCAGGCGCTTATCAGGCGATCTCCAGCCGGCGATTCCAACCCCAGATCCGACAGGAACTCGCCGCGATCCTCCGCGGGAAGTTCGGCAATCTCTTCTTCTATCTGCGCCGAGAGGTACATGCAGTCCCGTCCGGCCAGCTCAGTCGGATTGTCGCCCCCGAGTGCGTCTTCGCCGCAGTTTACGACTATCAGCACAGGCTTCTGTGACAGGAACGCAAAGCTCGCGACCATCTTGACTTCCGCCTCGTTAGCCAGCGCCTCGCTGATCGGCTTTTCGTCCTCGAGTGTTGCGACGAGCCTGGTCATCAACTCCAGTTCGCGATTCATCTCGGCTTTGTCGC
>CAYMSH010000156.1:0-13348 GCA_964392945.1 uncultured Planctomycetaceae bacterium | reverse complement strand
AGGACCTGGATCTCGTATTCGCCCTGCAGGTATATCCCGGAGTTCGAGCCCTTGGGGACCATGAGTTCCAGCGTGATGATTCCGGAGCCGTGCTTCTTGCCGCTGTAGAAGTCCAGGCTCTTGCCGTGGCCGGCGGGAGTGTTGACCATCTCGTTTCCGCCGGGGACCACGATCAGGGCCTTGGGGTTCTTCGGATCTACTTTCGCGGTGCCGACCGACCACATGCTGGGGGTTTTGCGGTGCTTCTTGGCGGTCCAGTCTTTCAGGTCCTTGCCGTTGAAGAACGATCCGCCGGCGCATTTTCCGCAGCAGTCGGATTCGACGGCGGATTTGCCGGTGATCGCCTTTGCGATGACGGCGGCCATTACTCCGGCTCCGGCGGCGTTGGGGTGAACCGTGTCGGGGAACATCGCCTTCTTGCCGCTCAACGCCTTGTACAGATCGATAACCGGCAGCTTGCAGTCCTTGGCGACCTGCAGGGTGATCGGGATGACTTCTTCCTTGATGACCTTGTCGGTGATGCCCCATCGTCCGGGAAATGCCGGGACCGGCTTGCAGATGAAGATCTTCGGCTTGGCCTCAAGCTTGCTGAGTTGAGCGATCATGTCCTTGTAGTCAGCGGCGAACTCGTCCTTCTTCTTCCAGTTGCGCGGCTTGGAGTCGTTGGTGCCGAGCTTGATCACTACGATGTTCGGATTGAACTCCAGCGCGGCTTTCCACTGGCGCTGCTTCCAGAACGGCTTGTCGCCGTTTTTCAGCATTGTCGAGCCGCTGTTGCCGCAGTTAATCACTTTGTACCCGTCGCCGAGCAGGCGGCCGAGCTGCGTGGGGTAGTGCATTTTGCGATCGCGGATGCCGGCTCCGGCGGTGATGCTGTCGCCGATGCACGCGACGCGAACCGGCTCGGCGGCCATCAGCGAACCGGCGAGAATCGTGAGAGTCAACGCTACCGACAAAAGTGTTCTTCTAAGCATAATCCGTTCCTTTTCATAAGTGCCAGGGGCATGTTCAGTCAGGCGGGTAATCCTAACAGTCTAACGAGGATCGGGAAAGATTATTTCCCGTGCGACAGCAAGCGCGGCGCTCCGACGCATGCAGAACTGCGGCGGCGCGGGGCTTCCCGCTGGTTTGAGCCATCGCGGGACTGTACAATACAGGTCGCCGTAATCTGGATCCGCATCGATAACCGTCACTACCGGAGAGATATATAATGTTGAAACATCTTACGATCGTTCTTTCAATCTGCTTGCTGGCCGGCGCTATTTGCGCCGGGGCGCCCAAGATCAAGTTGACCGAGGCGTGGAAGAGCAAGATCACCAAGATCGCTCCGGCCGAACCTACGGCCAAACCGGCCAAAGAGCGGAAAGTGCTGCTGTTTTCCCTTTCGCCGGGATTCAAGCACTGGGTGATCCCGCACACCGCGGCGGTCGTGGAGATTCTCGTCAAGAAGAGCGGCGCGTACAAGGTCACTGTCAGCAATGACGTGAAGATGTTCAGCCAGGAGAACCTCAAGCAGTTTGACGGAGTAATCCTGAACAACACGTGCAGCAAAGGCCCGACTCGCAACATCTTCCTGGACGCACTGGGCAAGGACAAGAAGGACGAAATCGCCGCGCTTGAAAAAAGCCTGATCGACTTCGTAAAACGCGGCGGCGGGCTGACGGCGATCCACGGGGCGATTGTGTTCCTGAACAACTCGGCGGAGTTCAGCGAACTGCTCGGCGGAAGCTTCGACTTCCATCCGGCCCAGCAGAAAGTAACGCTGAAGCTCGTCGAGCCGGACCACCCGCTGCTCAAGGCGTTCGCCGGCGAACAGTTTGTGCATGTCGACGAGCCATACCTGTTCAAGAACGCCTACAAGAAAAAGAACTTCCGGCCGCTGCTGCAGATGGACACATCACTGCTGAAGTGCGGGCGGGCCCAGAAAAAGGTCGTAGCCGACATTCGCTACACCGCGTGGATCAAGAAATACGGCAAGGGCAGAGTATTCTACTGCTCGCCGTCGCACAACGCACAGAGCTTCGAAAACCCCAAACTCCTGCAGTTCCTGCTGGACGGGATCCAGTACACCCTCGGCGATCTGAAATGCGACGACACGCCGAAGCCGGCTCCGAAGAAGGACGCCAAGTAGGAGCGAGCCGGCGAGATCACTGTTTGCCGGCGGTCTTGGGTGACGATTTGGCAGTCGACTTCGGTTTCGCCGCGGTGGTCCAGTCGGCGGATATCAGCAGGTCAAGCGCCGAGGCCAATTGAGTCTTTAGCGCGCACGAACACGGACCGACGAGCGCGCCGGCGAATTTCGTGATATTGTCTTCGCTTATGTCCTTATCGACCAGCGAGCCCATTACCCGGCCGCGCCCGATGACGGGAAACAGCATCGGCCCTTTCGCATCACGCAACCCCTTGCCGCTGGACAGCAGCAGTTCGACGAGCACTCGCTCTTTCAGGTTGGCGCGGGAAACTCGAATCATTGAAAACGCAAGGCGAAGTTCGGGCAGTTTTGATTTAGCCGGCCCGACGATTTTCGGGTTCGGTTTTACTATTTTCAACTTGCCGGCCAGCTTGGCCAGCACGCGTTTTGTCAACCCGGCCGCGGCGGCGTCTTTCTTCGCATCGCCGCTGTCGAGCATGACCCAGACCACTGACTGGCCGGACCTGATCGCGTCGGATATCTTGCGGCGTATCGGCGAGTCGATGATCGCCGCGGCGGACGCCTTGTTCACAGGGGCGGACCAGACCATGTGATCGGCTCCCCAGGATTGCGGAGCCGAAGAACCGCTTCCTTTCGGCGGTTGCAGCAACACCATTCGCGGCAGATCGCCGCTGGTGTAGAACTCCGGAGCCCAGGGATCGAGATCCTTGTTCAGGTCCACGGTCCGAACCGCCAGATTCGCCTGCCTGGCCTGGGCGGTGAGATTCTTGCGGACCGCAGACTGGTCCTTGCTGAGCGGTCCCCTGTGGAAAATCACGGCAAGATGGGAATTGGGCTTCCATCTCTGAAGTGCGTATCGGAACACTGGAACGCTGCAGGCGATCAACGGCGCAGCGGCCAGCACGACAATCCCGCACAAGACAAGCACGCTGGTTTTCTTCGATGCGGTATTCTTCATGATTATCACCAACCTGATGATACCGCCTGGACCGAGCCAATCGCAAGGGGTCATGTCGCCGGCTCGCGATCCGGAGCGCGTTGGCTGGATTCATATTCACAATCGTCATGTTTTGCCGATATAATATCGCCATGAACCGCACACGGCTGTCTTCAATCTGGACCCCGTTCTACAAGGTCGTATTCCCCCTGATCTGGATCGGCGGACTCGGCATGGGCGTGCTGGCCGCGTTCCTGATCAACGTACCGCTGCCGGGCGGCTCTTCTGTTTTGTCGGGCATAAGGATTCTGCTTCTTATCGTCTGGATAGTGGGATCGGGTTTTCTGCTGTGGCTGGCGATGCGGCTGCGAGCGGTCTGGCTGAGCGAAGATGGTCTTCTAGTCAGGAACTATCTAAGCGAAATCAGGATCTCCCTGTCGGCGGTGCGGCACGTGAAGGAAGCACGCGAGTGGCGGCCGAAGGTCATTATCGTGGAGGTCGAACATCCCGGCGGCGTGAGTGAAGAGATTCCGTTTCTGGCGACGTTCGCGTTGCACAATCAACTGGACTTGCACCCTACCGTCAAACAACTCCTGGATGCGATCGCCGATTCGTCGGAAGAGACCAAGCCGGACAACTCGACGCCAAACAATTACCCGCCGCCGAGGCCGGCGTCTGAGATTAGATGGTAGCCGGATACCTAAAGACAAGGAGCATCATGACGCGCATACGACTATCTTCGATCACAACTGTGTTCTACAAGATCGTGTCCCCGGTGCTCTGGATCGGCGGGTTCGCCCTGATCGCGATCGTGTCGCCGAGGCTGAACCAGGGCTCCGATTCGGCTTCAATGTCGCAAATAACCATAGTGATCTGCCTGTTCTGGATGCTGGGGGCGATACTCATCATGTGGGTCGCATCGCGAGTGCGAACCGTCTGGCTCGATGGCGAACATCTTATCGTCAGGCATTATCGATCGGAGACTCGAATCCCACTGTCTGCAGTACGTAGTATCAGCGAAACGCGGATGTGGGATCCCAAGATGATCACCCTGAGCCTCGAAGACAGAGACGGCCTGCCGGAAAAAGTGCAGTTCGTCGCGAAGTTGACATTCCTGCCTCGGTTCGCCACGCACCCCACCGTTGAGCAACTCCAGGCTCTGGTGGACCAGGCGCGCAAGAGCCCGAGCAAAACCACCGCCTCGCCGGGGTCTGATTGACACTCCGGTCTACCGGCCCTTTCGGTATTTCACCGAGCAGCCGTAAGGTTTTGTCTTCGGGGTCGATACCTTCTTTCCCGCGGCCAGCTCTGCCAACGCCTTATCGACATAGCCCACGCGAGCAGCCTTGTCGCCGCGCGGATCGTTATCTATTCCGCCGGAGTATATGACTTTCCCCGACCGACCGATTATCCGCATGTCCGGAGTGGTTTTCGCTCCGTAGGCGCGTCCGACTTTTCCGTCGCTGTCGTCCAGGATCGGATACGGAAGCGAGTACTTCTCGACCCAGGCCTTGTTCTGCTTCGGCGTGGCGAAATGCGAACTGTTTATCGCCAGCCAGACCACGTCGTTGCAGAGATACCCGGCCGCGAGCTTCTTCATGGCGCCATTGGTGTAGTGCCTCTTGGAAAACGGGCACTGCAGATTGATCCATTCCAGCACGACAACTTTCCCGGCGAAGTCCGACAGGTTGACGATCTTGCCGTTGTGGTCCGCCAGAGAGAACCCCGGCGCACCCGGCGCCTTGGGCGCGGGCGGGGCGTACTTGACCGAGCAGCCGTACGGTTTGGTAAGCGGCTTGGCGATCTTGCCGTCGGCTCGGCTCGGGCCGGCAAGATGCTCGTCGAGCGCTTTTGCTATGTAGTTCAGCGGCGACTTGTTCTTGCCGCGCGGATCGTCGTCGATCGCTCCGCTGTAGATTAGCTTTCCTTTGGCGTCGATTATTCGCATGTCCGGCGTGGTCCGGGCTCCGTAGAGCCGTCCCACCCGGCCGGACTGATCGTTCAGGATCGGATAGGTAAGCTTGTTGGCCTTTGCCCAGGCGGCGTTCTTTTTCGACGTGGCGTAGTGGGTGCTGTTGATGCCCAGCCAGACCACACACTCCGGAGCGTATTTGACCGTCAGCGACTTCGTCACGCCGTTCACGTGCTGTCGCTTCGAGAACGGGCAATCGAAGTTAAGCCACTCCAGCACGACTATCATGCCCTTGTAGTCCGAGAGTTTGACTTGCTTGCCCGCCTGGTCGGTCAACGTAAAATCCGGGGCCGGATCACCCGGCCGGGCTATGGCCGGTTTGCCGGGCTTGTTCTTGGCCTGCAGCGGACCTGCGGCCGTCAGCAGCACAGCACAGGCCAGCAGCAGCATCGTCAGTTTCTTGATGTTTTCGAGATTGGCTTTCATTCTAAGCTCCCTTCGCTTCACTGCAGCCTGACGGCCGCGATGCTGGAGGTTCTCGGTTCCCTGGCGGCGACGGACCGGCGAGCGGAACATCAAGACCGATCGCCCGGGTCGTGCCGGACGCATCAATCCCGACCAGCACGGTTTCCAGGGATCGAGACTTTGGTTTCGCTCCGGCAAGCGCCGTGACGGTAAACGTTACGATCGTCCGGCCGCCGGTTGTCTTGATTGTTGCGTCCTTGATCTCGATATTCCCGTCCGCGGCGGGATACCAGCAGACCCTGGCGATCGGAGCCGACCAGGACGCTTTGATGGTGAATCGCCCGGTCTTCCGGCCTGGAGCGATCGAACCGGTTATTGAACTTGCAGTTAGCCCCGAAGCCTTGTTTCGGGGCCCAACAGGCAGGCGCCGACGCCATGCTGCGAACAGTTTTTCATTTGCTCGGCGCGACGACGCGGCCACAGGCAGCGCCAATCGCAGCGACTCGGCGCCGATAACGCATTTGTCTTTGCACGCCAGCCAGTCGGCTTCGGCTCGCAAGTCAAGCCGTTGGCCCGGGCGCAGTTTTTTGGACGCCGTTACACTCGCCCAGAGAAGAACTTGCTTGTCGTATCCGTAGCCGATGATGTCTGCGTCCTGATCGAACGTAACAGGAGCCGGCCAGTTAAGCTCCCCGGCAGAAAAACCGTCCGGCAGGCGGAACTTGACGGATGTGGCGAGCCCTGCATCGCCGGGATTCTTCCAGTAGACGTGCCAACCGGGCGCCATTTTGAACAACACGCCGAGTTGGAATGTCCCGCCGGGTTCTATCGCCGCAACGTCGGCCAGGAGTTGTACTTCAACCAACTTCGGTTCGAACCCGTGGGCGCGGGATTCAAAAACGACCCCAGCCAGAATGCAGACCAGCACAATCCCCAGCCGTGATGAGAACGTCCGTCGAAATTCGGGACGATCAGCCATTAGCACATCTCCCGGAATTTAACGAGGACGGCCTGGCGCCCGGGTCCCCAGAACCTTGGGCTAAAACATTGTATCCCCCTGAAATCGGGATTTCACCTGCAGCGAATCAAACGCAACGACAAACCGCCGCGCCTACTCCAGCGGCTCGTAGGTCTTGAACGAGACGGCCGGCAGGGTTTCTTTGTTCATCAGGTTGTGGCGGGCTTCGCAGTTCCAGGCGAAGCGGACGAACTTCGGCGCCTTGACGCTCGCAGCGGTTACTTCGATCGTGTCGGCGCCGGTGATCTTGGCGGCGGCCTTTACGAAGACGAACTTCCGCTTTTCTTTCGTTCCATCAGACAGCTCAAACCAGTTCAGCGGTTTTCCGTCGCGACTCGTCAGCCCGCCGCCTGCATACTTGAACTTCACGATAACCTTGCCGCCCTCGATCTTGTGCGAATCGTACATCGGACCATAGAGCACGCGATCGGGCTTCTTATACGTTTTGACCAGCGCGATGTTCGCCAGACGCATGCCGGCAAGCTGCTTGTTGCTCGGATGCGGATTGCCGCCGCCATGCAGCGGGAAGCCCGTGACTTTGTCAGGCCTTATTCTGCTGACGCCCTTGTGATCTTTGATCGGAGCCATGTCGTTTGTCACCGCGAGCGCCACGTGCGGGATGTTGTGCATGGCCCAGGTCTGGGCCTCCCAAATGTACTGCATCCGCCCGCCGGCGTACGTTGTCGGGGCGATCTGCACCATGTAAAACGGCATGTCGTCGCGGCTCCACAGCTTCCGCCAGCTTGCGATCCACTTGGTCAGATCCTTGTGGTAGATCTTGCTGCGCCCGTCGTTTTCGCCCTGGTACCACAGCACGCCTCGCATGGATAGCGGCACGATCCCGTTTATCATTGTCTGGTAGAGCAGCCCCTTGCGATGCCCGAGATATCCGCCCTCGGCGGGCTTTCCGAACGGATAGGTTTTCTCGATATCCGCCACAGGCGTCCAGGCCTGGACCTGCGACCCGCCGAACGCACACTTGATCAGCCCGACGGGGACTTTCAGTTCGGCGTGGATCTTCCGCCCGAAGACGTACCCGACTTCGGCGAAACTCCTTCGGGGTTTGCCCGCGCCGCGCCCTTTCTTCGGCGGCGCCGCAGTCGCTACGTCTTTCGGCGTCGAACGCACCCAACCGGCGGAATTCTCGCCGAGGTCCTCCTTCGTAGGAACGACGCTTCCGTCGATCCAGAACAGGCGTATGTTCGGATCATCTTCTTTGACCTGAACCGAACGGTTCATGTTCGATTGACCGGCGCATAGCCAGACCTCGCCGAGCAGAACGTTTTTCAGTTCGATCGTGTTGGAACCCTTGACGATCAGCGTTTGAGGTTTCCCGTCGGCCTTGAGCGCGGGGATATCAACGCGCCACTTGCCCGACGCGTCGGCTTTGCATGAAACGCTCTTGCCGGCCAGCGTAACGCTGATCTGCTCAGCCTTGTCGGCCCAGCCCCAGACGGCGATCGGCATTTCCTGCTGGAGCACCATATGATCGGTAAATATCTTCGCCAGGCGGACCTCGCCAAACGCCGCTGAGCCGCAAACGCAGATGACGAGTAACAGACAAATTAAGAGTCGTTTGATTTTCATGGATATGCGCGCCTTTCGGGTTCTGGGTCGTCACTATCGCTGTTTTTCAGCACACCGCCCGTCGTTTCCAACCATAGCAGCGGGGCTTTGGATTTGCATTCGGATCATCCGCCGATGCGTTTCATTCCTGCTGTCGTGGGTTTTGAGTTCGGGCTGTAGATCGGCTGGCCGACTACGGCTTTTGCGTCGCCGTCCTGGCGGATGTTGAAACGGTTGATTATCGGCGCGGTCCGCACTCGCGAAGGCACCGCTCCGATGTCGTTTGTCGCAAAGTGCGGGTCGTACATCTCGCGAATCTCCTCTATGCCGAGATACGGTCCGTTGGCGTCCACCCACGCCACGAGTCGCGCCAGATCCTCGGGGGCGACTTTCACTTTGTTATGCTTGCCTGACGAAGCGTTCCGCACCAGCTTGCTGACCGGCGACAACGCGCTGTACGGCGGCAAGGTGCGCAGGCTTGCGGCCTGGCCCTTGGCGGTGTAGCGATTGTAGCCTTCAGTTACGTAACAGCCCGAAAGCGAAAGCGGCGCCTTGTCGGGATTCTTGTCAGTCAGTTTGCCCTTGCCCCAGATCACCTGTCCGCCGACGAGAGTAACGTAAGGCTCCTTGAACGCCGACTTGTCGCCCGGGCGATGTCCGCCCCGCCAACGCCACTTGATGCTCGACTCTCGCAGCGTGAGGTTCAGCGGATTGGTCTTGCCGTCGTCGCCCTTCTTGTCGTTATGGCACTTGATGCAGTATTTGTCGAACACCGGCTGGGCGAATCGGAGGTAGCCGATCGACTCGTCGCCCCATTTCGGAGCCGTCGGGGTCACAGGGCCCTTCTTCATCGCCGAACTGACCTTGGCTGTCGTCGGGTTCTTGGTGTTGTGCCTCTGCTCGTGGCAGCCCAGACACCCGCGCCGCTCGCCGGGCATAACGCCGGTAAAGCTCCGCATCGTGTGGATCGCCTGCTTCTTTCCGTTGAGCAGTTGGAAGTAGATCGCCCGCCCGGGCGTTACTTTGAACGCCACCGACCCGTCGGCCTCAATCGGAACGGTCCCGACAAATCGCTTCACGACTTCCGGAGCCGGCAGGCTGACGGCCGGTCCGTCGTGCTGGATGGTCTTCCACCAGGTCGAGTAGGTCTTGTGATCCATCTCGACAACACGAACGTACTTCGCATCGCCGTCCTTGAGGCCCTTTACGCCTTCAAGTACGTTGTTGCTGTAGAGCACGCCGTCGGCCATGGGAGCCTGCGGCTGTCCGGGCTTTGGGATCTCCGGCCAGCTCACCAGGTCGGGGAACTGTCGCGGCGCCTTGCGGGCCGCCAGCGGCATGGCGTGGTAGGCGTTGTGCTTGCCCTTCCAGATGAGTTCGCGATTCCCGTAGACGTCCATCATGTAGAGATTGAACTTGGCCCTGGTGGAGTTCGGGTCGCGTGCGTGTCGGGTACCGGGCCTGGCCGAGACTAAGAACAACTCCTCGCTCAGCGGATACGGGGTCTTGTACGCCGCATACCTTCCCGAGCTGTGATACTTGTCAGTGTAGGCCTTGTCGCTGGGCCCCTTGCCGACCTCGGACCATCTGACATCAGGGGTTACGTTGTATACGCCGTTGGGGTAGTCGCGTCCCTCCCTGGGGTCTACGATCCCCACCGGTCCTTCGAACCACATGTGATGCCCGGCTCCGATGAAGATCACCTTCTTGGACCCGGGTATCGCGCGGGCTTCGATGAGCATGTCGGGGTACGGGCTCTGGTTGCCCCAGAAATGGCGAACGTTCGTTGCGTCGGTGTGCATCGTCCAGAGGCTTTGGACGCGCCACAGGCCCTTGTCGGTGTATTCCCAGCGGGTGTAGATCACGCGACCGTCATTGAGAATGCTCGGCGTGTAGTCGCATTCGGAGTTGCGCGAGACAACGTAAATGTTCTTCCCGTCGGCGTCGCAACGGGCCAGCATGAACGAATAGGTGTACGGCATGCAGCGGATGAACGTGTTTCCGCGAGTCGTGCAGAAGATGATCTTACCGTCAGGGCAATAGATCGGATCGAGGTCGTCGTAGTCGCCGCGCGTGAGCTGTTTGGCGTCGGAGCCGTCGGCGTTGATCTCGTAGATGTGGAACGACTTGGCGCCGGCGGGCTTCATGCAGAACAGGATCTTCTTACCGTCAGTGGACACGTCAGGCCGCCAGAACGAGGCTTCCTTGCCGCCGCAATCGGCAGTCGGGGCCAGTTGGCGAACTTTCGCATCGTAGTTCAGCCCTTCCAGCACGACAAGCCGTCCGCCAAACTTGGCGACGAACCCGTTTCTGTGGCGGGCCTCGTGGCCGGGCTCGCGACCGTTACCCGGATACGGATTATCGATCAGCACGATCTGGTCGAAGTTGATCGCCGGATCGGACATCATGATCTCGCGTTTGGCGGCGCGGACGGCGAAGTAAGCTTGGCGATCGGAATCGGATCCCTTCCTGCCGGCCAGTTGCTTTTCCAACGCGTCGAGTTTCGCCAGTGCGGACTTGTTGTCCACGTTGGCCAGGCGTGCGGCGATCTGTCGAGCCCAGACGATTTCCTTATTGCACAGATCGGCCGTCGGCTTGCCACCGGCCTGGTGGAGCCAATCGGCCTCCAGGGCGTTTGGCGGCGAGACCCTGGCCGGCTTCTTCGCTCGCCGAGCGGCCAGACCGATTGCTGAAGGCATCATAATCGCCGCAACAAGAACAACCGTAATTCGCCGCATCTTTCACCATCCTGCCGTTTGAGAACAAATAAGGACACCGACACACAAGCCGCACGGCCCGATCGTAACGCTCATATATAAAGAGACATCGCTAGCCTAACAACCGCCATGGCCTATATCAATTGGAAGCACTGCAATTCTTGTGTATGCAAATCTCAAGTTATACTTGACATTTACATACACCCGATCGTAACATTCCCTTGTTCTGATAAAAAGAGACATCGAGGAAGAGCTTCGCGCCTGCGCCAGTGAGTATCCGGTGGCGACGATACTTGGCCCGCGCCAGTCGGGAAAGACTACGCTTGCACGGATGGCGTTCCCAGAGAAGCTGTATTTTTCTTTGGAGGATCCCGATCTGAGAGATCGGGTCGCCCGCGATCCAAGGGAATTCCTGGCCAGCATGCCTGACGGCGCCATTCTTGACGAAATCCAGAGACTACCGGACCTGTTGTCCTACATCCAAGGTGTCGTGGACAACGATAGCCGCCCGGGGCTTTTCATAATAACCGGAAGTCATCAACCCGAACTGCACATGGCGGTCAGCCAGACCCTGGCCGGGCGAACAGCCATACTGAATCTTCTCCCGTTTTCCCATGCTGAACTGACCAAACTCAGCAAACAGCGCGATCCATTTGAGTTGTGCTGCATGGGCGCCTATCCTCGATTACACGACAAGCACCTCAAGCCACAGCGGTTCTTCGCCGGGTACGTCCGAACTTACGTTGAACGGGATGTGAGGGCTCTTATAAATATCAAAGACCTCGATCGCTTCCAAGTCTTCCTGCGATTACTGGCCGGACGCGTCGGCCAACTTATCAACTACCAGGCGATCAGTAATGATGTCGGCGTGTCGGGAACCACGATAAAGAACTGGATTAGTGTCTTGAAGGCGTCTTTCATCGTGTTTGAACTGGCCCCCTACTACGAGAACATACGCAAACGCGTCACCAAGTCGCCCAAGATATTCTTCTGCGACGTCGGGCTGGCCTGCTATCTGCTGGGCATACGTAACGCCGGCCAGCTTCAGAGGGATCCCCTGCGCGGCGGACTCTATGAAAATCTGATAATCCTGGAAATCCTGAAGGAACGATTGAATCACGGACTGACGCCCCATATCAACTTCTATCGCGACTCCAATGGCTATGAAGTGGATCTTATTCTTCGTGAAGGACGAGTGCTTCATCCGATCGAAATAAAATCAGCATCCACATTCACCTCGGATTTCATCAAGGGTATCGAGAGTTTTCGCACAACAGCGAACGAGAGATGCGGCCGCGGGATGGTCTGCTATAACGGGAAAGAGAAGACAGTGTTCAAGAACATCGATATTCTCAACCCGTTCATCCACGGCGGATTCGGATTCGCCGTGCAATGACCGACGCATATCAGTCTCGACGCATTGCGAGCGGTTTGTAACGCCAATCGACGCGCTCTGCGTGGCAGAACACTTTTGCTACGAGTTTGGCCAGGTCCGGATCGTGGACTTGGAGTTTCTCGCGCGTGTTGACTTTCCCGGCGCCGGCGTCGAACCATGACTGCACGCCGAGGACCCAGTATTCAACGTGATCTTTCGCCGCGAGAGTATCCTTCCAGAGGCCCTTTGCGATCGCCTTTTTGTGCAGCGATCTCAGTTCGGCGTCGAATCGCTTGTCTATCGGGCGGACTCCGATCTGTGATCTCAACAGGCGGACCGACGAACGGAATCTCCGTTTGAGCGTTTTGTACCTGGCCAGATCATTGTCCAGCTTCTCGTCGATCTCCCTGAGCCCGGTCAGCAGGTGCATCGCCCGGGCGAGCTGGCCGACGAGAACCGAACCGTTCTTCGCGCCCAACAGGCTCTCGGCGCCGCAGGCGATTATCTTCCGCTCGGCAGTGCAATTCACGCTCCGCACGTCGCCGGCGTCTTTGAGCTCGGGAACATCGGAGATCTTCTCATTCTCCCCGACCACGACAACTCGCAGGCCGCCTTTGAACATCGCCCGGAGAAGATCGTGACGGTAGGCGAACATCCGCCTGACGATTCGGTTGGCCTCCAGCAGCGCCGCGTCAGGAGCCTTGTCCGAACCGAGGATCGCCAGGCCGCGAGCGCGAACGTGCCTGGTGTAAAACGGATCGCACTTGAGCGCATCGGCGGGCGCGGCGACCTGCGGGCGTTTGGCCGGAGCCTTGTAACGCCAATCGTTCTTTTCAGTCAGGGCCAGCGTCTCTTCGACGAGTTTGGCAAGACCCGGATCGTAGGCCTTCAGTTCCTCGCGCGTATTGACGTGGTTATGCTTGAAGTTGTTTTCATTGTTGGCGTCGAACCAGCACTGCACGCCTTCGGCCCAGTACTCCCGGATCGTCACTATCGCGTACATGTCCTTGTACGAACATCGCCACAGCCCTTTATCCAGCGCATTTTCATAGGCGGCGGTCAGCTTCTTATCGAACTTCTTTTCCTTGTCTACGAGATTGATCGCCTCGTGGATCGTGTGGGCGAACTCGTGGATGAATATGTTCTCCTCCTCGTACAGATCGTCGGGCAGGCAGAGCATGTTCTCCTCGGCGCAACTGGTGTTCA
>CAYMSH010000155.1:0-13409 GCA_964392945.1 uncultured Planctomycetaceae bacterium | reverse complement strand
ATACAGCCGATCGTCCGCGCGAACCTCTTCGCGAGCGGCTCGAACCCTGGGACTGTTCGGAGAACACTCGGGTGAGCATCTCGGCCAGTTTTGTCGGGTCGGCGTTGCGTACTGTGATCATGTTGATCGGATATTTTGCCGCCGGCGATTCGTCGATATCCTCCAGCAGCAGTGCGATCTGCTTGTGATCCTCGGCCGACGCCTTGACCACGAGCGTGTTGGAGGTCCTGTCGGCGCTGATCCTCAGCGATCCGGGCGCAGTCGGCGTTTTGCTCCGACCGGACGAACCTCGGCCTTGGGTCAGCGTTGCGGTAAGCGAGGCTGCTACTCCGGCGGCCTCTACGTTCTGGATGCGATAGACTTTCACCGACAGGGCGTCTGCGGCTTGCGAACTGTCTATCTGTTCGATCGTCTTTGCGATCAGTTCGTGTTTTTCAGCGGGCGCGGAGACCAGCACGGTTCGCGAGGTCTCCTGTGCGGTTATCACGATCTTCATGTCCGAAGCGGGTGTCGGCGGGGCGCCTTTGGCTCTCCTGGCCGCGGCGGTCGGTACGAACAGCGTGTTGAGCGTTCCGACGGTCTGGGTCACGTCGGCGTGCTTGAGCGGATAAAGCCTGATCGACGGCACTTTGGTAAGCGCCGCGGACTGGTCGAGTTCTTCGATCAGCGTTTCGACGATCTTCATGGTCTCCGGCTGGGCCGACACGATCACGGAGTTGGTGGCCTTGTTGGCCGATATCGACAGTTGGGTCTGGGTGGACGGTGAGGCCTGAGTCCCTCCGGCCTGCATCGCGGCGCGGACCATTTCAGCGCGTCTCTGCTGTGCGGTCTTGCCCTTGGCCCTGCTGGCCGGAGTCGACGAGGTCTTGGAACTCGTGGACATCTTGAACAGTTCTTTGAGGTTCGAGGCTACTTCCGATGCGTCGGTGTTCGTTAGCACGAACACGCGAACTTCAGTCAGCACCATCGCATCCTGGTCGAGCTGCTTGACCAGCGGCTCGATGATCTCGAAGTCCATGGGTTTTGCCCGCACGATTACGCTTGAGGTCCTGGTGTCGGCCACAACGGTGATTACCGGCGGGGCGATGATCGCCGTCGGGGCGGCGGCTTTGCCGTTCTTCTTGGGCTGTCGCGTCGCGGTCCTGGCCTGCTTGGGCGGGTTGAACAGGGTCGAAAGCGTCTTGGCGACGGTGTTCGGATCGCCGTTCTTGATCGCGTAAGTTCTGAACTCGGCCTCGCCGCCTGTGGTGCTGTCAGAAAGGCGGATGATCAGATCGGTAACGTTCTCCAACTCGGTTCGCGTGGCCGAGATGATAAGTGCGTTTGACGCCGAGTCAACCGCGATGACGATCGGCGGTGTCTCCTCGTCGGCCGGCTGGGTCGTCGTCGCCGGTTTTGTCGTCGAGCCTTTCTTGCCCTCGGCTCCGGGGGCTGCGCCGGTGGGCTGGTCCTTCGACTCGGTGATAACGATCTTCGAGTCTGACATTTGACCGTAGACACGTTTGATCACGTCGGCCATTTTCGCCGCCTGCACGCCTTGCAGCGGGACGACCTGGACCTGGATGCTGTTGTCCATCGCCGCTTCGTCGAGGTCGGCGATGACCTTCTCCATGGTCTTGATGTCAGCGTCTTTGCCGATGATGGTGATCGCGTTTGCGAAGATGTCTGATTCGATCACGGGTTTGTCGGCTCCGCGCTGGTCTGCGTACATCGCCGTGAGTTTGTCGGCTACGTCCGTGGCGATGGCGTTTTCCAGCCAGATGTACCGCACGATTTTCAGCGATCGCTCCGGCGCCTTGTCGAGATTCTCGAGTATCTGTTCGACGAGTGCGAAGTGGCCCGCGCTGGTCGATACGATCAGCGAGTTTGTGCGATCGTCGGCGGTGATGCTGAACGGCGGGGGGGATATGCTCTTGTTGCCGCGTGCGTACTGCTTGATCATGTCCTGGAAAAGCTTGCCGACGGACTTGGCCAGCTCCGAGGCCTCTCCGTTGGCCAGTGGGTATATCTTGACGCTCAACGCCGAGCTGATGCCGCCGGAATCGAGCTGCATGATCATCGCCTTGACAGCGGGGACCTCGGATTCCGGTCCGCGGATCAGCACGCTGTTGGAGTTCGGCTCGGCGGTGACCTTCACGGTTTCGTCGTCAGCGGTTGTCGCGGTGCGGCCCCTGGTCCTGCCTCGCACGGAGCGAGTGCTGGCCGCCTGCCTGGCCAGCGTTGCGTTGACGGCGTCGGCGAGGGTCTGGGCCTGTGCGTTTTTGAGTTTGATGATCTCGATCACGATCTTGGAACCGGCCTGCTTGGCGTCGAACGTTGCGATCAGTTCGGCCGCCAGGGTCAGCACTTCGGCGCTTCCCTGCACGATAACGATGTTCTCTTTCGACATCGCCGAGACTCGCACCGTCGATGAGGCGGGCGCGGAGGTTCTTGCTCCGCGTCCCCTGCGGGTGGGTCTGGCCGCCGGTGTTGAAAATTGCTGGGTGAGCATGGTCTGCAACACCGGGACAACGTCGTCGGCCTTGGCGTTTATCAGGATGAACGTCTTTGTCTGCGAACTGATGGCGGCCTTTTCGGCGACTTTCTTGATGAGCTTTTCGATTTCCACGAACTGGTCGGCCGTCGCGGCTACGAGCAGTTGATTGGCGACGGTGTCGGCCTGGAATCGCGGTTCGACTTCCTTGGCCTTCTTGGTCCTGTCGGACTTGGCGAACAGTTGTGTCATGGAGACCGCGATTTCCGCGGCGTTTGAGTTCGTCAGTTCGTAGATTCGCGTTTCGATAATCTCCGGACCGGTCCCGGCGTCGAGGGTTTCGACTAACTGTGCGATCTCTTCGATCTTGTTCTTCGGCGCATCGACCAGGATGGCCTTGTCGTTCGGAGCGGCGCTGACCACCACGCGGTTGGGGTCTTTAGGTTTGGGCGGCGCCGGCGGCGTGTAGTAGTCGTAGTAGGATCTGCGTCGTCGTGTTTCCTGCTTCTCGATCGGATAGAGCTGCTGGAGCATGGTGACGACTTCAGCGGCCGAGATGTTCTTGATCGGAAGCAGTCGCGTTTCACGGACCTGCTCCTTGATGCTGTCGTCGAGTTTCGAGATCAATTCGTTGAGCATCGTCCACTTGCTCTCGGGCGCTCGTATCATCAGCGCTCCGGTATGTTCGTCGCCTCGGATGAACACGTCGGGATCTTCGCCGCGTTTTTTCGGCGGCAGCATTTCCTGGATCATGGCGGCCACTTGCTTGGCGTTTCCACTGTTGAGCTTCACGATCCTGATCGGGTTGATCTGCGCGGCTTTTTCCACGTCGATCGACTTGACCAGCGTGGCGATGGCCTCGTGGTCCTGCGGGCTGGCGGAGATCACCAGCGAGTTGCTGTCGGTGTTGTAGGCGATCGTAACCGGCACGCCGGAAGTCTTGCCGCCGGCGGACGTGCTCGGCGTTGACGAGTAGCTGCTGTACCTGCTGTATCTTGACGAGTACGGCGAGTATGACGAGCGGGACGACGAAGATCCGCCGCTCCCGTAGATGCCCTTCAGCGTTTCGGCCAGGTCCCTGGCGTTTGCGTACGTCAGTTTGATCACGCGCGTTTCGACTTGCCCTTCAGTGAGCTGGTCAAGTTTTGTGATCATCCCTTCGAGCATCTTCCACTTGCTCTCCGGCGCCCTGATCAGCAGCGTTCGGGTGCGATTGTCGCCCTGGATGAACACGTCCGGCGGTTCGTTCCAGCTCTTGGCCGGCAGCATTTTTGTGAGCATCTGGGCCACTTTGTCGGCGTTGGCGCTCTTGAGATTAACGATCCGGATCGGATCCATCTCGGCGGCTTTCTCCACGTCGATCGACGCGATCAGCGCCGAGATCGCTTCGAGGTCCTTCGTGCTGGCCGACAGCACCAGCGTGTTCGACGAGCTGTTGTACCCGATGGAGACAGGCACGATTCCCGGCGTGTCGTAGCGCGACGACCTAGATTCGGGGTAGATCGTCCTGAGCGTAGCGGCCAGTTCCTTGGCGCTTGCGTACTTGAGTTTTACAACTCTAGTGGGCGGGGCGGCCGCTGCGTCGGTGATCTTCGTGAGCTTTTCGATCGCTTCCTTGACCTTGGGCCAGTGCGCCGGCGGAACGGAGATCATCAGCGAGTTCGACGAATTGTCGGCCTCTACGCGGAAGCCGGGAATGCCGGCCTGGTGACCGGACCTGGAGGCGAAAAGATTCTCCAGCGCCTTGTCGAGCACTTCGGCGTTTCCGCTCTTGAGCTGGATCACGTGAATCTCGTACGGGTCTGACGCCGGAGACTTGTCGAGTTCTTCGATAACTCCCGCGGCCACGGTTACGTCAGTCGGCGAGCCGACGACGATCAGTGCGTTGGTTCGACCGTCAGGGCTGACCTGCAGGTTGCTTCGGTATGTGCCTCGAGCATCGGGCTTGGCTGTGGCCCTGGTTACGATCTGGGCGATCTGCTCGGCGTTGGCGTTTTTCAGCGGGAATATCCGCATTCCGCCGGTGAGGGTTACGCCCTTGTCGAGCTTCTCGATCAGCTTGGCGATCGTCTCGATGGCGGTGACGGTGCCTGAAACGATGATTCGATTTCCGGCTTCGTCTGCGACCACCTTCGTGCCGGTTTTTGACGTCGCCGGCGTCGGTACCGGCCTCTTGCTGCCGTCTTTGGACGTGTAGTAGCGAACGGGTGTTCCGGCCAATTGGGTCAGCATTTTCGCCACGGTCTCGGCCTTGGCGTTTTTCAGTTCGAAGATCTTTACCTCGGTGTCGCCGGCGCCTTCTTTGGTGTCGAGCTGCTTGAGCATGGCCTCGGCCATCGCGATCTTGTCGGGCATGCCGACCAGTATGATCGAGTTGGTCCTCTTGTCGGGGTTCACGCTGACTACGTCTTTTGCGTCGGCGGGAGTCGGCACGGATCGTTTGTACCTGTCGGAGTAGACCATCTTTGAGAAGATGCCCATCGACCCGAAGAGTTTTCCGACTGTTTTGGCCGCGTCTTCGGCCTGGGCGTTTTCCATTACGACGGTATGCATGCTCTGTTCGGGCTGGGCGTCTTCGGTGTCCAGGGCCGTCAGCATGCGATTGATTCGTTTGATGTTGGCGATGTTGTCGGTGATGATCACGCCTCGTCCGCGGGGCATCGGCACGATCGATCCGTACGCCGAGACCATTCGCACGACGGTCTTCGATGCGGCGTCAGCGTCCAGCGATTTGAGCGGCAGGAGCACTGTTGCGATCTCGCCGCCCCTGAGTTCGGCGGTCTTGTCGAGTCCGCGGATGATCTTCAGCGGCATTTCCGGCAGCTTGGCCAGTGGCGTAAGCTGCATGAATCGCCCGAACTCCATCAGGCGGAATCCGCGCATCGCCAGGATGATGTTCAGCGTGTCGAGGGCCTCGTTGTAGGTGTAGGGCTCTGCGTCCATGAACGTGAGCTTGCCGTCGATCGCCACGTCGCCGATCAGCGGTTTCTCGGCGACTTGTGCGAATCGCCTTACGACGTCGGCGTATGGAACGTCGTGATAGTTGAAGCGGATCGTGTTGGTCTCGGGCCGGTTGATCTTGAACGCCGGTCGAGTCGCCGGGGCGGTGGTAGCCGCCGGCGTCGCCGGACCGGTTGTGGCGGTCTTGTCCGCCGGACCGGTAGTCGCCGGACCGGTGGTTGCGGCTTTGCCCGCAGGACCGGTTGTTGCGGTCTCGGGCTCCGGTCTGGTTGTCGCCGCCTTCGCCACCTTCGCCGCAGCGCGGCTCGTCGGGGCCGACGGGCGCGTTTGGGCAATAGCGGTAGCCGACAAAACTGCGCCGATCAGGGCGCACGTTAACTGCACATTTCGCATATTACAACTCCTGAGCCCAGACGGGCTCCTGATTTTTCAAAACACGCGCGTTGCGGTTTTGTTGAGCATTACTTCTTATCGGCATCTCCGCCGTCTATTCTCAACTCCGGCGGGAGGTCTGAGCCTTCGAGGAGCCGCTTGGCAGCGACGTATTGGTTACCCTCGATGGCCCAGTATTCTGAATCAATTCTCACGATCACCCTGGCCGGACTCAGCAGCTCGGGCTTATCCGGGTCGGGAAGCGGTCTGTAGTCGACCATAACGATGTCCCAACCCATGAGTTTTTCGCCTTCTTTGTACTTGTGGACTGCACCGGATTTGTCTATCTCGTTGACGACCCAAATTTCGGGCTGGCCCTTGAATGTCGGTAGTGCGCAGATTCTGTATTTCGGCGTCGGTCCCTTCGGCGTAGGCGGGGTCGGGACCTTCACGGGTCTTGTGGGTTTCTTGACGACGACCGCAGGCGGTTTGGGCGGAATAACGCGTTTGATGTAGCGACGGAAGATGTCCCGCTCGGGGATAACGTTGTAGAGCTTGCGCTTGTCGGATTTCATGTCGATCGCCACTTTCACGTCAGACGGACGCGTCGTGGAGAACTGCATGCCTTTTCTCGTAGCCAGCGACAGGGCGATGTAGTCGAATTCGATCCTGAACGGCCCGTCCTTCTCGCGCGGGATGATCGACAGGTTCTCGATCCGGTGCAGGACATCGTCGGATTCGAGCATGTACAGCAGGTTCAGGATATGCTCCATCTTGCCGCTCTTGACCACGCGCCAGGCGATCTCGCGCAGATCGTTGGAGTTCTTCGTAGCGCCCTTGGTCACGCCTTTGCCTTCGCTGGTCAGACCGCTCTTGTCCAGCGCCGCCATCAGGTAGCCGAACGTTACGGCGCGGACTTCGTCTTCGTTGCGCCCGAAGGTGTTCTTTGCGTACCCCGCCAGCTCTTTGGTATTGCTCTCCATGGCGGCCTTGATCGCCTGGAGCTTTTCGACGTTCTTCCGGGCCGTCTTGGCGTCGCTTCGCAGGGCTCTTGCCGGACTCAGCAGCAGCGCGTTTGTCAGCGTGTAGAGAATGATCGCACAGATCATGGCTCCAGTGATGATCGCCAGTCTTCTTTCACGTACATTCATCGTCTGGACCCTCCGTATCGCGAGCGTGATCTGTCGGTTCTGGTGCGGGAGGTTCCGGAACTGGATCTGCTCGACGAGCCGCCGTTTCTCAGGATATTGGCCGAATCGTCGTCGGCGGGCCTGGGAACGTGTTTGTGGCTGGTCAGGTCCAGTTTCATTCCGGGCTTAACCGTAAGGGTGATCTCTTCACTGTGCGTGTAGTCGCCGCGATCGCTGGGTCCCGATCCTTTTGATTGGGGGTTGTATCCCGCCTCGGCGAGTCTGGCTTTGAAGTCTTCCAGCACCTGGTGCCCCTTGGCGTAGGCCTTGAACGTGATGGCGCCTTTTCGCTCGGTCTTGAATCCGGTGCGGATGTAGAGATCCTTGCAGTCCGGCGCCAACTGGCTGAGCAGCGTCAGGTGATCGAGCCAGTTGGTGCGGGCCTTCAGCCAGTCCTTAACGGTCTGAACCCTTCGGTTCAGTGTTACGTGGCCTTTGGTGGATTTCTTGAGTTTCTTCTCCAGGGCCCTGTCGGCCAGCAGCGGCTGTTCCAGCGTTCCCAGGTAGATGTTTATCGCCACTAAGATCCCGATGAACCCCACGACCGCCGCCGCTGCGATGACCGCGAAGCGTACTTTTCTGGCGTCGTGTTTGATCGGCGGGTGTTTGGGGTTCAGGAAGTCGAACGGAAGGTCCTGGCCCTGGTGGGCTATCGCCAGCCCGATCGCCGCGGCGTACGCCGAGCCCGATCCGCTTGTCGGCAGGTTCATCGAAGCCGCGGGGGCCAGGTGTTGGCACTGGACCTGGAGTTTGCTTTCGGCGGCCTTGAGGACCTGGTCTTCGAGTCCTGTTCCGCCGGAGATCAGCAGTCCGGTTATCTCGCCGTGGTGCTGGGCCGAGCTGTAGCTGTGTACGCTTCGCACGATCTCTCGCACGACGGCTTCGACGGCCTGTTTGCGTTGAGCCGAGTCATCCTTTGAGATGCTGACCAGGGCCGAGCGGCAGAAGGTCAGCGCCGAGCCCTTCAGTACGTTGATTTCCGTTTCGTCGCTGGTGATGTTGACCGACATTACGATTTCGTCTTCGCCTCTTCGCATGCAGGCGTCTACGCACTTCATGTTGGCGTAGGGCCTGAGTCCCAGTCGCCTGAGTTTCACCCCGGCGGCTTCTGCGATCTGCTGGTAGCGGCGAACCACGTCAGTGGTGACAGCTCCGACAAGTACTCCGACCCCGGCGTCCGGAGAGCCTCCGTTGGCGGACTCGGCGGTGTCGAGATGGCTCGTGACGGTGTAGTCTATTACGGATTCTTCGGGGCTGAAGAGCAGTTCTTTTTCGATTTGGAAGCGGACCATGGCGGCCATGTCTTCCGACGGCGTGCCCGGAGGCAGCGTAAGCGGCTTTAAGACCGCTTTCTGTCGCGGCACGCTGAGCAGCACTCCGCAGCGGCTAAGCGAGGTTCGCGAGTCGCGCGAGAATTCCTTGAGCGTGGCGCCCAGGAATTGTCCGACGACTTCGGCGTCGTCCATGTCGAGCTCCGCCGGCGTCGGGTAGGAATACAGCGCGTCGATTCGCGTGTTCTTTCCCGTTCGCCTGGCGTGTACGATTCGCACCGACGTGCTGTCGAAGTCTATGGCGACAAATCGCCTCGGCGCCGCCCGTTTGAACCGCTGCTTGAGCTGGTCTACAAACTTGTTATCTGTTAATGACGCCATCAGTCTCCCGCTAGCTCCTGTACGTTTTCAAGTCCGAAAGGCATTCCCAACGCCGTCAGGTCGCGCAGGTAGAGCACGCGCCCGCCGATGGGGTCCACAATCGCCTCCAGCACGCAGTATCGACCGCTGGTTACGCCGAAGCCGACAACCTGCACGCGATGCTGGAAGCCGCGCGCCGTTAGCAGCGGGGCGATCTCCTTGAACTTCGTGGCTCCGACCAGACCGTTTTCCATCAGCCAGGCGGTCGTAGCCTTGTCTTCCGGCGCCAGGTCGGCCCGGATCGTCACGATTCGATCGACTAAGTCGACGTTGTCCTCGCCCAGCACCGCCGCAAGCGCCTCGCGCGAGGCGCTGTTTACGTTGATCGCCGAGTTGGGAAAGATCTTCGCGTCGATGACGCTGAGCTTGTCGAGCACGACAGCCAGTTTCGCCGCCGAGGTCACCGGCGATTGTTCGGTTTTGCTCCGTCCGTTTTCTTTCCCAGTGAAGCTCATTCGCAGCAGCTCGCTGGGGTGGGTGAATTTCTTTCCGCCTTCGCGACAGAACTCGATGAACTCGGCGGTCGATCTTCCCACCGCTCGCCTGAGTGTCCTGTTGTCTATCTTGCCGTTGATGTTGATTCGCGCCTGGTTTTGATTGTCGATATTGATCCCGTACGAGATCGTGGTCATTATCGCGCGGAGACCGCGGTTCAGGAGCCCGTCGGCGTCGTCTTCGGGATGGGTCTCCTCGCCGTCGTCTTCGTTTGCGTCCAGCAGTCCGTTGAAGTTGGCGTCTTCGCCGTAGACCAGGGTCCCGTCGAAGCCTTTGACCAGCAGCAGTTCCTCGACGCTCATCAGCGAGCTGTTCCTGATCGCATAGGGGTGGGCCAGTTGGTTGTAGTAGTCCTGTTCGGCCCCGTTTTGTCCCGGCTCGTCGTCGGCGTCGCGGAAGTCGATCAGGCAGTCAACCAGTTCGGGAGTCATATTCGGCAGGGCCTCGAGCACCTTTCGCGACGCGGTGTTCAAGTTGATCTGCGCCGCGGTGTCAGTGACTCCGTAGCGAATGGTCTCCGGGTCGTCGTCGTTGTACGCGTAGATCGTGAAGTACCACTGATCGCCGCCTTCTGCGCATACGAACTGGCTTTCGTAGAGATCGGGATTGTCGTAGTTCCCGCCTTCCGACGGCGGTTGGGCCAGGATCGCCATTGCGTGCTTCAGCCCGCTGTAGGCGGCCTCCCAGGCCTGGTCGCCCCGCACGTATCCGTTTGACGCCGCCACTTCGGCGCGCGTGCGGAACATCACCGATGCGGCGATCATTGTCGAGATCGCGCCGATCATCAGGATCGCGTAGAGGACCATGCCGGCCCGATTCTTCGGGCTGGGTGTCGCTGCGGGCCTGCGTGTTTTAAGTCGGCCTGTCATAGTTTACATTCGACCTCCGCCCGGTCCGCCGCGGATGATCGTGCCGGAGGTCTTCATAGTCGAAAGCGGCAGATGGATCAGTCGCCTGGAGGCTCGACCGAGGTATTCCTCGCGCTGGGCGTCTTCTTCGTTCGTCGGTTCGGGCTCGTCAGTGGAGTCTTCGTACACCGGCTCGTCGCCGATCGTGACTTCAATCGCAAGTGGCAGACCCCGGTCCGCGGTCCAGACGCTGTCCCAGCCGGTTCCGTCGAAGTACCTGAATCGCAGGTATTTCAACTGGTCGGTCACCAGCGCCACGCCGATATTCTCGCCTTCTTCGGCTTCCGGCGCGTCCAGGAGTTTCTGGCAGGTGCGTTCGATTCCGACGATCTCTTCCGTGCCGTCTTCGTACTCTTTGATCGCGTGTCGGTACGTCACCAGTCGGATGTCGGTTTCCGGAGGTATCGGCTGGTCCAGCACGTTGCGATCGACCCAGACCGACTTGCCCGGGACCGCGGTGGTCACAAACGCCACGTAGTCGGACTCGCCGGCGATGCCCAGACCCAGGCGCCGCATGCTCATCGCGCACTGCAGCTCCCTGGTTATTCGCCGCATCATGGCCCTTCGTGAAACGATCTCCTGGGTGGCCGTGTTCAGTTCGTCGCGCGCCGAGGCGATATGGTAAGTAAACCCGATCGCCGTACCCATAAGGCTCACGATCAGCGCGATCGCCAGCACGACTTCCATCAGCGTGAACCCTGCGCCTCGACGACGCTGTTTCCCGGTCCTGGTGATCATGGCGTCAATCCTCCAGCCAGTTCGGGATCCTCATCTTCGCTCTCGGTTTCCGGCGGAGTGAGGATCAGGAACTGCGTTGAGTAGCTGTAGCTTGACGGTACATGGGTTATGATCACCTGCACCTGAATCATCGGCGGGGCGTCGGTTTCAATGTCGATCTCGATCTCTTCAGTTACGATCTCCCAGGTCCAGTCTACAAGGGCTTCGTCGCCTTCGTCTTCGTATTCGTTGGGCCCGTCGTCTTCCGGCGGCAGGAGGCCGACGTGCACCTCGGATGTCTTGCTGATCGCCAGGTCGGCGGCCTGGGCCTCCAGGCGCATGGTTCCCACTGAGCGGAAGCATGACTGCAGACCGGCCAGCACCACCAGCGCCATCATTGCGAACAGCGCCGTGGCCAGCACGACTTCCAGCAGCACCATTCCCGAGGCGCTACTCTGAGATTTCTTCTTCGTCTTCGGCAAAAGGATCATCCTCGTCGTCTTCAGATTGCCCGAACATGAACTTTGTCTTGATCAGGTTGTTCTGGCCGTCCAGTTTTATCGCCGCTCGGAACGAATCGCCTTCCAGGTCCGACTCGATCTCGATCAGGACCGAATCGCTGGTCCCGTCGGGTCCGAACGTAATGGTCTGCATCTCTTCTTCGTCGGTTTCGTCGCCGAGGCTGCTGGGGGCCTGGTCTACGGGCTTTCCGTCCGGGCCCGTCGTGCGGCATTGGGTCACTGCGATCCCGGATTTCGGGAGCCTGTTCAGCCAGGAGCACGTTTTGTGCGGCGTGAACAGTCCCGGTTCGGTCAGCGGCGACGGCTCCCAGAGCAACTCCGGCAGGCGAGTTTCCGCATCGAAAGTCAACCTTATCCGCCGCGCGCTGTTGGCCGCTTCGGCGCGGGCCATTCTCAGCGTAGTCTCCAGTCGATCGACGGCGAACTGAAACTTCCTGCGATCGTTGGCGGCAGTGCCGGAGATTATCCCGACGACTAAGAGTACGGAAATAATCGCCGTTACGATCGTCAGTTCCAGGAGCGTAAAGCCTTGCGGGCAATGGTTTTGTCTGCGCAGGCGATGCGAGTGGGCCGCAAGGGCCCTTATATGCGGCGTCCCCGGACTCGAACGTGCGAGCCCGGGGCTGGTTTCCCTTTTGTAATTCATGCTGTGTCTATAGCGGCGGGATCAGGCTCCTTCTTCGTCGTCGTCCCAGTTCTTCACGTCGTCGCCTTCACCGCTGTCGTCGGTTCCATTGGGGCCGTTGGACCAGATGTGGATCACCTGCCTGGTCGTATCGCCGTCTTCCTGGTCCTGCAGTTCGTAGTTGAACTCATTGCCCCAGGGGTCTTTGAGTTGCTTCTTCTTGACGTACGGGCCGGCCCACTTGTTAGCCAGCGATTCGTCGTCGAACGTCGGCTTGACCAGCAGGGCGTTAAGACCGCCTTCCTCTTCGCTGGGGTAGTGGTTGACAGCGACTTTGTAAAGCTGCATCTTCTGCTCGAGAACGGAGATCAGGTTCTCGGTGTTGCTGATATTGGATTTGTCGAAAACGCCGCCCACGTTGACGACTACTACTGTTGCGATCACGCCGATGATGGCGACCACCAGCAGCACCTCGACAAGTGTGAAACCTCGTGTTGTCCTCTTACGTCTGATCATAGTCTTTCCTTTCGCGTTGCGGCTATCGAGCCCCGTTGCCCGCAGCGGCCGCAGTTGGCTGTCGTTTAGCTAAACTGTGTAGCCATAGTAAATATCGGAAATAGAAGCGCTAAGGCTATAGCCCCGATGACTAAAGCCAGCAGCACCAGTATCAGCGGTTCGATTAATCGCACCGCGGTGTCAACCTGTCGATTGGTGCGGCGATCGACTGTATCGGCGACTTTCACCAGCACCCGATCGAGCTGATTGGACTCTTCGGCCACGGCGATCATCTCGACGATTTCTATCGGTATCAGCCCTGAGGCCCGCAGCGGGTCGGCCAGCGGTTTGCCCTCGCGGACCGCGTCGCCAGCCTGTTCGATGCTCTGGCCCAGTACATCTGACCCGGTTGCGTCTTTTGCGATGTCCAGGGCCTTGAGGATCGGTACGCCGTTTGCCAGCATCGTGCCGAGGATCCTGCAGAATCGCGTGATCGCCACGACGCAGATGGTCTTGCCGAGTACTGGTATTCTCAGTTTCCACTGCTCCCATAGCCTATGCCCCGCCGGGCTCTTCAGCGCCCCGACGATACAGGTCACCGTCAGGACAACTATGCAGACCACCAGCAGCGAGTTCTGGGTCAGCAGATCGCTTGCGGCGAATACGATTTTTGTCAGCATCGGCAGGCTCGCCTCGCCTTCGAACAGGTCCTTCAGCAGCGGCACGATGAAGATAAGCATCAGGCACATTACCAGAACGCCGACCGTGGCCAGTATCATCGGGTATATCATCGCCCCGCGGACCTTGTTGCGCAGTTCGTCCTGGCGTTCGACGTAGTTCGACAGATCGTGCAGCACATCTTCGAGGAAACCGGCGTGTTCACCGGCGTTGACCATTGCTATATACACCGGTAGAAACGCAAACGGCCCCCCCGTCATCGCTTAGGTAAGCGTCTTGCCGG
>CAYMSH010000154.1:0-13561 GCA_964392945.1 uncultured Planctomycetaceae bacterium | reverse complement strand
GGGGTGTTTGGGCGTGGTCGACCACCAGATTGAAGATGTACGCCGGATAAGGCAGCGATTTCAGAGCGCCCCGTCGCACGCAAACCCGGCCGCCGTAGAGCCCGACTCCGGCGAGCCTGGCCCGAACGTCACGCACTTTCTGCTGATCAGGTTCGATGACCTCAACGCGAAGTCGACTCCGCAGCGCGATCTCGCGTGCGAACTGGCCGTCGCCGGCGCCGACTATCAGGCAGTACCCTTTGGTTACGCCGAGCTTGTCGATAATCTGCTGGGCATGTTCGCCGCAGGACTCATCGGGAGGCCAGAAGTCCGCGGTCTTGTCCACCGCCGCCGGGGCAGCCTGCGAACCGGAGCCAAAGCAGCGGACCTTGCCGTCGATCGTGCTGACAAACAACCGAGCGTTTGCGATCGCCAGGCCGCGTATACGAGACGCGGTTTTGGCGGCCCACAGTTCCTTGCCCGATCCGGCGTCGAGAGCGACTACCCGGTCCGCCCCGCCGGCGTAGATCACGTCGCCGGCTATGATCATCGACTCGTTTGCGACTATCGGCGTCATCCAGGCGCATTTCTTCTCCATCCTGGCAAACAGCTTCTTCGCCGCGGCCGGCCACTTGGCCCACTTGGCGGCGCCCCACTTCAACGAGGTGACCTTCATTCGCAACGCCTTGGGATGATTCGGTCCATGGGCCTTTACGATCTGATCGTACTGGGCCATCAGGTCCATTCGATGGGCCACGGAGTGGGACTTGTAGGCCTCTTCGAACTCCCTGCATTCGCCAGCGGCCAGCAGAGGCAACTGTTTCTGCTCGACCGACATGATGTGATAGTCGGTAGCGACATACGCTCGCTGCCCCTTGAAGACAATCGTCCGGGCGTTGAACCAGTTGAACAGCAGATCGCCCTTATGCTTACGTTTGTATTTATCGACAACGATCTTGTCCGGATCGTAAGCCAGAATGGCGGCTTGTCCGTAGACGATGTTCTTTCCATTCCAGATCTGGGCGTACGAACCGCCGTTGTGGTAGCGGTAGGCGGCGTTCTTTACCGATGGGATCGGCGTGTTGAGCGGGATGTTTCGTCCGTCGGTTTTGCTCCATCGGGTCGGGGCCACGCGGGAAGTCATGAATATCGAATCGGCTCCGGAGAGCATGTATCCCTGCGGCGAGGGCCCGCCGCGTCCGCCGGTGTCGAGCCGCCTGCGCCACAGCACGCGCCCGGTCGAGGCGTCTACGGCGAAGAAGTACACGCCTTCGGATGGAAACAGGCCCGCGGTGAGATACGCCACGCCGTTTTCTATCATCGCCCCGGCGCGGATCGGCCAGAGCGAAAGCAGGCGCCCGTGTCCGAGCATCTGCTCGCCAGTCGGAGCGCAGTTGAGCTTCCAGACGATCCGTCCGCTGCGAGCGTCAAGGCAGTGGAACACTCCGTCGTCAGAGCCGAAATAGACCTTCTGCTTCCATATCACCGGCGCCATTCGCGGCGCGCCGCCGGCGAAGAATCTCCACTTGACCTTACCGGTAGACGCATCGAGAGCGTAGACGCAGTTCTCGCCCGACGAGCAAAAATACGCGGAATTGTCTGCTGACACCACGCGAAACGCATCGTCATGGCTGACGTTGGGCTTGTTCTTGCGAGCGCCGTATCCGCCGGCGGGCAGGGCCCAACCCGGCGCAGGGGGAAATGGCGAACTGAACACCCACTGCAACGCCAGCGGAGGAGCCAGCCGCTCCGGAGTAACGCCGCTGCGTTGGTTATCGTGAGCGTATGTAGGCCAGTTGTCGGCGGAGACCTGGGAAACGACGATCGCGAAAAGCACCGCTACGCACGCAGATAGATTTGTGGACTTCATCTCACGATTATAATCAGCGACAGTCCCGACAGGCAGAGAATTCACCCAAAACCGCCATGCTTGTCGCCCCTATACACCCATCTGCGGGTATGCCACACCTCCCTCTAGTGCGACATACCCACGACCTCCGGCCGGTGCAGCCGATGTGATTTGAGATCAGAGGTGTTCAGCCAGGTCTGCTACTTTCGGCCTGGCGAGCGCCTGGTAGTCCGAATAGCGCATCCTGACTGCTCGGCTGTGGGAACCGGCCTGAAACACAATTTCTTCGTCTTCGGCAAGGTGCTGATCTACGAAAGTGTCCATGCGATAAAGGTTTCCGAACGGAGGCTCGGCGCCGATCTCGCAATCGTCGAAGATTTCGCCCATCTCCTCTTCACTGGCCAATCGCAGTTCGATAGCCTCCAAAGCCCTGGACACCTTCCCAAGATTAAGCCTGTAACTCGCTGGCAGCACGCACATTACGTACTGCCCCCCGTCATGGACGATCACAGGCTTGGCCATCATATCGCCGCTAACATGCTCGTGGGCGGCAACTTCCTGCGCGGTGTACACCGGCGGGTGCTCATCGGCGACATAGTTAACCCCTTCATCAGTAAGATATTGACACACATCCATAACGCGGACTCCTGAAACTATGACCGTCACCAAAAAAATGCGGCTGCCCTGCCCTGACAATTTGTGGCAATCAATTATACGCGCGCAAAACGCCCAAAACCACACGAGCTATCGAACACGCGCCGGTCGGCGGCTCTTGCCCCGCAGTTGATCCATCTTGTCCGGGCCGAGTAGTTGGGCCTGTGCGTACAGGGCTTCGAGCAGCTCGCCGCGCGTGGGCTTGCCTGGCTTGTAGCTCGCCGGGGCGTCCAATCCGGACCACTGGAGCCACTGTTTGGCGTCTGTTTCGCTGGCCGGTTCGCTCAAGCGGGCGGTCCAGCCTTCGCGCCCGAAGAATCCACGAATTGCGAAGAACTGGGCGGCCGCGTAGTGCGGATCCCCCGGATTGAGGTCCTTGAAGTAGATCAGGACCGCGTTTTGAGCGAGGAGTTCTTTCTGGATCTTCCACGCGTTTATCTTCCGCAGCGGGAGTTTGTCTCGGATGCTGATTGTCGCGGCGACGCCGGCGGCCTGGCCCATCGCCATCCAGCACGGCTCCATTCTCAGCGTGCTGAAGCCGATATGCGTGCCTGAAACGGGAACCGGCGTCAGGAGCCCTTCGACTTTCTTCGGCACGATCACGCCGTACGGAACGGTGTACGGATTCGTCGGATAGCTGAAGAAACCGTCAAGATGTACTCGTCCGGGCTGGCGTTTGCGGACTGCGTGCGAGTCGAGGTTATAGTGGCTGGCGGTTATGCCGTTGGCGTAAATCGGCGGGCGAATGCTCCCGCGTTCCTGGCGGGCGTCGTGGGCGGTGAACAGGTGCTCGCCCTCGATCCGCCGCCCCTCTCGCACGTAGACCTGGCGCGGGAAATTGGCGTTGTCGGCGTATTCATCTTTCGCCAGGCCCCAGAGCAGGCAACGCTTGCGAAACTCCTGCGGCAGGCCCGGATCGTTCTGCGCGAACCAGAGCAGCCCCAGCGTGTAGTCGCGCAGGCGTTTTTCGTAGTTGTCTCGCCAGGCCCAACTCGCCGTGGGCCAGGGCCAGTTCTCTTCCGGCAGATCGGTCGATAGAAACGCCAGATGCTGGTTGTTCGCATCGGTCTTGTCGTTGGGTGTAGTGACCATATTGACGACGCGCCCGATACCGTCGAAATCTTTCTCCCAACGATGGTTCCCTGTAGCGCGGTTGAGCTTCACGTCGTCGATCAGCGAGATGAACTCCTTGCGGTTATAGTTCTTCGGCCTGGCGATCGGGACTTGATTGTCTTTGTTCTTCGTAAGGCAGAGTCGGTAGTTGTACGCCTGCACGGCGTTGTCGCCGGCGCCTGTAGTACCTTCGCCGGGCTTTCGCGAACCCCAGCGAACGAAGACCACACCAGCCATTGGTTCGTTGTACTTGCTCTTGGACTCCCGTCCGATCCTGAAGTCCGCCCCCGCGGCCGCGGCCAGATCGCCCTCGTACGTAGCATCAATGAACACCTTGGCTGCGTAGCGTTCGGGTTTCTTGCTTTGTCGGTTGAGGATTGTGATCTCCGTGATCGCTCCGTCTTTGAGAACGACATTTTTCTTCAGTGCGTCAAACTGCCTGAGTTTGCGAACGGTGATCTTATCCTTGTGTTCGGCGAGCATCTTCTCGAAGACCATTTCGGCGACGCTCGGTTCGAAGTGGTATCCCTTGCTGGATTGCCTGACCTGTTTGGACTTGGCGCCGTAGGTGTCGACATAATATTTGTGAACCCGATTGACGAACTCCATGAACAGCCCGCCGGTGGCGCCCCGCGTGGAGATGTCAGTAGCGCCGAGCCCGTTTGCAGGCAGTCCGCCGATGTGATGGGTGCGTTCGAGCAACGCAACCGTCGCCCCGCAGCGAGCAGCGGAGATCGCGGCCATTATCCCGCCCGGCGTTCCGCCGACGATGACGACGTCACGCGAGCAGACCTCGCCGCCCTGGGCGCCGGCAGCGAGAAGAAGCGACAATCCGCAAGAGATAAGACAACACGCTACGATATTGAAAAGTTTCATAGAACACCTCGACACCAAGCTTAGTCGAGCCATCGCCCACTGACAAGCCCGATGTATTGGCATTTGCGCAAACTTCGGTGGGATTGATATCCAGTCGGCTACGTGGTACTTTGCATTATCGAGAACACACGCCTTAAAAGGACATGAACGACATGAACAAAATTCCGCTACGCTTATTTGCGATAACCCTGCTGCTTGCGACGCTGACCAGCGGCGTGGTCCAGGCCGCCGCACCAAAGACCGATTCGCTGCTGCCGGGGCTGAAAATGGTCAAGGAGTTCGAAAAAGGCGGGCGGAAGGTGCTGCGGTACGAGCATGGCGACAAAGGCCGGAACGGCAAGCCGAAGTACTTTTTCGTCCTGCCGTGCCAGGGGGTGAAGAACCCGCCGCTTCGAGTCATTCTGCATCACGCCGGCGGCAGCGGCCAGCGAGCGTTAAACGAATCGTACAGTTCCAAGCACCGTCATCAGTACGGAACAAAGGATTACGCTATCGTCTTTCTGGACTGCCGCAACGACAAGCCCGACTGGTGGTGGGGATGGCACGGCATAAAGAAGAGCCCCGCCGAGTACGCCAGGAAACTCTATCCGACGGAAAAACGCGTGCTCGACACCGTTGAATGGGTTATCCGGAACCAGAAGATAAACCGCAATCGCGTCTATCTCAGCGGCCGGTCCATGGGCGGCACAGGCAGTCTGGGCATCGGTTACACTCGCGGCGATATCTTCGCGGCGATCCTGGTCAACGTACCGGCCGGGGCCGAACACGTGCTGTTCCGTCTGAAAAACTCCAGCTACCCCGCCCCGCCGCCGACGATCAACACGTCGTCGCAAACCGACGGCTGGTCTCGCGGCCAGGAGGATCTGCTGGCGCACTGCAAGGCCAACAAGCTCCCGATGATCTTCGCCTGGGGCCCGTTCGGGCACGCATCGCGCCCCGACATGGCCAATCGAGCGGTATACGACTTCCCCTGGCTGAGCATCGTCAAGAACGAGGCGTATCCCGTGTTCACCGATTCAGACACCGACGAGACTTACCCCGGGCACAAGAACAAGACCGACAATGACCAGAGAGGCCAGATCAACGGTTACTATCGCTGGAAGAACATCACCGACACCGAAAGCAAGTTCGCAATGGAGCTGCGCCTGGTTACAAACAAGGAACTGGGCAAGCCCGAGAATATCCCGGCCGCGTCGATCGCTGACGTTACACTACGACGTCTGCAGAAGTTCAAAGTGCAGAAAACCGAGAGCTACGCCTGGAAACTCGTGCGTGGCGGCGAGGTCCTGCAGAAAGGCGTTATCAAGCCGGACAAAATGGGCCTGCTGACAACCCCGCGCGTAAAGATCACGGCCGAGCCGGCGCAACTGCAAGTATCGCCGGGAAAGTAACTCGCCGATCAGGCCGGCGACCTGCGGCGCATCGCCATTCGGAATATCCACAGGATCAGAAATGGAAGCAACGTACAGCCAATAAGGCCAGTGTATACGCCGGATCGGGTGAAACCTTTCACGCGATCGACCGCGTCCTGGCGGATGCTGTTCAGGAATCCAGTCAGCAGAGCGGCCGCGGGCTTGGCCTGGGGATATTTTTCGAGATACTTGTCTCTGTCCACATCGAAGAGAACTATCGCCAGCAGGCGTGGGTCAACGCCGCCTAGTTCATCCTTCATTTTGTCAAGGAACTTCTGTCGAACCTTCTTGCGTACGACATCCACAAGCCAGGTTGGAATCTCGTACTCCTCGGCCTGCGCGTCGATCACTTCGTCCAGCAGCGACACGAAATCCTCCATGACCAGTTGGGCCACAGCATCGGATTGCGCGACGATTTCCTGCAACTGTTCGGGAGTTTCCTTGCCAGTGAGATCGAGATCGGCCGCATGCAGCACGTTGGCCTGGATGACCCTTACGACGAACTTGTCAACGACTCCGCGGCTGAGCATTTCGTTCTTTATCCCACGCTCGAGTCCGAGCCATCCGCCGCCGTAGGCGCCGCCGAACGCCGTCGCCAGGGCGAACAGGAATCCCCACAACCAGCCGAATCGTCCGCGAACACCGGGCGTGATGTCGAACAGTCCGCGTTTTCGCAGGCGGAAGTAGATCACAATCCCCAGGATCAATCCAAGAACACCAAGGCCTACGGACCATTGAGCCACGGTTACTAGGACCCAGAAGATCGCGGCCACTACGTCAACCCAATGATCTTCGCACAGGACCCGCACTCTGTCGGAGAGGGAATCCGACACGGCGGCGTCATCCGGCGTCTCTGCGGGCCTGCTGGCGGTTGTCGGCGTAGAGGGCCCTGATTCGGACCGGCACAACCCCACTTCCGGAGCAACAAACGCACACAAGATCAGACTCACCAGAACCCATTTGCCCTTACGCATATTTATCTCCCGCTGTTCGTAACCAACTGCAACCCTGCGTTTCACATGCATATTACAGCAACGCTGGGGCTGTGGCAACGCTTCAAAACGTGGTAAGATCGTGCGGCCCTTTGAACTACAACAGCCCTGACCGGAAGAAAGAAGTGAATATGATCGCACGAATAACGCTATGTCTCGCCGTGGCGATTACCGCATCGCTCCAGGCCCAGGAAACGCGGGTCGAGTTGAAGCCTTCGATGATCGTCAACGAAACCGGTCTCGGCGAGCCCGACGGGCTGGTCGATGAACAGAAACTCATCATTGGACCGCCGACGGGGAAGCCGACCAGCAGTTGGAAGATCAACTCCAAGTACAATCGCAAGTACCCCTTCAGCGTACACCTGGACCTGGGCAAGGCTCGCCCGCTGTCGAAATTATGGATATTCGACACCAACGGAACCGGCGAAGTTGAGATATCCACGGGCCGGCCGGGCCAGTGGACGAAGCTGGCCAGCTACGATTGCGGCTCGTATCTGAAGTGGGGGTCAGTCCAACTGAACGTCGAGACGCGATATATCCGCCTGACAAAAAAGACGCCAGGCGCTAACTTCTCGGAAATCGCGATCTACTCTCATACGCCGGAGGCCTACAAAGCGTTTCTCGCCCGCAAAGCTGAAGACGCTCGCAAAGCGGCGATCCGCACCGCAGCGTTGAAGAAGGCGATCGAAGAAGTCAGGAAACGTCCGCTGGTGGACATCGGAGCCCCGTTCGGCAAGCTCCACCTGGTGGACGAGATCGACTGCGCCAAGACACCGGCCGATCGCCAGTTCGCCGAACATCCCGCCGGCGTGTCGAAAGTCCGGACGATTCTCGGACGCAAATGTCGAGCGATGCCCCCCACCGCCGGACAGAGCGCCTACTTCACCTATCGCATCGGCAAAATGAAACTGCTGAGCCCGGGGGCGTCTTACGTACTGGCGATCGACTACCCGCACGACGCGCCGCGCATGATGATCGTCAGCAACACCGGCAACGAAACGATCCGCGGCTTCCACACAGGACAAACCGTCGGCGATGCGTTCCATCCGAAGTACGTAAACAACCTCAACGAATCGCTCGACGTGCCGCTTTCGAAAAAGTGGGAGACCTGGACGCAACTGTTCTGTCTGCACGATCGATTCACCGAGCACAACAAACTGCCCCGCGGCGCCAAGCCTCGCACGCTGACTCCCGAAGACGGATTCAACGTAACGATAGCACAGTTCTCAAGGCGCAACATCCCGATGTCCAAAGGCGCCGCAGTAGCGAGGATCAGGCTCTTTGCGGTGATCCAACCGGAAAAACTCGCGATGAAGCTCAGGCTCCCTCCAAAGGGCCTGCCGCATCGCCGCCTGTTCTGGCGGGAGGAGATGGCCGACGGCGTTATCGCCGGCAAGACGCCGGAAACTCGCGGCATGAAGAACTATCTCGACTGGTACAAGTTCAAAGCCCGGCAAATGCAGTTCCTCGGCATGAACACATTCAGCAAGGACCTTCTGGAGTTCGGGGCCAATCAGGGCTGGGACCCCACGCCGCACGGCGGTAACAACTGGGTCCACTTCAACTCGGCGATGAAGGACTCATGGGGCCGGATCGTCGCACTGATGGGCAACTACGGTTTCGACATCATGCCGTACTACGAATACAGCGGATCGAAGGGTTACAAGTCCCTGGGATACGAGCGCCGCTGCAAACCGCTGGCGCGCAGCGACGGTAGATACACGCACATCAAGTGGATCGAAAGCGCCAACGCCGACATCACCGATCCCGACACGTATGAAGACTTCAAGAAAATGCTCGACCTGACGGTGATCCGCATGCGGACCAAGGCGAGGTTCGCCGGCATCTGGCTCCGGCCGCGTTCGCAACTGCCAGTGAGTTTCGCCGACGCGACACTCAAGCGATTCGCAGCCGAAGCTAACAAGAACCAACCCGTCACGCGCCAGCAGATCGCCAAAGACAAGACCCTCTACACACGGTACATCAACTGGTGGGGAACGAAACGCCGCGACTTCCTGACGGCCATGCGCGATTACCTCCGCAACAGCGGCGTTGATGATGCGATGGTGCTCTTTACCGGCTGCCCCGCAGAGCCCGGGGTGAGTTTCGCCTCGTGGGATCCGCTCATGGTCAGCGACACTCCCGACGCCTGGGCTGAGATCCTGAAGCTCAAGGCCAACCAGACCGACAAGAAGCAGATCGTAAAGCCGATCACTATCGCCAGCGTTGTCAGAGAGCAGCGATATCTCAAGGGCCTGCTGGCCGCGGGCAAGGACTGGGGCGGATACGAAGTTCGCCACGCACGCCCGGCCGACGATCCGCAACACTACAAGCAGACCGACGGAGTGATGCTCACTCACGCATTCAATCGCCTTTACACAGTCGCGTCGCGGCAAACGTTCGACACTTACCGCACTCCCGGCGGGCTGGCGGCGATCCGGCATTACTCATTGAACGAGAGCATGATGTTCGACACCAACGACGAGCCCAAGCTCGGATACTTCATCGCCGACATCGAGCGGACCGGACCGTACTGCATGCTGGCCGAGGCCGTCGCCGTCGCAAACGGAGACCCGACAATGATCGGATACCTCTCCGGCGGTAATTTCGCTCGCGGCTTCCCGCGATACGTGCGAAACTTCAACGCCGCATACCTGGCCCTGCCGGCGCTGCCGAGCACGATCGTCCCGAACGCCGCATCCGATCCGAAGGTGATCGTTCGCCGGATCAAAACCGCTTCGCACGGGACGTATTTCGCGATAGTCAACACGGCGATGACCAACAGGAACGACGTAAGTATAACGCTACCTGCCGGCCAGGCGGTCGATGCGGCCAGGGGGAAACCGTTGCCCGCGACGAACGGAAAACTGAAACTCTCGTTCTATCCGTTCCAATTACGGGCGATACGCGTCAGATGATCTGGAATTTGACAGCGAGTTTCATTTCCGTTCTTTAACGGGCGCAGCAAAACTCTTCCATGCCTTCTCCAGGGCCTCGGCAGTGGGCTTGCCGTTGTGGACCAGCACACCGTATGTCAGCGTGAGGCTTTTGCCCGGTTCGAGAGTGTAGTCTTCCTTGCAGGTGAAGGACGGATTCATGTACGGGTAGTGTGTACGAGTCTGCCACAACGCCGGATGGCGAGGATTGCTCGGATGATCGAAGATCGCGACGCCGGCGGGCTTTCCGTTCTGGGCGACTCCGCAATACGCCATCCAGCGAGCCCTGCCCTTGTTTGCTTTCGGTTCGGTGCTCCGGCTGAACTTCCAGGCGGGCTTGCCGGTCTTCTTGTCTCCGCAGAACTCGCCGGCCAGGCGAAGCGCGAACCCGCCGTACGAATTCCTGTTGAAAACAACAGGTTTCTTGCCCGCGGGCCTGAATGTAGCCCGCCAGCGAATAAGGTAGCTTCCGTTTTCGTCGGGCGGGCTGACCTGGACTAATCGTTCCTCGCTGGCAACCGGCGGCTTGTCGGGCTGGTGGTAGGATATTGTCGTAAGAATGCTGGCCGAGCCGTCCTTGTTCGTGGTGACTTTGACCTTGACCGGATCGGTGCCCTGCTGGTTTTTCTCCCAGTAGTTGACCCCGTTAATAGCCTTCCAGGACCACCACAACGCGCGATGCCAGACATGATCGCTCTTGATGTACCCCTTCGGGAACGGCCAGGGGCGCGTCAGTTCCGTGCCGTCAAGCAGGCCGAACCGCATGTACGGCTTGCCGACCTTGCGATCGTGAACGTGACTCCAGACAACATTGTCTCCATTGAGCAGCGCGATCGAAGTGTCAGTCTTACGCCAGGAGAGTTTCGTTTTCTCCGGCGCACCAGCGGCCGTCAAGCTCAACGCCAGCAGGAGACAACCGGCGGCACATAGCATCACTCGAAGCATATTAGTATTCCTTTTCGCACAGGACGCGATGGCGCCGACCGATCACGGGAAACCGCGGGGCTACTTGCCCTTTACGTCGTAACAATACAGCGTGTCGTGGTATCGCAGGTAGAGCTTCCCGCCCAGCAGCACGGGGTGAGCCCAGGCGTCTTTCCGCTTGCCCTTGACCTTGACCAGTTCAAATGAACTGATCAGTTTCATCCCGCCGCCAGTCGGCTTGATCAGCATCGCTTTGCCGTCGGCGGACTGGACGAACAGCTTCCCATCGGCAAGGAGCATCGATGCGTCCTGCGGTTCAGGCAGTTTGGATTTAACCTTGCCTGTCTTGGCGTCAATGCAGTGGAAGCCCGTCATGCCCCGCGAGGTGGCGATATAGAGATTCCCGTCGGCGTACAGCGAACTTCCGCAGGTGGTGCGAAGCGGCTTTGACCATTTTTTCGAGGCCTTGTCACACTTGGGACCCACTTCCAGCATCGAAGACAACTGCTCTTTGAAGCTCGTGTTCGACACGAACACCATGTTGTCTCCGCAGAGCACCGGTATAGTGCTGCAGGCGATCTTCGTGTACGTCAGCGTTTCAGTCCAGAGCAGCTTTCCGCCGTCGGCCTCGACGGCGAACGTGCGATACGACGTACTGGCGATGATAACTTTTTTGCCGTCCCACTCAACGAGTATCGGCGAGGAGTATCCGGCCGTCTCGGTAGATTCCGGCGGCGCGACAGTCGTCCAGACAGTATCGCCGGTCTTCTTGCTGATCGCCGCAATCGTGGCTTTCTTGCCGGCGGGCGTTACGATTATGTTATCGCCGTCTATCAGCAGGCATTCGGATATCCCGAACGTCGGCAGCTTGGCTTCAAAGCGTTTGAGGATATTGACGTCCCAGACTTCCTTACCGTCTTTGGCGTTCAGGCAGACCACGCGCCCGGCTCCGTTTACGTGGTAGATTTTCCCTTCGCTGTAGCAGCATGCGGCCCGTCCGCCGGGGAATGACTTCTTCCAGGCCTTGCCGTTGGTTACGGTCCACTTGACCTTGCCGTCGAGCCCGAGAGCGAAGATCTTCAAATCTGAGCCGACGTCGCCGACGATGAATATCTTTCCATCGGCGATGATCGGCGAGCACCAGCCCTTGCCCATTCCGTCGGTTTTCCAGAGCAGTTTCGGACCGCCGGCCGGCCAGGAGTCAAGAAGGCCGGTCTCGCTGCTTATCGAATCGCGATTCGGACCGCGCCACTGGGGCCAGTCGGCCTCGGAAGAACCGATCAACTTCGGCGCCGCGGCCAGCGATGTAGCTGAAAACATGAACGTTATCGCGAGCGTAACAGAAACCACGCCGCACAGTGACAGCAGTTTTCGATCAGTCATTTTTTATCCTCGGTTTATTTCTTGTTGATGATCGGGATCAGTACGATGTTCCGGAACTCCAGCGGTCCGCCTTCGGACTGCAGGCATATCTTGCCCGGGATTTCCTGGCATTCGGTGGCGATGTTCTGCACGAGATTGTTAACTCGCAGCTCCAGATCGCCCTTATTCAGCGTGATCTCGTAGGCGTCCCACTGGCCGATCGGTTTCTCGTTGGAGGCGTGAATCTTCCTGGTCCCGGCTCCGCGAGTTCGCTTCGGATCGGTCTTCATCGAAAACTTGTGGAAGTTGTAGATGTCGCCCATCTTGCCGGACATCACCTGGGCCTCGATCGATTTGGGGAACTTGCCTTCCAACTGTGTCGATCGCAGCAGGATACCGCTGTTGGTCTTGACCAGGTGCTTGACCTGCAGGCGCAATACGAAGTTGGTGTAGTCTTTCTCCGTGGCGATGAATCCGAACGGTTTACCCTTGTCGGTCATCACGCCGTCTTTGACGCCCCATGTTTCCTTTTGGTCATCCTTCATAGTCCACCCGGTAAGGTCCTTACCGTTGAACAGTCGCACGGCCGGGCCGTACTGGGCCTCGAACTTCTTGATTTTGATGTCCTTGAAGTCCACGATCATCGGCGGTCCGGAGTGGATCTGCAGGCAGACGTGACCTTCCATGGTGCGGTTCTTCTTGTCGTTGTCGATCAGCTCGACAGTCGGATACCCGTTGAGATACATCGCGATGTGGTTTCCGCGGCAGATGATCTCGTATTCGTTCCACTCTTTGTCGGTGTAGTACTTGCTGGCGATGAGGCCCTTGACGTCGGATACCTTGCCGACGACTTCCTTCTTGAACTTCTTGCCGTCTTCGGAAGGATTGACTTCCATTATATCGCCGACGTTAACCAGCCAGCCGCGACGGGCCTCGTCGTAGAGGAAGCCGACTTTGCCGGCTTTGTTCTGGACTTCGGCCTGGTATCCAGACACGCGATACTTGTTCCGCTTGGGGTCTTTCACAAAGCTGCGGAACTGCACGCCGGAGTTGCCGTTCTGGATACGAAACTTGAGCTTCAGCGCGAAGTTCTTAAGCACGCCTTTTTCCTTGCCGCCGCGGTAGATGAGGAACGTGTTGCCGCGGGTGGGCTTTTCCTTCGTGGTCTGTCCGCGAATGAATCCGTCCTTGACTGACCAGAAATCCAGACCGTCCCATCCGGTCAGGTCCTTACCGTTGAAGATGCTGACGTATCCGTCGTCGCCGCCGGCGGGGCATTTCGTCGCGGCGGGCGCCTTGTCTTCAGCGACCGCCGGACAGGCAAACATTCCAACCGCGGCGACTGCTATCAATAGAAGTCCTATTCTCTGCAACATGACCATTTCTCCTTACTAAGGTTTACACCTGGTGACGACAAAATCCATACAACCCGCGACGCTCGCAAGCGGAGCCAATCATTATCTG
>CAYMSH010000153.1:249-13636 GCA_964392945.1 uncultured Planctomycetaceae bacterium | reverse complement strand
TCGGAAAATATCACCGCTGGAAAGGTGCTTCATGCCGAACTTCTTGATCAGTCGTTCAGCCTGCGTGCCCTTGCCGGCTCCAGGAGGTCCCATTAGCACTATTCTCAACCGTATGCTCCTTTTATCCGTGAGCTTCCTCCCAGGAAGCCGTCATAGTTCCGCATCACAAGGTTTGCCTCGATGCGCTGGACCAGGTCCAAGGCGACCGACACAAGAATCAGCAATCCGGTACCGCCGAGGAACGACGATACATCGTAAGGTATATGGGCCATAGTCGCGATCACCATCGGTATCACAGCGATTGTAGCCAGGAACGCTGCGCCGCAATAAGTTATGCGGCCCATGACTTTTTCAAGATACTCGGCAGTTCTCCTGCCGGGACGCAATCCCGGAATGAAGCTTCCATGGTCTCGCAACTGGTCAGCCATCTCTTTCGGGCGGAACTGGACAGTAGTCCAGAAGAACGCGAAGAAGAATATCATTCCGACATAGCACACGGTGTAGGTATAGCTGGTCATCTGGAAGGCGCCGGCCATAGTGCGGGCGAATCCGCTGTTGGGCCAGTACCTACCCACCCAACTGAACAGCATGTTCGGGAAGATCATCAGCGAACTGGCGAAGATAATCGGCATCACGCCGCCGTGGTTGATCCTGAGCGGCACAAAGTGACGTCCGCCGGCTGTCATTCGTCGTCCTCGGACCTGCTTGGCCTGCTGGACCGGAATGCGGCGTTGGCCCTGAGTGATCAGGATAGAGCCGGCTACGACAAACACAAACGACAGGATCACGAAGGCGATCTGCAGCAGACCGACCTGTCCGCCGCCGCCGCCGGTAAGGCTGGCGTCAGTCATCTGGTACAGTTTCCCAACGGCAGTGGGAAGGCGAACGACGATGCCGGCCATGATGATAAGGCTGATGCCGTTACCAATACCGTACTCGTCGATTTGTTCTCCCAGCCACATCAGGAAGATAGTACCGCCTGTCAGGCCCACTACGCCCATCAGGAACACTAGCGTCGATTCCTGATACCGCGGATAAAGCAAGTCGCTGCCCCGCATAGTAATCATCCAGAATATAGCCTGGATGATACAAAGGGCCACCGTGGCGTATCGTGTGTATTCCTGTATCTTTTTCTGGCCTGCGGGTCCTTCCTTGCGAAGCTTCTCAAGGGCGGGGACCACAGTCACCAGCAGTTGGAAAATAATAGACGCCGAAATATACGGCATGATCCCCAGCCCAAAGAGGCTGGATCTCTGGAAACTTCCGCCAGTGAGCATGCTGGCCTGGGCGAGGGCTTGACCGAACACGTTGCCCTTGTCGTCACCCCAGATTTCCATCGCGCTCTGGTCAAGACCAGCTAGAGGAACGTGGAAGCCAATCCTGTAAATGCACAAAAGGCCCAGTGTAAAGGCCATCTTCTTCAGCAATTCAGGGATGGAGAATATGTTCTCCATTACCGTCTTGACACGCGATTCGGCCCACAACGCCCAGACGTAGGCGCCGATCATCAATAGCCCGAACACCGCCTGGACGATACCGCCCAGAACGATTCCGCTGGCGGCCGCACCGCCAGTCGAAGCGTTGTATGCGACGGAGACGCCTCCGGCAATCATCCAAAGGGACGCCAACACCACAAGCACGCCAACAACAAGTCTGAACCTTTGAAAAAGCATTACTTAACTTCCATGAACTCTAGTTCAACCGGATAGTTCGCGTATCTAAACAACCTCTGTCGTCCCGCCGGCCTGGGCGATCTTCTCCGAGGCGCTGGCCGAGAATTTAGAAGCTGCTACAGTAAGTTTGGTCTTCAAGTCCCCGTTTCCGAGGATCTTGATCAACTTCGTCGGATCGTCAATGAGTCCTGCGGCCTTGAGCAGTTCGCCGTCGACGCGAGTGTCGTCGTCGAGGAAATCAAGGTCGCCAACATTGACGATCTGGTAGTCCTTGCGGAAATGGAAATTGGTGAATCCTCGTTTGGGCAGTCGAGCGACGGCGGGATTCTGTCCGCCTTCGTAGCCCATTCGTTTTCCAACACCACTTCTCTGTCCGCGACCTTTATGTCCGCGACAGGACGTTTTTCCGTGGCCTGAGCCGTTACCGCGACCAACTCTCTTGCGTCGCTTGTTCCGGCCGGCATCTTTTAGTATTTCGCCGAGCTTCATCCTATGTCCACTCCACGCAGTTCGCTAACCATTTTGGCGGTTCGCAACTTCTTGAGAGCCGCCATGGCGGCCTTTAGAAGATTCTTCGGTGATGTTGACCCATACGCTTTGGTCAACAAGTTTTGAATTCCAGCAAGTTCCAGCATGGGTCGCAGTTTCTTGCCGGCGATTACGCCGGTTCCTTCAGACGCCGGAACGAGAACAACGCTCGATGCTCCGGCGCGTCCGATGACCTGGTGAGGTATCGAGTGACCTTTAAGGTTCACGGACACCAGCGATTTCTTGGCCTCGGAGATGCCTTTCTCGACGGCGTTGGGAACTTCATTGGCCTTGCCATATCCCATGCCGACGCGTCCCTGCCGGTCGCCAACGACCACCAGAGCAGCAAAGCTGAACCGTCGACCGCCCTTGACGACCTTGGAGCAGCGGTAAATCTGGATTACATTTTCTTCCAGACCGTCGCTGGGACCTTCGTCATCGCGGCCTCTTCGTCGTTTTCTGTCAAACGCCACTACGCACGCTCCTGCTTAGAATTCCAGACCGCCCTCGCGGGCGGCATCGGCAAGTTCTTTAAGCCGACCGTGAAACGCGCATCCGTTCCGGTCGAAGACTACCTTCGTGATACCGACTTTGGTCGCTTTTTCCGCCAAGGTCTGTCCGACGAGTTTGGCGCCCTTGCAGTTTCCTCGGGCTACCGGATCGTCGCAGACGCTCTTTTCCGCGGTGGAGGCGGCGACTAACGTATGCCCGGCCATATCGTCTATGATCTGGGCGTAAATATTCTTGTTGCTTCGGAAGACCGTCAGTCGCGGTCTGTCCGGAGTCCCAGTCACATTCTTTCGAACATGCTGTTTGCGGCGTTTCCGCCGGAGATTTTTCTTCTCGATTGCCTTCATAATTCGTATCCCACTGGGGGTCAGTGTCTATCGCTTCTCTACTATGCGCCGGTGCCGGCAAAGGCCTTACCGACCTTGCGACGGACGTATTCGCCCGCGTACCGTATCCCTTTGCCTTTGTAAGGCTCAGGCTTCCGCACCATGCGGATTTTCGCAGCCAGTTGACCAACGGCCTGCTTGTCAGGACCGGAGACAGTAAACTTCGCGGGGTCCGTGTCGCCTCTGGCCTGGGGGGTCTGTATTTCGACAATCACGCCGGCCGGCACGTCAAACACCACCGGGTGACTGAATCCGCAGTTGACGGTGAGCTTGTCGCCCTGCAACTGCACGCCGTAACCGACACCGTAGACCTCAAGCCCTTTGACGAAGCCCTTGGAGCAGCCTTCTATCATGTTGGCGATAAGGCTGCGGGTCAGACCGTGCAGGGAACGACTGAATCTGTCGTCGCCGCCGCGTGATACGGTGACTGTCTTGTCGGCGTCGCTAATCTCAACGCTCACTTCGGGGCGATGGGTCCAGGACAATTTGCCCTTGGGTCCTTCGACCGAAACTGTGAGGCCATTGAGCGTAACAGTTACGCCGTTTATTATTGAAATCGGTTTCTTGCCAATACGTGACATCGCTGTTACCTCTTCAGCACACTGTGCACAGGACTTCGCCGCCGACCTTCAGCTCGCGACATTTACGATCGCTGAGGACGCCTCTGGAAGTCGAAACTATCGCTATGCCCAGTCCGCCCATCGGGCGCGGAATACCATCCACTCCGGAATACACTCGTCGTCCGGGCCTGGAGGCGCGGGTCACTTCAGTGACTACTTCTTCGCCTCTGGGACCATACTTCAAGTAGACCCGCAACAGGCCCTGTTTCTTGTCCTCAACACGTTTAAAATCCAGGATATACCCTTCATCCTTGAGGACCTGACATACGCCCTGGCAGACCTTCGAAGCGCGAATGTTAACAACATCGTGCCTGGCCGCAAGTGCGTTGCGAATTCTTGTAAGCATATCGGCTATAGGATCAGACAAACTCATCGGAACTGCTTCCTGTTTACCAACTGGCCTTTTTCAATCCGGGAATCTTACCCGCGTGAGCGAGCTGTCTCAGACAGATCCGGCATATTAGAAACTTCCTGTAAATACTTCGGGGCCGGCCACACAGCTGGCACCGACGGATCCGCCTTGTAGAAAACTTAGGCGGTCTTTTTGATTTAGCTATTTGTGCGCTAGTAGCCATAAACTATCCAATCTTGTCGCTTTCTGCGGTACGGAACGGCATGCCCATAAGGGACAGCAGTTCACGAGCCTCTTCATCGCTGTTGGCGCTGGTCTGAATCGCCACGTTCATGCCCTGCATAAATGTCACGCTGGACGGATCGATTTCCGGGAATACCGATTGCTCGGTGAATCCCATATTGTAGTTGCCTCTTCCGTCGAAGCTCGATGCGTTCAATCCGCGGAAGTCCTTGACTCGCGGGATCGCCAGGGAGATCATCCGATCGAGGAACTCATACATCCTGGAGCCTCTGAGCGTAACCTTCAGTCCCACATTCATTCCTTCGCGGAGCTTGAAGTTACTGACGCTCATTCTCGCCTTGGTGATAATCGGACTCTGGCCGACGATCTTGGCAAGCTGGTCCCGGGCGGTTTCGAGCTTGCCCTTCTCTTCGTGGGCTTTGCCCATTCCCATGGAGACGACTACCTTCTCGACCTTCGGCAGCGACATGGGATTTGTGTACCCAAACCGCTCGGTCATAGCCGGAATCACGTCACTTCGGTATTTTTCTAATAAGCGTGGCAGCATCTATATTAACCCGGCTTACTTAGCCTTCCTCAAAATTCCAAGCGACTCACCGGACTTCCGTGCGATTCGCTCTTTGCTTCCGTCTTCGTTGACGCGAACTCCGACCCGAGTAGCCTGGTCGGTCTTGGGGTCCACGGGCAACACGTTGGATATATGGATGGGCATTTCCTTCTGGATTCGCCCGCCCTGGGGATGCTTCCTCGAAGGACGCAAATGCCTGTAGACGCGATTAACGCCCTGAACAAGCACCTTGTTCTTCGACGGATACACCGCCATGACCTCACCGGTCTTACCGCGATCGGCTCCGGCCAGGATCTTGACCATGTCACCTTTTATTACGTGTCTGGCCATTATTAAACCACCTCATTAGCAAGGGAGACGATCTTCATGAAGTTCAGCTCCCTGAGCTCTCTGGCGACAGCTCCGAAAATTCGGGTCCCGCGAGGGTTTCCATCGGCGTCAACTATGACCACTGCGTTCTTGTCGAACTTGACATAGCTGCCGTCTGTTCTGCGAATAGCATGGGCGGTTCGCACAATAACGCACCTTACGATATCGCCCTTCTTTACGTCACCGCCGGGTGCGGCTTTCTTGACTGAACAGATGATGATCTGCCCGACAGAAGCCGTACGACGCCGGTAACTGCGTTTCCGCCTGGTTGAACCGCCCAACACGCGTATGCAACCCACTATCTGGGCACCGCTGTTGTCGGCCACTTCGCATCTAGTTTCTGCTTGAATCACAGATTCGGTCCTTTACTGCACCGCGTCGTCATGGCTGATAATTCGCACCAGTCGCCACGTTTTGTTTTTACTGATCGGACGGCATGGAACGATTTCCACCAGGTCGCCTACAACCGCGGTGTTTTCCGGGTCGTGAACGGCCAGCCGTGTGCGCTTGTGAATGTACTTGTGGTACAACGGGTGTTTCGTCAGATTGTCCACATCTACGCGGATAGTCTTATTCCCGCTGATCTTTCCGACCCGGCCGGTTTTCAGGCCTGTCACGGATTTCTGCGTTACTGTAGTTTCTGTATCGCTCATTAATCTCGCTCAATCACTACTTGGCTTCGCTGACAGCGGCCATCTTACGTTGGTGCTGAACCGTCAGCAGTCTTGCGATATCCCTTTTGGCCTTTCCGATCATAGTCGGGTCTTCCAGACGCTCGGTGACCGCCTGCGCTCTCAGGTCAAACAGGTGACGCTTGAGGCGTTCGAGTTCAACGGCCAACTCTTCAGGATTCAATGCTGTTACTTCGCTTATCTTCATGGTCGAAATACCTTCGAACTACGACTTTCTTTCCAGGAGTCGGCAACGCACGGGCATCTTGTGTGCTACTCGAACCAAAGCCTGCTTTGCGGTGTCGTCGTCAACTCCGCCGATCTCAAACAGGACTGTTCCCGGCTTGATGCAGGCGACCCAATCTTTGGTCTCGCCTTTGCCCTTACCCATTCGAGTTTCCAACGGCTTGGAACTAATAGGTTTATCGGGGAAAACCCTGATATACACTTTGCCCTCACGATGGAGGTAGTGAGTCGCCGCAACACGCCCAGCTTCGAGCTGACGAGCGGTGATCCAGTGGGCCTCAAGGCTTTGGAGCCCAAAGTCACCGAAATCAACGGTCTGGCCTCGAGTGGCCATTCCATTCATCTTTCCACGCATCTGCTTTCGATGCTTAATTCTTTTTGGCATCATTGCCATGGCTGCACCTGCTTACTTATTGGGGCTTTAGTCTTTGGGTGTATCTGCTTGGGGCTCGGCTTTCGGGGCCTCTGTCGCCGGCGGCGTAGCCGCAGGAGGCGGGCTGGAAGCCTTGGGAGCACTGCCTGCTCTGGGGCCCTGGGACCGGGGCGGTCGTCCGCCGCCGTCCTGGCCGCCGTCACGCTGCTGGTATCGGCGGCGTGCACGGGTCATCGCAGCCTGCTGGCTGTCGCTGGTATCTTCTTCTTCACCGAACATTCCGCGGAAGATCCAAACCTTAATACCGATGCATCCGTACGTTGTAACAGACGTCGCTACTCCGTAGTCCACGTCGGCTTCAAGCGTGTGCAGCGGGACAGAACCACGAACCTGTGTTTCCGATCTTGCGATTTCCGCTCCACCGAGACGTCCGCCTACGGTGATCTTCACGCCCTTGGCGCCGGCCTGCATGCAGGCGTCAGCTTTCTGCTTAATCACGCGACGGAAACTAGCACGCCGTTTGATCTGCTCTGAAATACCTTCAGCGACAAGGTTTGCCTCGAGATCAGGGTTCCGGATCTCAATGATATTAATATTGACTCGTCTGTCGGTCAGGTCTTCCAGCGCTTCTTTGAGCTTCTCGACCTCGGCGCCCTTGGGGCCAATGACCAGACCGGGTCTTCCGGTCCGCAGGGATACTTTGACTTCTTCGCGAGTGCGATCGATCTCGACGTAACTGACGGCCGCGTAAGGAGGCTGGCGGTTCAGTCTCTGATCGACAAACTTTCGGATCTTCTCGTCTTCGACGAGAAACTCACCAAAGTTGCTTTTCGGTGCGAACCAACGACTTTTCCAGCCGATGGTGACGCCGGTGCGAAATCCAGTTGGGTTTACCTTTTGGCCCATATCGCCTGACTTCCTATCTTTCCTCAACCACAACTGTGATGTGGCTGGTGCGTTTCATGATCGGGTGCGCTCGTCCGCGGTCCTTTGGACGGAACCTTTTCATCGTGGGTCCCTCGTCAACTTTGGCTGTTTCTACAAACAGCTTGTTGACGTCGCCTTCGGCCTCGTTGGCATTGGCCACTGCGCTGGTCAGGACCTGCGAGACCAGGACGGCCGCTCGCTGCGGCATGAATTTCAAGATGTTCAAAGCTTCCTGAACATCGTACCCGCGTACGAGGTCAACAATTAAGCCAACCTTTCGCGGACTTATTCGTGCAAATCTATGTACTGCTCGCCAAGCCATCTTTCAGTGATCCTTATTCCCGCGTTTGTTTCGTCGGCGGGTTAGATACTCGGTGTCTGTTATCGTTTTCTACCGCTGTGTCCGCGGAACATACGTGTCGGGCTAAACTCGCCGAGCTTGTGGCCGACCATATCTTCAGTGATCTGGACTTTCAGGAAGCTCTTGCCGTTGTGTACAAGGAAAGTCTCTCCGATAAACTCGGGGACGATCGTGCATGCACGGCGCCAGGTCTTGATGCCTTCTCGTGAACCTGACTCTTTGGCCTTCATGACCTTCCTGTACAGTTTCTCGTCTACGTATGGGCCTTTTTTTGCGCTTCTGGTCATCTTTTGCTACTCTTGATCGCCGGGTTTTACAGCACCAGTTGTCCGTCGCGGACGTTCCTGCGCCGTCGCAGGATAAGCTTGTTCGAAGCCTTCTTTTTCTGCCTGGTCTTTCCGCCTTTGGACAGTTTTCCAGTCGGTGAGCAAGGCTGTCTGCCGCCTGCACGCCTGCCTTCGCCGCCGCCCATGGGGTGGGCGACCGGGTTCATTGCGGTGCCGCGAACGTGCGGTCGGCGTCCGAGGTGGCGTTTACGTCCAGCCTTACCAAGGCGTACGCCCTGATGTTCAGCGTTTCCAACCTGTCCGAGCGTTGCACGGCAGGCGATATTTATCATTCTCATCTCGCCAGAGGGCAGGATAAGGTGAGCGTATTTTCCGTCGCGTCCGCCCAGTCTGGCCGAGCCGCCGGCGGTTCGAACCATCTTGCCGCCCTGGCCGGGTCGCATTTCGATATTGTGGACTTCCATGCCAAGCGGGATGTTGCTCAGCAGCATGCAGTTTCCGACTCTCGGTTCAACTTTCTCGCCGCTGACGATTTCCTGTCCGGGCTTGAGTCCTATCGGAGCCAGAATATATCGCTTTTCGCCGTCTTCGTACTGAACCAGTGCGATGTTGCAACTGCGATTGGGGTCATATTCGATCCCGATCACTTCAGCGGTCATGCCGTCTTTGTTTCGCTTGAAGTCAATCACGCGATACATTCGCTTGTGCCCGCCGCCGCGATGCCTTGCGGTGATCTTGCCGCTGTGGTTGCGTCCGCCCCGCTTCTTCAGGGGCTTAAGCAGCGACTTCTCGGGCTTCTTCTTGGTAACCTCGGAATGCTCGTTTACCGAACTGTTTCTTCGGCCAGCGGAGGTCGGTTTGTATTTTTTAATCGCCATGGTGCTTCTCGCCTTGGTCTTTGTCTGATCTAGAACAGGTCGATGCGATAGTCTTCATGCAGGTGCACGATCGCTTTTTTCCATCTGTTGGTCGTGCCCATCACGCGGCCTTGTCGTCGCGGCTTGCCCTTGCGGTTGGCCGTTCGAACGGATTTGACCTTGACCTTGTATATCTTCTCGATCGCCTGTTTGATCTGGGCCTTGTTGGCGCCCCAGGCGACCTGGAATGCGTAGTCGTTGCGCTTCTCACTGAGATGTGTGCTCTTCTCAGTAATCAACGGTCGAATGATGATGGAGTATATATCGTTCTTCATCGCTTTAGTCTTCCTGTCCCATCAGCATTTCCATCGCCTGGCGGGTGATCAGCATTTTCTGCCGCGTGGCGATATCGAAAGCGTTCAGTTCTTCAGCAATACGAACCGTCAGGTCCTGCAGGTTGCGGCTTGACAGGTAGATGTTCGCGTCACGCTCGTGCAGAGCCAGCAGGCAACTGCGATTGATGCTGAGGTTGTTCAGCAACTTGGCCATTTCGCTGGTCTTGGGCGCCTCGCAGACCAATCCGTCGATGACCGCAAGATCGTTACCGAGGATCTTGGCCAGGATCGCTGTCTTCCAGGCGGCGACTCTCATCTTCTGCGGCATCTTCTTGCGGAAGTCGCGGTTCTTCTTTGCGAATGCGACGCCGCCGCCGCGGAGTACGTTGGTTCTGACCTGGCCGCGTCGTGCGTTACCGGTGCCCTTCTGGCGGAAGAGCTTCTTGGTAGAACCCTGAACCATTCCGCGAGATTTAGTGGCTACGGTGCCCTGTCGCTTATTGGCGTGATAGCCAACGACCGCCTGCTTCAACAGGGCGGTGTTAACCCTCGTGCCGAAGGCTTCATCGCTGACTGACATGGTCTCAATCTGCTTGCCTTCCTTGTTGTATACTGGAACTTCCAACATCACAGTTATCCTGTAGGTCTGGTTATTGTGCGGCTCTTACTTTGGCGGTCTTTGACACTCTGACCTGCACGAATCCGCCGTTGGGTCCGGGTACCGAACCCTTGATCAGCAGGAGATTGTTTTCTTTGTCGATTGAGATAAGGCGATGGTTGCGGGTGGTGACGTTCTCGGCGCCCATATGCCCGCACATTCGCTTACCTTTTTTGAGCTTCGGTCCAGTGCCGGCGTTGGTCGCGTGCGATGCGATCGAACCGATGGATCGGTGCTTTCGCTCGACACCGTGGCTGGCGCCCTGTCCGCCGAAGTTGTAACGCTTCATAACGCCGGCGAAACCTTTACCCTTGCTGACGGCGATCACATCGACGTGCGGTACATCGTCGAATATCTCGACTGTGACGCTCTGTCCTGGGGTGATTTCCTCGTCGGCCTGGGCCAGTCGAACCTCGCGAGCAAAGCGCTGGGGTTTGACGCCGGCTTTCTTGGCGTGCCCAATCAGCGGTTTGGTTGCGCGGTGAGCCTTGACGTCTTCAAAACCAAGTTGCACAGCGTCGTACCCGTCAGTCTCGACGGTCTTGATCTGGAGGACAGGACAGGGCCCGGCCTGGACGACGGTGACCGGGTGGAGTACGCCATCGTCGTCGTACACCTGGGTCATCCCGATTTTTCTTCCTAGCAGTGCTGTCAGCATCGTCTTGTTCCAAGTCGGCGGGTTGGCGAAATCGTTAACTCTTTAGAGTTCACGTTCGACAACTACGCCTTGATCTTGATGAATACCCCGGCCGGAACAACGAGGCGGTTAAGCGCTTCGATGGTCCGAACGGTTGGTTCGTAGATATCTATGATCCTTTTGTGCGTTCGCATCTCGAACTGCTCACGGGATTTCTTATCCACGTGCGGGCTCCGAAGAACCGTGTAGCGTTCGATACGCGTGGGCAGCGGAATAGGTCCGCGAACCCTGGCGCCGGTACGTTCGGCATGATCGACTATTTCTTTAGCCGAACTGTCCAAAGCCCGATGGTCATAGGCTTCCATTCTAATTCTTATCTTATCTTGCACCATGCAATCCCGTCTCCGAAAGTCTCGTGTCGCCCCATCGCCGGATGAGCCGGGGTGGAGAGCCTTCCTAGGATACGCAACGAAAAGTTCCTGTCAACAATGAACTTTGGTTTTTTTCACTTTTTCTACTCAAGTCCCATCCGCTTGAGGATATCGCGGGTGGTTTGACTCGGCGTCGGTCGGTACGCCAGAGGCTCCATCGTGCTGTTTCCACGCCCCTGCGTAAGCGACCGCAGTTGCGTTGCATAACCGAACATCTCGGCCAGCGGGATCTCGGCTGTCAGCACGCGATACTGGCCTCGCTGGACCATATCGCGGATCTCGGCGCGTCTGGCGTTCAGATCGCCGGTAACAGAGCCCACAAACGACTCGGGGACCGTTACCTGGACTCTCATTATCGGCTCGAGGAACACCGGTGAAGCTTTCTCCACCGCGGCCTCGAACGCCATCGCTCCGGCCTGGCGAAACGCCACGTCGGAGCTGTCTACGGGATGATGCTTTCCGTCCAGCAGGGTCACCGTGATATTTCTCATTGGGTAACCGGCCAGTACGCCGCAAGTCGCCGCATCGCGCACGCCCTCTGCGACAGAGGGTATGAACTCCTTGGGCACAACGCCGCCCTTGGATGCGTCGATAAACGTGATCGCCTCTTCACCGTCTTCTTCAATTCGTGGTTCGACGCTTAGCTCCACAACGCCGTACTGCCCCCTGCCGCCTGTCTGGCGAACGAACTTGCCCTCAGAGGCGGCTCGAGCCAGGATCGTCTCTTTGTACGCCACAGACGGCCGCCCTACGTGTACGTCCAGACCCAGATCGCGCGTCAACTTGTTCTTGACGATCTCCAGGTGCAGTTCGCCCATTCCGGAGATTGTAGACTGGCCGGTCTCTTTGTTGTAACTGTATCTAAACGAGGGATCCTCGCGACGCAGTATGTTCAGAGCGTCGGCCAGCGCCTGCTTGTCGGCGTTGGTTCGCGGTTCGATCGACATCGTGATCACCGGATCGGGGAAGTCCAGTCGCTCCAGGACCACTGGCGACTTGATGTCGCAGAGGGTGTCTCCGGTGACTGAATCGTTCATGCCTACAAGCGCTACGATATCGCCGGCGACGGCTTCTTCGCGACGGATGCGCTGCTTGGCGTGCATCTCCCAGATGCGGGTTACGTTTTCCTTCTTGCCCTGGGTGCTGTTCAGCACACGGGTGTTTGACTTCAGTGTTCCGCTGTAGATCCGAACGTAGTTGAGATATCCGTGCTGATCGGAAGCCAGCTTGAACACCAGCGCCGAGAACGGTTCGCTCGCATCGCTCTTGCGCATGATCGACTTGCTTGACTTATCGACAGACTCGTGGCCCTCGACGTCGGGAATATCATCGGGGCTCGGCAGGTAATCGACGATCGCATCCAGCAGAGGACGAACCCCCACGTGCTTCAGCGCCGATCCGCACAGGACGGGTTGAACCTTCCCGGCGATCGTTCCCTTGCGAAGAGCAGCGATAATATCATCTTCGGAGACTTCCTGGTCGCCGATGTATTTGTCCATCAACTCGTCGTCGCACTCGGCGGCCGCCTCGATCAACTCGATGCGTGCAAGCTCGACTTCGTCGATCATGTCGTCGGGTATCTCTTCAACGCGAAGAACTGTCGCCACGTCGTCGGGATCGTAGAAATACGCCTTCCGGCGGATCAGGTCAACTTGCCCCTTCAACGCCTCGCCATCGCCCATGGGAAGCTGAACGACAACGGGATTGGCGTCGAGCCGGGATCGGATCTCGTTAACGACGGTTTCGAAGTCGGCCCCGATTCGGTCAAGCTTGTTGACGAAGCACAGGCGAGGAACACCGTAGCGATCGCCCTGGCGCCATACTGTTTCGGATTGCGCCTCGACTCCGCCGACAGCACAGAACACCGCAACGGCGCCGTCAAGCACTCTCAGCGAACGTTCGACCTCAACGGTGAAGTCAACGTGTCCCGGGGTGTCGATCAGGTTGACAGTGGTGTCGTCCCAGAGGAATGTCGTAGCGGCCGACGTGATGGTGATGCCCCGCTGCTGCTCCTCGATGAGGTAGTCCATGACCGCCGTCCCGTCGTGGACCTCGCCTATCTTGTAGGTCCGCCCGGCGAAGTAGAGTATTCGCTCGGTGACGGTTGTCTTTCCGGCGTCGATGTGGGCCATCACGCCGATGTTTCGAAGTTTTCTGGACTTTTTCGCCATTTTCCTGCTATGGATACTCACCGCCGGCCGCGCGAACGCCTCGAACGGCGAGGCCCGCCCAACTGAATGGACGCTGCCCGAGCGCGCGGCAAGACCGCGTATTTACGCTAAACATCGGCCCGTCGGGGAGGCGACGGGCACCGGCCTTCGACCCGGAAACGCGTGAGGTCAACTGCGATCCGAC
>CAYMSH010000153.1:0-222 GCA_964392945.1 uncultured Planctomycetaceae bacterium | reverse complement strand
GGTCCGGTTGTCCTATCTCATCACTGAGCCCCGGCCCGCGTGGAACCGGGGTCGCGGGATTCGTGTTTTTCCGGCCTGGTGCGCCCGGCGGGATCAACTCCGAATCCTGCGATTCAGCCAACACCGCTTTCTCGGCCCCGAATGGGCCGGGAGGCGAATGGTTGGGGTGTATTGCCGCTCGAAGTTCCTATCGAGCGAAGTGCGCGAAGGCCTTGTTCGCTT
>CAYMSH010000152.1:0-13732 GCA_964392945.1 uncultured Planctomycetaceae bacterium | reverse complement strand
CAGAATAGTTGTTGATGTCGCGGCGTTGGGAAAGTCGCGGTTGACTACAAACGCATCTCCGGAGATCGCAAGTGCTCGCGAAGTTTCGTCTGCATTGGGGCCGACAGACGCCGCCAGGTCGGCTCTTCGTTCCGCTCGCCGGCGAAGCGCGGCGTCGAAGTCAAAGCTGACCGGATCGTTCAACGCTGCGGTGAAGAAGCATTGGCCCTGGTCCGCCAGTTGGTATTCGAATCGGCCGGGGCAGTAGAGGTCTTCTTGTGAATCCTGTCCGCGAGCGGCTTCGGTGCGGTAATGGAAACTGTACCACCAGTCCGGCGCCGGGACGAATCGTCCGCCATGAGCGCCGAGATCCAGGGAGTATGTCGGATTGTCGGAGTCCGTTACGACCGCGCCGGATTCGGATGTCTGGAACGTCAGGTGATTGGCCTGTGAGGCCAGGCGCAGATCGTGAAAATCCCGGATCGCGGCGAACGGCGAGAGGACCAGGCGTCCGGAGTCGCCTCGCAGGGTATACCTGAGTGTTACGGCGTTTTCGGCGTCGGCCAGGAGTATGTCCTTTATCAACTCGCAATTTCCGAAACGGTATACGAAAGTGATCGCCGCTTCATTGCGGAACTCGGCAAGGTGTTCATGCCCCCTCGGCGAGAAGACCGTGTCGAATTCATTAGTGGCCAGATCGTAGGACTCGCCATCTGTTTCCAGGCGTTCCATAACCGTCGAGAGCATCATGATCCGTCCGACAGGGGGGCTCGTGGCCGCGACGAGGAGTCCGTGGTATCGTCGCGTGTTGCAGCCGGCGATCGTTCCTGATGCGAAGGCTCCGACCCGATTGGTCGTAAGCCATTCGGTGGCCAGGAGCGAGTCTATCTGCTTGCCGCGGCAGTCTACAAGCGTAGTCGAGCCGCTGGTTTGTGTTGAATGTGCGGAAATCATAAGTTACTCATCGGCAGGTCGTACACTTCAATTATAGGCCAATATAAAACAGTAATCGCCATCGGCGGTCAGGCTGCCGGCCGGTTCGGGTCGATTGACGCGAAGTTTATGGAACTTGCATGCCGCCGCGAGCGTCGTATTATGTACGGGAAGAATACTCTATTTGTCTGTCGCACGCGGAGAGAAGATTCAGATATGCATACTTGCCCAATAAGACTGCGATCTATTCGATTGGCGGCTATAGCGATCGCCGCGGCGCTGATGCTTAACGCCGCCGACGCCGGACCGCCTGCGGGAAAGAAGCCCGGTCTGCACATAAAACAGGCCAAGACCGTTAACTTCCGATCCAGCAGCTATCACGTGATGACCGATTCGGGCGGCTTCCGCTGGGATATCCAGAACTACGGTTCGGTGTATCGCGGGAAATCATACAGCTACTCCGGCGGCATGTACCTGCAGGTCGCCGGAACGAATTTCCAGTCGAGCAACTACACCGGCTGGACCAACAAGGAAGGCGAACTGGAACTGGGGCCCTGGCAAAGAAATAACCTTACGATCTACCGGCGCATAAAGGCGTTCAAGAAATTTCCCGTCGCCAGGTGGCTGGATATTCTCGAGAACACCAGCAGGTCTTCGGTAACGGTCCAGGTTTCGATGTACTCCAGCGTGAGGTATTCTGTCAGGAAGTCCGGGACGAGCAGCGGCGGCACCACGTTCGGACCCAAGGACTGGGCGATATGGACCAAGGGCTCCAGTTCGCGAGGGTATCCGACTCTTCACGTCGTTACCAGTCCGGGAGCGAAGATTCGCCCGACGGTTAGCGTTTCCAGCAGCCAGATTTACACGCGATACAACCTTACGATCCCGGCCGGGAAGACCGTCGTGCTGTGTCACTTCGAATCCCAGGCCCCGCAAACCGCCACGCTGGACAAGCTGATGAAGAAATTCCCGCTCAAGGCCCTGGTGAAGGACTTGCCCGGCTCTGTGCGGCGGCTGATTGTAAATATGAAAGTCGGCGGCGGGGTCGAAGGAGTCGAACTGGAAAGACACGAAAAGTCCGATCGCGTGTCGCTGGCCAACGGCGATTTGATGCTGGGGACGATCGAGAACACATCGTTCAAGGTCTCCACGCTGCTGGGCGACATGGATCTGCCCGCCGACGACCTAATGGGCATGGTCGCCGGTAAGAAACCCGGACGGGTGCGATTTGTCACGACTGACGGACAAGTCATCGGCGCTGCAGCCGGCGCGGTGGAACTGTCGCTGAAGTTGCCAAGCGGCGGGAAGCTCACAATCCCGCTGGCCAAAACCAAGGACTGGTCCTATCGCATCAGCAAGGAAAAGCCCGACGACGTTGACGAGTTGGGCCCGTATGCGGCGCTGGATACCGGCGATATCCTGGCGATTGACGCCAAGTCCGACGGGATGAAACTGCAAATGAAGACAGCGTGCGGGCCGATCGATCTGGCGGTTTCGGATCTGCTGGAAATCCGCCGCAATCGGCGAAAAGACGCGAAGACTCCTTACGTCGCGGCGTTTGTAAACGGTTCTGAAATGTCCGGTGAATTTGCCGACAAGACCATTTCGCTGCCGCTGAAACTCGGCGGACGAAAGGTTGACGCGCCTTCAGATAAGCTGGACATGTTGTTCTTCAGCGAGGACGATAAGCCCCAGCCCGACGCCTGCCGGATACTCCTCGCCGGCGGCGACAGGCTCCTGGGGCAGCTCAGCGACAAGGGCTACAAGATCGCCACTGACTTCGGGCAGGCCCGGGTCGATATCAAGAAGCTCAGGAGGCTCACGTTCGCCAAGTCCAAGCCCGACGGAGCGTTCATCGCGGCGGTGGAGTTGCTCAACGGCACGGTCCTGAGAGGGCGCCTGGACAAGGACAAGATAAGCTACACGCTGGCCGGGCGGATAAAACTGAACGTTCCGATCGGAATAATCACTTCGATCACGCTTCCCGAGCCGCCTGAGGCGCCGGACAAGGATGATGTCGATCCAAAGGTCCCGCCGGTTCTGCTGCCTCCGATCCCGGGCGGCATGCCTGTGCGCGTGTTTAACGGACCGGTGCAGCTCATAGAAAAAGATTAAACCGCGATCGGGGCGGGGTAAGGCTATTTGCTCGTCAGCAGCATCGCAAGAATGCCGCCGAAGGCGCATAGCGCCGCGAATATGCTGCACGCCATCGCCAGGGCGACAAGCAGGGTGAGTTTCCCGATTCGAGCGTCGAAGCCCTTGGCGACTTCTTTGATCGCCTCGGCGCTGGCGTCGGATTGATCGCTCCTGGCCGACGAGGCGGTCTGGATCGTAGTCTTTAACTGCTCCAGCGATTCGGTTATCGGCCGCAGGTCCGGCGGTTCGGCCTGTGCGCCGGCGGCTTCCAACTTCTCGGCGATCGTCGCCAGTTGGGATTTTATCTCGCTAAGATCCGCCGGATCAATCCCGCCGGCTCCGGCGATCTCGAGGGTCCTGATCGCCTTGGCCATACGATTATTCGTCGCGCCAATGCTGTCGGAAGCTCGTTTCACGTTTTCGGCTGAGGTCGATAGCTGTATGTAGGCCTGCTTGAAAGTGTGATCGATCGCCGAGCGGGTGTGCTTTCCGGATAGGTTCACGGTCCTGGCGGCGTCTTCCAGTACGTGAATGACGTTCGTAAGCAGTTCCAGACCGCGCTGCGATCGTGCTCGCGCTTCAGCTACGGTCTGCGGCGGTTTGGGCTGCGGCGCCTGCGAGGCGGTGGTCACCGCCGCTCCGCCGGCTGTGGTAGGGGCCTTGGCCGCCGCTACGAGTTCCGGCACCGAATGCGTTGCGTCAGTGCTGTGACTGGCCAGTGCTCCCAGGGCGTCGGCCTGGGATTTATGATCCGATTGTTGCGGCATGATACACCTCTCCCGCACGCCGTTGCGGCGCTTGTTGTTACTATCGGCTATCGAGGCGGGGGAGTCTACTTGGCCTCAGGTTTTGCCGCAGGTTTGGCCTGGTCTTTCGCCGTCGAATCTCCGGAGGTCTTTCCCAGGTACTCGGGAAGATCCAGCCCGACTTGCTTGGCAAGTTCGTGCATAGGAGGCAGTGCGCCCATGAGTCGCTGGCCGAGTCCGGACATCCCGCCCTTTGAGTCTCCGCCGCCGTCCCAGACGACGATCTTCTCGATCGGCAGGTCCTGGATCGCCTGGGCCTGGATCGCCGCAACGTCGGTGATCTTCTCGACGATGAGCAGTGATGCAAGTTGCTGTGCGCCGTTGCAGGAACCGACGAGGTTGGCGTAGCCGGCGGCCTTTCCGTCGAGTATGGCCTGGATGCCCTTGGCTTCGGCGGTCATCTTGGCCAGCATGGCTTCGGCCTGACCTTCTGCGATGCGAATGGCCTGCTGTTTCTGTGCGTCGGCGGCGATGACTACTTTTTCTCTCTGCGCGTTGGCCGGCACGACGATCTCGGCAGTCAGCCTGGCTTCTTCGCGAGCGGCTCTCGCCAGTTCGGCCGCTTTTTCGGCCTCTTCCTGGGCCACGCGAATGGCGCCGTCGGCTTTCTTTGACGCAGATTCGGCGCGGTTCCTTGCTTCCTGTTCGGCGACGTTCTGGTTGGCGCGATATGCGGCTTTCTTGGAGTCGGCTTCGGTTTCGGCGCTTACGGCTTCAGCTTCAAGTGCGGCGACCTGCTGTCGCCTGGAGCTGTCGGCGCCGGCTTCGCCGATGTCGGCGGTTGCGTTGGCGTCGGCCACTGCGACTCGCGTATCTCTCTGGCGTTCGGCTACACCGGTCTGACCGGCTTTTTCCTGCTCGGCCACGTCGATGTTCGCCTGGTTGATCGCTTCGGCGGCCGCTTTTCGGCCCAGGGCCTTGATGTAGCCCGATTCGTCTTCGATGTCGCGAATGTTAACGTTGATCAGGTACAGACCGATCTTTTCGAGTTCCATTGAGACAGCTTCGTTGACCTTTCCGAGGAACGCCTGCCTGTCGCGGTTGATCTCTTCGATCTTCATCGTCGCGATTACAGCACGCATCTGGCCGAGAATGATGTCCTGTGCCTGTGCCTGGATCTGCCCGCGTGAAAGGGCCAGCAGACGCACTGCGGCGTTCTGCATGATGCCCGAGCGGTTGCTGATCGCGGCGGTAACGGTAGTCGGCACCGTTACGCGGATGTTTTCCTGCGAAAGGGCGTTTGTCAGGTCGATCGGGACAACGAACGGTTCGAGTTCGAGGTAGTCGAACGCCTGGATCAGCGGCCAGACGAACGCGGCGCCGCCGTGTACGCACTTAGCTGCTCCGCTTCCGGTCTTACCGTAGATCACGAGGATCCGGTTCGACGGGCAGCGTTTGTATCGCTGTGCGAAGAACATCACTACGCCGATGCCGACGACTGCGAGAATGATCAGAAGGATTATTGCCGTCGGTATGCCGCTCTCTTCGGCGGCCAGGATTGCTGATGCGATCGTAGTCATTTTACTGTCTCCCTGATGTTATATGGTTTAATCGTTTGATTTTTCCGAATCGGCGGCTTTGACTTCCACAGTCGAGTCGTCGAGGACTCGTGTGACTGTTACCGGCGTACCGGCCGACATCGCCGCGTCGCCGGCGCTGCGTGCGTCGATCATGGAGATCGCTCCGGTGACAGTTACGCGAACTTTGCCAATGCCGTCGGCGGGTATGTCCATGTAGACCGAGCCTCGCGTGCCTACACAGCTCGCCAGTCGCGGGGTGCCGGTTTCGGCCAGTTTCCTCATCCAATTGATCAGCAGGGTGACGACAATCCAGCCGGCCAGTCCCCATCCGAAGGCATACGCCAGAGCCAGCGCCCTGGGTTCTATCTGCTCGAGATACATCGCCCCGGCCCAGAAAAACAGCGTGCAAAACGCCAGTATGGCCCTGATGCTGAACAGTCTGAACGCCTCGATGCTGTCCATGGCGTCTGTGGCTTCCAATGCATCCGCCGCGTCGGCGGCGTCTGCTGCGTCTGCGACGTCGATGGCGAAGTCTGCGTCAACGGCGCCGTCAACATCCATATCGCTGCCGGACAGCCCAATAAGGGACGCCACGAACTGCCAGATGAAGATCACGCTGAAAAATGACGCGCATGCGTAGAACACTTGTGTGATCGTGGCCATTTCGCCCCACCAATCTGAAATAGATGCAATCATTTTTTAATCTCCCTGCGTTACGAGTCGTGCCTGCCGGGGTGAACACCCCGCGCAAACCTTGCTTCAAAAAGAATACATCGCCGGCCTGCTCTCTGCAAGCGGCAAAAGCTGCTGCGGTAAAAGTAATTGCGTCTGTTTGAGGCCCCGATCGGCCGATAGCGTTGAGCTGGAGCAAAATTCTGCCGATATGACAAAAAAGTGCGCTCGTTATCCCTTGTCAAAGGATCTGGGAACGCTATAATTAAGGTACCTACCATACTGCACGAACCCCCGCAGACAGGAGTTATCCGCATGCTTAAGTCGACCTCAATTTTGAGTTGTGTATTAGTATCAGCTCTCCTTCTGGCAAGTAGCAGCGCCCTTGGCGCCCCCAAGGGCAAAGGCAAAGGCTTTTCCGATGCCGCAGTCAAGAAAGCCATCTTGCGCGCCGCTGAGTACCTCTGGAAGCAGCAGGGCGAAGACGGCGGCTGGCCCGGCCACGGAAACGGCAGGTATCCGACGGGACCCGGCGCGATGGCGATCTACGCGCTGCTTGAGGCGGGAGTGAATCCGCAGGAAAAGCGTATGGAGAAGGCTCTGGCGTGGCTGGAGAGAACTCCGGAGAAGATGGTCTACTGCCTCGGAATGCGGGCCAATGCCTGGGAAGTGGCCAACAGGACCACTGACGACAAGTACATCGAAATCCTCAAAGCCGACATCCGCAAGGTTATCGAATCGTCAGCCGACGGCAGCTTCCACTACGAAACCGGCGGGTCTCCCAAGTCCAACGGCGACAACTCGACCAGTCAGTTCGGTCTGCTGGCGATGTGGGCCGGAAGTCTCAACGATGTCGGTATTCGCACCGGCATCTGGACAAAGTGCATGAACCACTGGATACGAACCCAGTCGCCCGAAGGCGGATGGGACTACAAAGGCATCGGCAACAAGCCTACGATGACCGCGGCGGGTATCGCCAGCATGTACGTTTGCGTTGACAATCTCTACGCACAGACATTTGTCAAGAAACGCGCTCGGGCCAAGGATTTCAAGGCTCTGATGGTCATCCAGAAAGCCGTTAACCGGGTCGACTCGACGTTCAAGAACGCCCAAGGCGGCGGGCATGGTTATTACTACATGTACGGTATCGAGCGAGTCGGACTGGCCTGCGGATACAAGTACCTCAACGGCAAGGACTGGTACAAAGACGGCGCCAGGCATCTCCTGGGCGCCCAGAAGGCCGACGGGTCGTGGGGCGAAGTGTACGCAACTTCGTTCGCGATGCTGTTTCTCATTCGCGGCCAGCACCCGGTCCTGTTCAACAAGCTGATCCACAAAGGCGACTGGAACAATCGCCCGCGCGACCTGGCGGCTCTGACTCGCTGGATGTCGAAAACTTACGAAAAGACGCTCAACTGGCAGATCGTAGACCTGAAGATGCCGATCCATGACTGGCACGACGCGCCGATACTGGTGATCACCGGTTCTGAGGATCCGCAATTCACCGAAGCGGACATCGCCAAGTTCAGAATGTTCGTTCAGCAGGGCGGCACGATCCTGTCAGTGACGGAATCCACGTTCGGCGGATCGGCGTTCAAAGAGGCCATGGGCAAGGCCTACGAACAGATGTTCCCGGACTACAAGCTGACGATGCTGCCCAAGAGCCACCCGCTCTACACGCGCGAGGTTTACTACAAAGTGTCGCCGACGAGCCTGAAGTTCCAGGTTGTCAGCAATGGGGTTCGACCGATGGTGATCCACACCGATCAGGACATGGTCGCCCGCTGGCAGGCCGGCGTGAGCACCACAGCCGAAGGCGCTACGAACTTCCGCGGCGCCACGAACATCGCACGGTACGTCGCCGGACAGCTCTACAACCTTCGCCATCGCGGCGTGAGTCACTGGCCCAAAGATCGCGGCGGACAGACCAACAAGACCATCCGCATCGCACGCGTGAAATACACCGGAAACTGGAATCCCGAGCCGATGGCCGACAAGGCCCTGGCGATCAAGATGAAGAATCGCGCCGGAGTCAAGCTGGAGGTCGGCGAACCTGTTGCGATGACGGACCTTCCGGCATCCGGCGTTAAGCTGGCGCTGATGACCGGCACAGACGCCGTTTCGTTCTCAAGCTCCGAGACCGCAGCGCTGAAATCGTTTATCGAAGGCGGCGGATCGCTGCTGATCGACGTGGCCGGCGGAAACGGGCGTCTCAGCGGAGTCAAACCGTTCGCACGCTCGATTCGCGACATGGTCAAGAAGGAATTCCCCGGGCGCCGCAGACGCAGCAGCCTGCGACAGATGGCTTTCAGCGCGCCGCTGTACGGTCTGGAAGGCAATACGATCAAGTCCGTAGGCTTCCGCCAGCACACGCAACTGCTGATCAGCGAGAAGACTCCGCAGCTATATTCGGCGATAGTCGGCGGGCGTTCGGCGATCATATTCTCCGAAATGGACCTGACTGCCGGACTGGTCGGCTACCCATCGCTGGCGGTCGACGGCTACACCCCGAAGTCCGCGTTCGAACTGGTGCGCAACGTCATCCTGTTCACTAACAAGTAATCGGCTCCGATTACAGGTCGAATCCGAAGTAGCCGGCGGCGTTGTGATACGAAACGTCCGCCGCGAGCGAACCTACGAGTTCCGGGGCGTTGGGCAGGAGACCTGTTTCCATTTCTGCTCCGAGAATGTCGCAGAGCATGCGCCTGAAGTATTCGTGCCGCGTGTACGACAGGAACGATCGCGAATCGGTCAGCATCCCCACAAAGCGGCTCAGGAGCCCGGTGTTCGACAGTGCGTCGATCTGCCGGGTCATCCCGTCGAGCTGGTCCAGGAACCACCATCCGGATCCGAACTGCATCTTGCCGGGGACCGAGCCCTGGAAATTGCCGGCCATCGTAGCAAGCATCTCGTTGTCGCACGGGTTCATGTTGTAGAGAATCGTCCGGCCAAGCGAGTCGCGTCGATCGAGGCTGTCAAGCAGTCCGCTGAGCCCGGCGGCCGAGTCGCCCTGGCCGATAGAATCGATCCCGCAGTCCGGCCCGAGTTGCTCGAATAGCCGCGTCGAGTTGTTCCGCATGGCGCCGTAGTGGATCTGCTGGGTCCAGTCGGCTTTGAAGTCCATCATGCCGAATTCGTGCATTAGCGCGGACTTGAACTTCGCAGCCTCGTTGGCACTGAGTTCGACGCCGGAGCGGAGGTTGGCGAAGATCTCTTCTATTTCTGCGTCGCTGTAGTCGGCCCAGCATACCGCTCCCAGTCCGTGATCGCTCAGTCGGCAACCGCTGGCGTTGAAGAATTCATGCCTGGCGCCGAGTGCCTGGATAAACGACTCGAAATCGTGGATTGTCACGTCGGCTGCTTCCGCCAGATTGTCGGTCCATTCGTTGAACGCCTGGGGCGACTGGACGGCCATCGCCTTGTCGGGCCGGAATGTCGGGAGCATCTGTATGGCGAAACTCTCGTCGTTCGCCACGGCCCGGTGATGTTCGAGCGAATTGAGGGGATCGTCTGTGGTGCAGACCAGCACTACGTTCATCTGCTTCATTATCCCGCGGGCCGAGAACTCCGGCGATGCGAGCTTTTCGTTGCACTCGTCCCATATGCCGCGTGCGGTCTCGGGGCCCAGGAGGCGATCGGATATCCCGAACGGGCGCTTCAACTCGAGGTGCACCCAGTGATACATCGGATTGCGGAGCGTCTGGGGCACGACGCAGGCCCACTTTTCGAACTTCTCCCAATCCGATGCGTCGCCGGTAATGTACTTTTCGTCGATCCCGGCCGCTCGCATCAGGCGCCACTTGTAGTGATCGCCTTTGAGCCATATCTGCGTGAGGTTCTCGAATCGCTGATCGCAGGCGACCTGCTCGGGAGGCAGATGACAGTGATAATCGATGATCGGCAGATCTCTGGCGTATTGATGGTAAAGAGTTTTCGCCGCCTGGGTCTGCAGCAGAAAATCGTCAGTAATAAAGATATCGCTCATGGTCAGTGGTTCCGGGTTAGCGTTTGTTCGTACCGAGATGATGCAATAGTGCGCCCGAAACCGCAAGCGGTTTTATCGCGGCTCGCCGGCAGGTATTCCCTCGATCGTCACATCAAACCGCGTGGGGTTTGGCACGACGTTACTTGCCGCTGATGTCGTAAGCCATGAGGATTTTGTCGTGTCTGATGTAGAGGCGTCCGCCGTATATTACCGGATGTGCCCATGACGGGCCGCGCCCGCCGGGGAGAATCCTGAAGGTGCTGATCGGTTGGAATTCTTTTGGGTCCGCCTTGGCCAGGTAGACGCTCTTGGCGTCGCTCAAGATGTACAGCATGTCGCCGACGAGCGTGATCGCCGCGGACTTCTTGCCGGCCGCGTCGTGCTTGACTGAGTACATGGTCTTGCCGGTCTTGAACGCCACGCACGTGATTCGCGAGCCTTTTTCGGAGTGTCCGAACAGGAACCCGCCGGACAGCACAACTCCGCCGTGTGCGTTGTCGAGCTTGGGATTCCGCCATGCGGTCTTGACGGTGCATTTCTTTCCGACGACTTTCAACTTCAAGAGCGTTGCGCCCCTCTTGGGTCCGGAGACGAAGATGTGTCCGTCGTGATAGATCGGCGTCATGATGTTCTCGTCGAGCGTTACGATATGCTCGATTCGCCACAGGAGCTTTCCGCTGTCGGCCGCCACGGAGACTATCGATCGCGACATCGCCGTTACGATCTGCCTCAGCCCGCCGTATTCGACAACGATCGGCGATGCGTACCCCGGTTTGTCGCCGATCGATCGCGATTTCCAGGCGGTCTTACCGGTTTTTTTGTCCATCGCTACTATGCTGGTCTTCTTGCCGCCGACAACGCAGATGACGTTATCGCCGTCGATCAGCAGCGATTCGGACAGCCCCCAGGTGCAGTTTTCGCCTTTGAACTCATCCAGTACATTCAGGGCCCATATCTTTTTTCCGGTTTCGGCGTCGAGGCATATCGCCGCTCCGTCTGGAGCCAGGTGATAGACCCTGCCCAGATCGACTGTCGGCGTGCCCCGTGCTCCGGGATACGAACGGCTGGCGACAGGTCCGTTGGGGCTCTGCCAGAGTATCTTGCCGTCGAGCGCCATCGCGGTTATCACGGTCTGCTCGTCGATGTTCCCGGCGGTGTATATCTTCGAACCGCTGATGGCGACAGTCGCGTATCCGGCTCCGAGCCCGCGTTTGGCCCAGAGCAGCTTTGGTCCTCTCTTGGGCCAGGTCTCCAGCAGGCCGGTTTCAGTCGATACGTTGTCCCGCCGCGGTCCGTGGAACTGGGCCCACTGGTCCGGTGCCGTGGCCGGCGGGGGTGATGCCGATGCGCACGGGGCGGAAAGAGCGGTCCGGGCCGACAGGATCGCCAGCAGAAAAACCACCAGTGAATAACGCGTCAATGACATCAATGAATCTCCTTCCGGGCTATTTCGTCCCGGACGGTGTGTACCACAGCGACTTCCAGTATTTCTGGTCGGTTTCGAATACGTCCAGCTTGGTTTTCTCCGGGTCGAACGTCCTGGGCAGCACTCCGTACTTTATCATCTCTCGGATGTACTGGCGATTCGCTTTGAAACCCGGCGTTGCGAATCGCGTCGAGCCGTCGATTCTCGTCTTGACCTGCGTGAGTGTTTTCAGCAGGCGTTTGTAGTCAGGATCGTTCTTGTTCTTGAACACGCCGGGGCAGCTTCCGCGTCCTCCGGCTTTTTTGGCCAGCGGCGCCATGAGCAGTGACGACAGCTCGGGGCGCGTGAAATTCAGAATCGCGTGAGCACTGTACAACGCCAACGGGTCGTTTGGAATGACCTTCCGCTCGTGCCTGGGCATCGGGCGTTTGATTCCGCGATTCTTGGCGCCGTCAACGTGGAACGGGATTTTCGGGAGTTTCTTGCTGTTGTGACAGGAAGCGCATCGGCGTTGCACTATTCCGGTTTTAAAGACCCCGTAGGCTCCGCCGTTCTGCCGGTTTCGCTGCTCGGGGTTCCTCAACGCTCCGTAAGTTCCTGCGTACGGCGCGGCGCTCTCGATCCACATCCATACAGTTCGCCACTGCTTTGGGGTGACCTTCACCTTGTGGTGCGACGGCTTGAGCATCTTCATCAGCGGGCTGGCGACAGTGCCTATCGTGCGCGGCGGTTGGTTTCCGTATCCGTTGCGCCCGTCGGCCACGAGCAGCCGCGCGAACATCTGGTAGTAAGGCAGAGACCAGATCGTCCCCAGATCGCCGGACAGCGACAGCTTGCCCTTGAATTTCACCGGATTGTGGCACTTTACGCAATGCTCGTCGAATATCGGTTGGATGTCGCGATTGAAGTCCAGCACGTCGGGATATCCGACGAATGGTTTGGGCTTGCTTGGCGCTCGTTTCATCGCCTGGAGCACTCGCGTTCGCATGGCCGGTGCGGTCTTGGTGCGGTTCTCGTGACAGCCGGCGCAGCTTGTGATCTCGCCTGGGGCAACGCTTACGAAACTCTGCATGCGTTTGACCGACATGTCGTCTTTGTCCAGCGCCACGAAGAAGACCGCGCGGTTGGCCGGAAGTTCGAAAGACGCCGAACCGTCGGCTTCGACCGGGACAGTGCCGATGACCCGTTCCAGCGTGAACGTGCCGAGCCATGAGGTCAGGTCAGGACCGCCGGAGAAGTTAACCGGCTTGGGCAGCGATTCGAGGATCAGCAGTTTGGTTATGTCGCCGCGTTTTACGCCGGTCATGTTCCGGCCGTTGTAAACGTCAGTCAGCACGAGTTGCCCGGTGCTCATCTCCGGTCTTGTCGCCGGCAGGATCACTCTGGGTCTGGCTCGCTTGATCAGTGGCCGCGGTTCGTGGCAGTTCAGGTTCGACGAATAGATCACTTCGGTCTTCCCCTTGGCGTCCATGATCTGGATGGTCTTCTTCTGTGCGGCGATAAAGCAGTTTTCGCCGAAGGCCCAGGGATCGATATACCGCCGCGGGTGGATTCTCTGGACGCCTTTGGGATCGTCGGGCCCGAAGGCGTCTGTGATGATCGAGACCATCCCGTAGTGGTCCCTGGCTCCGTGTCCCGGCGAATCAATGCCGATGACCTTGTTCGTGCCGGCGATCGGTTTGGCGTCGATATAGAGCGGGTAGTGTCGCTGGTTGCCGTAGTAGACCATCTGCCGGGTCCCGTCGGGATTCATCGTCCAGAGATGGTGATATCCGATCTGGCTGCGATCGGTGTACTCCCAGCGAGTGAAGAGAATTCGCCCGTCTGGGAGAACCGCCGGGGTGTTGTCGTGTTCGTTGTTGGACGATATTTGCCTGATCCGCTTGCCGTTTGCGTCGCAGCGGTAGAGCGTGCCGACCTGCGTCAGCCAGCAGTTGACCCAGCGTTTGCATCGCGTCGAGACGAACACGATCCCGCCGTCGGGCAGGTACTCCGGTTCGTAGTCGTCAAAATTGCCGGAGGTTATCTGCTTCAGGCCCGTCTTGTCTACGTTGATCTCGTAGAGATTGTAGAAATTAGATCTCGCCTTGCGCCACGAGAAGAGAATCTTCTTCGCGTCGTAGTGAACCTGCGGATCGCGAATCGACCCGCCTTTGGCGTCCAGCAGCACTGTAACTTTGCCGCTGGCGAGATTCAGTTTGCACAGGCGCCCGGAACCGGATTTCCCGTTGCCCGCGTAGGCGGGCTTGTTTTCATCTTCGCAGTAGTAGCCTAT
>CAYMSH010000151.1:0-13776 GCA_964392945.1 uncultured Planctomycetaceae bacterium | reverse complement strand
CTCTTTGACTTTATCGAACCACTATGGCTTTCCTTATTGCACAACTTTAAGGCTGACGGCAGGCCCTGTCGGCCTTTCAGGCCTAAACCGAACGGCACGGTAAAATGGCTAAACTGGACAACAAGGAACTCCCAATATCCAAGTTAACGGCTGACGGCCAAAGGCGTCGGGTAGCATATCACAGCCCAGAGGCCTGTGAACGTGCACGATCGCCCGGCCAGTGCGGGCCGAGGCGGCTAGCGGCGGCAGGCGGCGTTGTGGTCAGCGGCACCGGTTGATTGTCGCTGCGTATGGAACATATGTCTATGAAAGCAGTTATGGCGTTAGTCGCCTTTTTGGGTGGGGGGGGCAAAGGGCGGTTTCTCTCCTGGCGAGGAAAAGCGGTACGTGTTATCTGTATATATGTCACAGGCCCGTAGCTGTAAACCAATTGTGAACATGGCCAGTGATTGGTGTTGCAAAAATGTTCCATGTGGAACATTGTTGAACGCTGGCGGGGGGCTAGAATTTGATGTCAAATTCGAACGGGTGCAGGAACGCTAACTGGTATGTCGCTTTCAGGGTTGCGCCTCGGCGTGCCTGCGGGCCGGGTTTTGATTCTACTCGATATACGTGTTTGGCCGTGCACTCGCCCGGGATGCACGGATGCATGCCGCCGCTGCGTTTCTTGTTGGGTTTCCAGGCGGCGGTGCCCCATTCCTGGGTGATGCGGCGAGCGGCCGGGACTTGGAGGTTCTTTATCTGGGTGACGATTGGCGTGGTGGTTTCGAGATCGTTGGGATTGGTTATCTCCATCGTTACTTCGACTATGCCGCCTCGATTCTTCGATGCGGGCCTGATCGTTTTCTGGGTCTGCTTGATCTTGAGTTGCTTGTTGCGCTTGAAATCGGCCTCCTTGTACGTGATCTTTATATCGACCCATTTCGGGCGCCTGCCGCTGTCCATCCTGACTAGCTCGTAAGTCAGTCCGAAGTCGTCTGTGTGCCGGCCGCACTTGATGTCGATCGCGGCGGTGGACTGCATGCCGCTGGTCATGTTCCACGAGGTGACGTATTTCGACAACGCCAGGTCCTTGCCCAGGAATTCGTTTCCGTGGACCTTCCGACTGTTAAGCGCCAGCCACATGAGATTGCCTGAAGTCGGCAGGTAGTAGCACACCCCGGCCAGGTTGCCGTCCTTTACATGATGGTGAATGTCGCGTATGCGGTAGACCTTGCCGGAGTCCTGCTTGCTGAACAGGGCTACTTCGTCATTGTCTATCCATCCGAGCCTGTGATACTGCGGCAAGTTGAAGCCGCCGCCTCCCTGGTTGCCCATGGAGGTCGTCTTGTCGCCGTACCCGTTGTAGTCGCTGAAAACGCCGGTCTTTCTGTCGCGGTTAATGCTCTCGCCGTGGCCGAGTCGGAACACGTGGCCCAGTTCGTGGACCACCGTCATGCCGCCGGGGCCGGGCGTATTGAAACCCAGCCCGCCGGAAGATGGGCTCTTCTTTCCGGTGATGAACCACTTGATGCAATCGTCGGGAATCTTGACGTGCTTCCTGATGTATTCGTATGCGGGCTTCTTGCCTTGCTTGAACGTTGTAGGGACTTCGATCAGCGGATGCGGTTCGGCGTAGTCGCCGGTTCCGTCCCGGCCGCAGAGTTGGACCTTGCCGCGGGACCACTTCTTGAAGGTGTTCGTTATGCCCTTGCAGCCGCTTATGATCTTGGCGTGTGTGTACCTGGCGCCGGTGTCCTTGTAGGAGATCGGCAGGGCGATCATCTTGACCTTACCGTGCATCGGCCGGGAGTTGTTGCACCTGATGTAAGTCGGCAGGGGTGGGAGCCCGGGATGCTGGGGGGACATCTTGCCGGCCGCGGGCGCGGCTTTGCGCACCGGGGCGTCGGTCTTGGCTCGCCCCTTGCCGCCGCAAACTGAGGGGACTCCGACGGTGCACAGACCGGCCAGGGTCGCCGAGGTGAGGAATTCGCGGCGGGAGTGCGTGTTCGATGACGAAGCCATGGTTCGGTCCTTTCGCTCTGCGCGGCTTGTAACGGTTTGGGTCGCAGGATAGATCAGGGTTTTGCGGCCTCGTTGATCCAAACCGTCATGGCGCCTTTGGTGCGATTGTTCCATGCGTAGTAGGGGATCGCGGTCATCGTCAGCGGCTTGCCTTCGGCGATCGCGGGGCCGGTGATTACCGTAACGCCGCCGAGCAGGTCGGGGCGATGTTGGGGTTTCAGTTCGGATTTCGACGGGAGGATCACGCTGGGGATCTTCACGTCGGGATTGTCGGCCGCCTCGATGCAGTAGACCAGCGGGCCGCGCATGATCGATGTCTTGCCGATGTCGGCTTTGACCTTCTTGTGTGCGTAGGCGCGTCTGATCGGCATCGGGATGTCGAGCTGGACCGTGTCGCCGGGCTTCCAGGTGCGCTTCAGATGCAGGTATCCGTCGGCCTGCGGTTGGCTCTTGGCGGGTTTGCCGTTGATCTTCAGGCTGATTGCAGAGGGCCTGGCGTCGGCGAATCGGTACAGATCGCTCGGGACGGGACGCCCCCTGGCCCAGCCGGGTATTCGCAGGCGGAGGGTGAACTCAGGCGTTTTTTCCCGTGCTTGCGGCGTCAGCGTCAGTTTCACTTTGCCGCTCCACGGGTAGTCGGTCTCCTGCGTGATTTTCACCGCCGCGCCGTCGAGATTGATGTTCGCCGTTCCGGCGGCGTAGAGGTTAACGTAGATACTCTTGGTGCGGGTCGCATACGCCATCGCTCCGACCTGCGGGATTATGCGAGCCAGGTTCGTCGGGCAGCACGAAAGCCCGATCCAGGTCGATCGCCGCCCGCCGCGGCTTTCCAGCGGGTTCTGGTACGAGAAGCCGTCGCCGGCGATCGTGATCCCGGCGATCGCTCCGTTGTAGAGGGCCAGCTCCATCACGTCGGCGTATTTGGCGTCTGCGTGGAGCAGGGCCATGCGATGCTGCCAGAGCGCGTTGGCGATGTTGGCGCACGACTCGCAATAGGTGCGGTTGGGCAGCAGGTAGGCGTCGCCGAATCCTTCGTCGTGGTACTGGGCGGTGCCGATCGAGCCGGTGATGTACATTTTGCGGGCGACGACATCCTCCCAGAGATGCCCGAGCACTGCTTCGTACGCCGGCGCCTTGCTGAAGCGTACGAGATCGGCCATCGCGGCGTACTGGTATCCGGCGCGCACGGCGTGTCCGACGGCGCGTTTTTCGTCGATGATCGGGCGATGGTCCTGGGCGCGGCCGTTGCGCTGGCGGACGCGAGCGCGAAGGCGCTTGGCCCGCTCAGGCAGGTCCTTTTCGTAGGGATAGGCGGTCCTGGTCGGCGTGCGGAGATCGTAGATCTTGCGCTCGGTTCCGTGCGCGTGGCCCCCCGCGGCGAGGAAGAATCGCGAGAGTGTCAGGTACTTCTTGTCGCCGGTGTGGCGGTAGAGTTTGATCAGGGCCAGTTCGATCTCCTGGTGGCCGTCGACGTCATAGCGTTTGCCTTCGCCGAAGATGGAATCAATGTGATCGGCGAACTTGATCGCCGAATCCAGGACCTTCTTGTCGCCGGTGACCTTGTGATGCTCGATCGCCATTTCGAAATAGTGGCCGGCGTTGTACATCTGGTGCATCGTTCGCAGGCGGTCCCAGCGGTACTTCTGCTCCTTGAGCATGAAATACGCGACGAGGAATCCGTCATCCTGCTGGGCTGCGATGATGCGGTCCAGGATGCCGTCCACGCGCTTGGACAGAGCTTTGTCGGGCTTGTTCTGCAGGCAGTACATCGCCCCTTCGAGGGCCTTGTAGAGGTCCGAGTCGAACGCGGCGTGGCCCGAGGCGGTTCCCTCCATTTTTCCGGCGGCCTTGTCGAAGTTGGTGACGTGGCCGTCCTTTTCCAAGTGGTCCAGCGCGTGCGGGATAGTGGTCTTGTGTGCGGTCTCCTGCCGCGGACCCCAGAACCCGCCGGACAGCTTGGCCTGCTGGTTGGGAACTTCAGTCAGCCCGCGGATGGGAGGCGTGTCGGCCTGGGCGAACGTTGCGGCCAGCGAGAGCACCAGGACTGCAAGAACAGCGCGATGAAGAGTATGCATTATGAACGTCCTTTCATATTAGCGTAAGGCGTGTTCCCAGAAGGATAGTTCCCGCGGCGTCGCATTGCAAACCCCGACTGTCTGGCCAATGCACTTGACTCTCGTGGGCCCTGAGGCGAGGATTACTGTCCATGGCGGATTATCCATCGACAACCGAAGAGTTCGACAAGTGGTTTTCAAGTGAGGCCGCCTGCGTCGAATACTTGTTCCGCATTCGCTGGCCCAAGGGGTTTGTCTGCGTTCGTTGCGGCGGCGACAAGGCCTGGTTGACCGGCAGGGGGCTCTATCGCTGCGGAGTCTGCGACACCCAGACGTCGGTGACGGCCGGCACGATGTTCCAGGGCACGCGCAAAGGGCTGCTGCCATGGTTCCGCGCGATCTGGAATGTGACTACGCGACCCGAAGGGGTCAGCGCCCTGGAGATCCAGCGGCTGCTCGGGCTGGGCAGCTATCGCACGGCGTGGACCTGGATGCACAAACTGCGTCGCGCGATGGTCCCGGGCGAGAAGAACCTGCTGGCCGGCAGCGTGGTTATCGACCAGGCGTATCTCAGCGGTGAAAAGCCCCAGCAGGGCGCTCCGCTGGATTCGGATCGCCCCTTGATATTCGTGGCCGCCCAGGAGATCCGCGGGCGCCTCGGGCGGATCGTGCTGAGCAGGGTTCCGGACCGCACCGCCAAGAGTCTCCAGGCCATGATCCGCGAGAACGTTGCGCTGGATGCGATAGTGCTGACTGACGATTCGCCAGCGTACCAAGGTCTGCGTTTGTACGGCTATCGTCACAAACCGGTCCAGTTCGGGCTCAGCGGCGTGCGGATGGGTCCCTTGCCGATAGTCGCGCGGGTAATAGAGCAATTGCACGATTGGCTGGTCTCCACGCCGCACGGAGCCGTGAGACAGTCGCATCTGGACTACTATCTCGACGAGTTTGCTTTCCGCTTTAATAACAAGAGGTTGCGCTCGGCGGGCAAGCTATTTCTCCGTTTGCTGATGCAGGCGGCCGGCGGCGATCCGATCATGGGCGATGAGATTGTCGGCGGTTCGAGCGAAGCGTGACTGAAGGCGTGGAGAGAGAGTAAGATGCATAGCATGGTAGTGGAAGGTGCCTGGAAACAAGTTAAAAAGCTACAGAACATAGAACTGAAAATAACATCGCGCACGCAGCAGAATCATCATATTGTCCCGTCGTCGGAGGTGTGTTTGGTGCTAGTGGGGAATGTAAGTGCATAGCATGGTCTTTTTTTTAGCCATGCGAGTGGTCTGAGTAGTTTGCAAAAGCAGGGGTTACGTGTCATGTGATGGCCAGGGGCTTGGCACTGGTTGGAATATCACCCAAAAGAGCTCGGAAATGTGGTGTAATGCCCGACTCAGAAGCAGTGAACGTGATGTAACTACTCTCCAGGAGATGACATGACCAGTGTTTCGGATGAATGCGGTTCGGACGGCGGCGGCGTTGTTGAACCGTCAATTGTAGTCCTGTACTGCCAGCGAAGTCTTGCCGGCGGGGCGATTCCAGCGGCCAGGCCGAGCGGCGCCGAGGGGTTTTCGGTTCAACTCAAGATGCTGCCATGCTCCAGCAAGGCCGAGCCGTGGCGCATGTTGCAGATTCTCTCCGGCGGCGCCGACGGCGTGGAGTTGGTCTGCTGTCCTGAAAGGGCCTGTCAGTTCCTGGACGGCAACGATCATGCGGCCGCTCGGGTGGAGTACGCCCAGGGGATGCTTAAACAGATAAACGTGTCGCCCGAGCGGATCGGTCTGTCGCGCGGCGCCGGTCTTACTCAAGATGATCTGCTGGCGCGGGCCAAGAATCGCGCCGATGCGATTTCCGCCCTCGATTCAAATCCGTCTACGGAAGGTGAAATAGAATGATAGCAGCACAATGGAAACCGATCCCGGAGTTGGTCGCCAAGCTTCGGGCACACAAGAAAGTGCTCGTAGCGGGCTGTGCGACGTGCGTGGCCGAGTGCGCCGCCGGCGGCGAGCGAGAGGCTGAAACGCTTGCCCCGCTATTGACGCTGGCCTTGGCTGAAGAGGGCCTGTCAGTCGAGGTCATCACGACAACGCTCGAGCGCCAGTGCGAATTCATATTTTACGACGACATGGCGAAACTCCTGGAGACCGAGAAGATCGACGCGGTGGTTTCGCTGGCGTGCGGTATCGGCGTCCAGGCGTTCATCGAGTGGTTCCCCGACGTGCGGGTCTATCCCGGGGTGAACACTTCGTCGCTGGTGGTTCGCGAGGCCCCTGGCCTGTGGACCGCTCGTTGCGAAGCGTGCGGCGACTGCATTCTCGACGAAACGTTCGGCGTGTGTCCCGTGGCGCGATGCTCAAAGGGCATCCTCAACGGACCCTGCGGCGGGACGAGCAATGACGGCAAGTGCGAAGTTGACCCCGACACCGAATGCGCCTGGAAGCTGATCGTCGATCGCGCGATAGAGGCCGGACGCGTCGAAGACCTCATGGCCGTTCGAGGGGCCAAAGATTACTCTAATTCCCGCCACGGCGGACCCAAGCGTATCGTCAGGGAGGACCTGCAAGCATGAGTCCTGAAGCATCCACAACGAAACTGCAAGTAGGCAGCCGCCTGGAAAAAGTGCTCGAATCCGGGCGTTTTGCGGTCACTACGGAAATCGGCCCGCCGCGAAGCTCGAACCCTGAGCCCGTTCGCGAGCACGCACGCATACTCAAACCGTACGCCGATGCATGCAACATCACAGACAACCAGACTGCGGTCGTTCGCATGTCTTCAGTCGCCGCCGCCAAGCTGCTGATCGAAGAAGGACTCGAGCCGATCATGCAGATGACCGCTCGCGACAGGAACCGAATCGCGATCCAGTCGGACCTGTTGGGCGCCGCGGCGCTTGGCGTTCGCAACTGCCTGTGCATCTCCGGCGATCACCAGCAGGCCGGCGGCGCCGGTAAGCTTAACGGTCACCCCGGCTGCAAGAACGTTTACGATCTCGATTCGATCCAGATGCTCGCTGCGATGAAGGGCCTGCGGGACGAATCTGTCCAGGTCGGCGGCGACGAAGTCTCCGAACCGCTCCCGATGCTGATCGGCGCGGCGTGGACTCCGCTGGCTCCTCCGCAGCAATGGCGAACGTATCGGCTCGGCCAGAAGATTTCCGCCGGAGCCGACTTCATCCAGACCCAGGCGGTATACGATATCGCCGCGTTCGCAGAGGCGGTGTCCGCTGCTCGCGATCTGGGGCTTACTGAGAAGACCGCGATCCTGGCCGGCGTAATCCTGCCGAAGTCAGCCGGCATGCTGAAGTACATGAACGCCAACGTTCCCGGCGTTGTCGTGCCGGACGATCTGATCAAGCGAATGGCGGGCGCCGAGGACCGACGCGCCGAGTCGATCAAGGTTACCGTAGAACTGATCCACGCCGTACGCGAGATACCCGGCGTGCGAGGCGTTCACCTGCAGGCGATCGCCTCAGAAGAGATGCTCCCGGAGATCATCGAAGCCGCGGGCATCACCCCGCCGAGCGTTGACTAGAGACTACTGGCCCCGTTCGATCGGCAGCCCGCTCGGACCCTTGTGGAAGTAAAACCGCTATGCCAAAGAAATATCACGTAGAGACTCTCGAGACCGCCCCGAGGTTCGCCCCGGTGTCGCGTTTCAGCGCGATCGAGGCCGACGGATGTCTCGGGTGCCTCGAATGCGTCAAACGCAAAAGTTGTGTGTACGGGGTCTACCAGGATCGGAAGTTCGACGCCTCGCAAGTCACCGACAGCGCCGACCACGAATGCATTAACTGCATGCGGTGCGTGCAGGAATGCAAGAAACGCATCCTGACCCGCGTCAAGAACCGCAGCTATGAGGCCATGGGCGACGACTACTGGACCCCGGAGATGATCACCAGCATCTGGAAGCAGGCCAGGACCGGCAAGATTCGGTTTTCAGGCGCGGGTTATCGCGGACGATTCGTAGGCGAGGGGTTCGACCAGATATGGACCGACATGTCCGAGATCGTTCGACCCACGCGAGATGGAATCCACGGGCGCGAGTACATCAGCACCTCGATCGACATCGGTCGGCGTCCCGAGTCGCTGTCGTTCGACGCGGATGGAAACCTTACAACAGACATGCCGCCGGTGCTTGATCTGCCGATCCCGATCTTGCTGGATCCGCCGGACTGGCCCGTGATGACTCCGGCGATGCAGGCCGCGATGGTCGCCGCCGCCGCCGAGATCAAAACGCTGATAATCCTGAGCGTTCCGGAAGCCATACTGCTGGACGGGCGATTCGCCGAGACGATCGCGCTGCGGTTCGACCCGGCCCGCGACGATATAAACGATCTGGCCGGGGCGCCGATGATCGAAATTGCCGATGGAGCCGACGTATTCGAAACATTGCAGAAGATTCGCCAGGTAAACGATACCGCCGTTATCTCCATACGCCTGAAGCTGGACGAAAACGCTCCGGCGCGAGCTGCTGAGCTGGCTCTGGGCGGAGCTGAAAACCTGCACGTTCACGCCGACCTGAAAGGTTCAGGCCGGGGCGCAGCCGGCGATGCATTCGTAACCACATTGATGCGGGAAGTTCACGCCGCTGTTGTCGATGCCGGTGTTCGCGACCAGATGTCGCTGCTGGTTACCGGCGGGATTGGAATGGCCGAGCACGTCGCCAAGGCGATCGTCTGCGGAGCCGACGGAGTCGGAGTCGATATCCCGCTGCTGGTCGGTATGGAATGTCGCATGTGCGGATCTTGCCCTGACGGGGTATCCTGCCCGGTCGAGCTTGAGAATGTCGATCTCAAGTGGGGCGCCCAGAGATTGGTCAACCTGATGGGCTCGTGGCATTCCCAGTTGCTGGAAGTGCTTGGCGCCATGGGTATTCGCGAGGTCCGTCGCCTTCGCGGCGAGGCCGGTCGGGCGATGTTCTTCGACGATCTGGAAGCAGAATCGTTCGCCCCGATATTCGGAGCCCGCAACGAGCCCGTCGGAGCCCAGGCCCAGGCTGCTCTTGATCCGCTGGAGAAATCCGAAGCCCCGAAAGACAACGCCATCAAGCGTTGCGAGTCGCGTTTCCTCAACCAGTTGATCCGCTATCGCGTGACCCGATCGGTCGCGTGCATAAGCTGCGGCAAGTGCGTATTCACGTGCAAATACGGCGTCCACCGCAAGGCCGGAGCCTGCATGACAGCGCCTCTCAGCGAAAAGTGCATCGGGGCGGGGTTCTGCAAGGCCCAGGATTCCTACTGCGGCGATGTCTGCCCCGTTGACGCGATTCGTGTCGGAAACAACCCCGAATGGAAGACCTTTGGCGATCCGCGCTGGCCGGCGGATCTGCTCGAGGCCACCTGGTCCCAGGCCGAGACCGGACGGATCGACCCCGAAGGGGCCGAATACCGCACAGGAGCCTCCGGCGGCGGGTTCGATCGGATCGATTTTGTGTTCCCCGAATCTCCCGCGCCGGTCAAGCTCGAAGACATCGACATGCGAATCCCGCTGAACCGCACCGGCGACAATCGCCCGGAAGTTACGATCGGTATGCCGATCTACGGCGGCGGGATGAGCTTCGGCTCGATCAACGAGGATACGATCGTAGCCCGGGCCCGGGCGTACGCCGAGCTCGATTCGTTCACCTGCAGCGGCGAGGGCGGTTACCCTGAAAGGCTCATGCCGTACGACGATCACGTTATCACACAGATCGCCACCGGCCTGTTCGGCGTGCGTGAGGAGACCGTTCAGCGAGTGCGGATGGTCGAGTTCAAATACGCTCAAGGCGCCAAGCCCGGCCTCGGCGGACACCTGCTCGGCGACAAGGTCACCGAATCGGTAGCCAAAATGCGGGAGGCTGTGGTCGGCAACTCGCTGTTCTCGCCGTTCCCGTTCCACTCGGTCTACTCGGTTGAAGATCACCAGAAGCACGTTGACTGGATCAAGGCGATCAGTCCGAAGGCCCTGGTGTCGGTCAAGGTCTCCACGCCGAATGACGTTGACATGGTCGCTGTCGGCAGCTACTACGCAGGCGCGCACGTGATACACATCGACGGCAGCTACGGCGGAACCGGAGCCGCGCCCGACATCGCCAAGAAGAACATCGCAATGCCGATCGAATACGCGATCCCGAAAGTCCACAGGTTCCTCTGTGAAGAGGGCGTTCGCGACAAGATTACGCTGATCGCCTCGGGTGGAATTCGAAGCGCCTGGGACGTGGCCAAGGCTATCGCCATGGGCGCCGACGGCGTAGTTATCGGCACCGCCGAGATGATCGCACTTGAGTGCATCCGCTGCGGCGCGTGCGAGTCGGGACGCGGTTGCCCGAGGGGAATCGCGACGACCGACGCCGAGCTTGCGAAGATGTACACCGAGGACTGGGCCACCCAGCGTCTGACGAACCTCCTGCACGCATGGTGCCTGGAGATCCGCCGCCTGCTGCAGCGGCTCGGTATGAGCAGTATTCGCCAGCTCGTCGGGAAGTCCGACGTGCTGCGGCATCTTGACTACACACCCATCGCCGCCGACAACGCGGCCGCGTCGATTGAAAGCTAATAGCATGAACGATACTGCAAAACGTATTCTGGCTTCCAGGGGCGTGCTGGCCGAGCAGTGCCCGCCGCCGCAAACGATCAAGACCGCCGAAGAGGGCGGTTGCGGCGTGGTGGGAATGGTCTCGACGGTGCGCATTCGCGGCCGGCAGATATTCGAACCCTCGATCCAGATGCACAATCGCGGAAACGGCAAGGGCGGCGGGATCGCGACCGCTTCGTTCAGCCCCAAGCAGCTCGGTGTGGACGCCGAGACGCTCCGCAACAACTACATCCTGCAGATCGCGCTGCTGGACAGCGACGCCGAGGCCGAGGTCGAACGCGAATGCATCGCTCCGTTCCTGCGGGTCGATCACAAGGTCCGCCTGACCCCGGTCGCCGACTATCGTGAAATGGGCCTGGACACTCGCCCGCCGGATATCGTGCGATACTTCGTTCGCGTAAAAGAGGAGAATCTCGCCGCATTCGCCGAGGCCAACAATCTCGGGCCGGTCAATCGGGCGGTTGAAGACGAATTCATCTACCAGAACTCATTCCGTCTGAACCAGAAATATTACGCATCGCTTGGCAAGCAGCGAGCGTTCGTTTTGAGCCACGCTCGCGATCTGATGATCTTCAAGATCGTCGGTTACGCCGAGCAGGTTGTTGAGTATTACGGCCTGGAGGACTTCCGGGCTCGAATGTGGATCGCCCACCAGCGGTTCCCCACCCGCGGTCGGGTCTGGCATCCCGGCGGGGCCCATCCGTTTATCGGAATGAACGAGGCCCTGGTACACAACGGCGACCTGGCGAACTTCCACGGGATATCCGAGTACCTCAAGCAGCACAATGTCCATCCGATGTTCCTTACCGATACCGAAGTAGGCGCGCTGCATTTCGATTTGCTGAACCGCACGTACGGTTACCCGCTGGAGTACATTATCGAGGCGATGGCCCCGACTACGGAGCTTGACTTCGACCGCCTGGCGCCCCAGAAGCAGAAGGCCTACCGCGCCGTGCAGGCAAGGCACATGCACGGTTCGCCCGACGGGCCGTGGTTCTTCATCATCGCGCGCACCGATCCGGACAAGGACGAGATCCAGCTCCTGGCGATTACCGACACGGCGATGCTCCGCCCGCAAGTGTTCGCACTTTCGGGCAGCGGAAACGTGCAGATCGGTCTGGTCTGTTCGGAGAAGCAGGCGATCGACGCGACGCTGCGTAACCTGGCGGCTGAAGATGAGAGATTCTGCCCCGTAGCCGACAGGTACTGGAACGTTCGCGGCGGCAGCCACACCGACGGCGGGGCGTTCAAATTCACAGTGACTAAAGACGAAAAGGGCTACCGCACGATGGAGTGCTCCGACAAGTTCGGCCACGTTGTGGAGGCCGACGCCGGCTCGGTGCGATGCGACATGGTCCATCGTCGCCAGGTGCCCAACATGCCCAACTCGATCAAGAAGATGGTCGCCAAGCACCTGCACGACGGAAACGTAAAAGGCGTGCGGGCCGACGTGATGGGCCTGCCGAACTGGTCCCCCGGCGATCTGGGTCTGTACTGCGAAGCGATTGTGGCCGCCGCCGACGACAGCAACGCCAAGCTGACGGCCGTCGAGGCGATCACCTGGCTGCACGATCATCATTACTACACCGGCGACAAGCGTCGCAGCTCGGTGCTCTACGTTCTTGAAGAGACCCTCAGGAAGCTGTTCGCCCTGGCTCCGATGTTCAATCAGTCGTCGACCGGGCTCTGGCGACGAATCGATTTCGCCACGCGAGATATGCTCGTCGCCCCGGAAGCCGGCGAAGAGATACTCGTTATCGACGCCGAGAAGTTCCAGCCCGAAGGCGACGACTGCGACGCGGTCCTGATGGCCAAGGCGTTCAAGTTGGGTTGGAAGCGGTTCATGGTCTACCATCTTCGCGGCCAGCGGTTCCACGGCGTTGGAATGGGTCCCGAGACCGACGACGTTCGGATCGATCTGTACGGCTCCAGCGGCGACTACATCTGCAGCGGGGCCGACGGGTTTGAGATGCACATTCACGGAAGCGCCCAAGACCAGCTCGCACAGATTATGAAACGCGGTAAGCTGGTGATCTACGGCGACGTCGGCCAGACGTTCATGTACGGCGCCAAGGGCGGGGAAGTTTACGTACTCGGCAACGCGGCCGGTCGTCCGCTGATCAACGCAGTGGGAAAACCCAGAGTTGTGATCAACGGAACGGCGCTGGACTTCCTGGCCGAATCGTTCATGGCCGGCGATCCGCACGACGGCGGCGGGTTTGTTATCGTAAACGGTTTGTGGGTGGACGATCACGGAAACGTAAGGCCCCAGGAGACCCCGTACCCCGGTTCGAACCTGTTTTCACTAGCCTCCGGCGGGGCGATATTCATTCGCGATCCGGAGCGGCAACTAGTGGACGAGCAGCTTAACGGCGCCGAATACGCCGAACTGACTGACGCGGACTGGAAGCTGATCCTCCCGTACCTCGAGGAAAACGAAAGGCAGTTCGGAATCAGCATTCAGAAGGACATCCTGACAGTCGACGGCGTTGTCATGGAGCCGCGTGAAGTCTACCGCAAAGTCCATCCGATGCGAGTTGCGAACATGGCCAAAGTGACCGTGCCGGAATAGCGGCCGGCAGATTGTTGAGAGATGATCCGGATTCAGCGAGTTTTTCCGGCGTATGTATGCAGTTAGTTCCGATCTGAGGCTCGTAGGGCCGTGCATAATTGTAGCCCAGTCCGTCAGGGCTGGGGCAACGGACCCAACATAAGCAGAGCCCCATCCGGGGCGACAGAACCGTCGCTTTCCTTCTTTCGCCCCTGCTATGTAGCGGGACGTCAGAATTCAGCGAATAGCGGCTTCTCTGTCGCCCCGCTATGTAGCCGGACGTCAAGCCCATACTCGAACAGCCGAGTTTTAGTTTTTCAACTTTAAATGCTAATCGTGCAGCCTGCTATCCGATCGTCCGCACAATCTATTGCGGAGATCACTTTATCTTTACGCCTGGGACGGATCATTCTATCGGTCGGGCGGTTAACCCAGGGGCGCATCGATCTCGTCCCGTAATTAGCAAACGATCAAACATTCTCGTGACCTCGTCACGTTATAAATTCATCATCACGCAGCATCGGTCGCGGTAGTGTAATTTCTTTTCTGTAAATTGGATGTTAAGCGTTGGATCGAGGCGTTGTGGAGCGCAGCGGAACAACGC
>CAYMSH010000150.1:0-13832 GCA_964392945.1 uncultured Planctomycetaceae bacterium | reverse complement strand
GGGATACGCCCGGCGGAGCCGTTTTGGCGTACGTTAAATCGCCCACGCCGCCGGCTGCAATGCCGGCCGACAGAGCGACTGCTGCGCCGAATATGACCCAGCTCCTAAGAGTTGTTCTCATGGTACAGTTCTCCTGTGTCTGAAAGTTCCTAGTATGGTCTCAAACCGAGTTTCCAGTGTAACGCGCAGTGGCCGGCAGTACTACCCATCGCGCGTCAATATTCATGGCCGGTGACAGAAGAAACCCCCCGGCCGGAGCCTGGCGCCGCCCGGGTCCGAGATTCAGATTGCTCAACGCGCCGCATCGGATACAATCACCGGGAGAGACGCTATACAGGAAGTGTTGACTAACAACGGTCCATAAGGCAGGCAGAACATGCGTAAGGTGCTTGTAACTACAGTATTGGGAACGCTATTGGTGGGTGTTGTATTGATGATGCATTTTGCGACTGCGGTCTCGGGCGCCGAGAAGAAAGGCGCGACGCGGCCGCCGGACAAATCCGCTGCGCAGAGCGAGCCGAAGACCAAACCCGCCGATCGAACTGTCGGGGAGGTACGAAGCGAACTCAAAAAGACGTTGGGAACGGACAAAATAGTGTTCATCCGCCGACGCACGCTGAATCCCAACCATTATTACACCGAGCACATCAACAGTGAGTTCAAGCCCGGCGGAGGCGTCTGCATTCTCGACCTCAACGACGGGTCGGTCCGGGAAATCAAAATGCCCAAGCCCGGCGTTGTGAATCGATTCGACATTTCATACGACGCCCGCAGAATCGTATTCGATTTCAAAGATGACCACATGGAGGGCTATCGAATCTACGAAGCGGTTATCAAGACCGGCAAGATCAGGCAGTTGACTTTTCCGCCCAAGAACGAAGACGCCCTGCAGAAACGCTACAAGGTGCGAACGCTGTGGGACAGTAACTGGGACAAATACCACCATGGCGAATCTAATGACTATCACCACGGCACCGACGACATGCACCCCTGTTACCTGCCCGACGGCGGGATTGCATTTGTCTCCACACGCTGCCAGATTTCGACGATCTGCGACGGGCCGGACATCTTCACCACCACCAACATGTACCGGATGGACGCCGATGGCAAGTCCATGCGAAGACTCAGCAGGGACATGGTGAGCCTGTTTTGCCCCGTTGTTATGCCCAGCGGCGAGATCCTGTATTCACGTTGGGAATATGTCGACAAGGGCGCCACGACTGTCAAATGTCTCTGGTCGATGTACCCCGACGGCAGCCGAAGCCGCGAAGTGTACGGTAATGATATCAAGAAACCGTTCACCATTATTCAAGGCCGCCCCATACCCGGAGCCATCAACAAATACGTAGCCCTCGGCGCCTACCACATGGACAACGCCATCGGCACGGTAATGGAGATCGACGTGAACAAGAATATCCGCTCCGAAGACGCACAGACGAATATCACCCCCGAATGCCCCTGGCCGGTCTGGGGCATAGATCCTGAATTCGGAAGACCTTCCAAGGACGGCCCGGGCCATAACGCCTTCTTCCGGGACCCGTATCCGATTTCGGAGAAACTGTTCCTGGTATGCTACACGCCGAAGGGAACTCACTGGGCCAAGGAGAACGCCTGGGGCATGTACCTGCTCTGGGATGACGGAGCCAAGCACTTGTTCCACAAGGAAAAGAAGACATCCTGCTGGCAGCCGGTCCCCCTGAAGCCCCGCAAGAAGCCCAAGGTTCCCACCGCCAACCACGACAAGGCCCTCGCCGCCAAAGGCAAGGCCCAGTGCCTGGTGATGAACGTGTATCACGGTATGGAAAAAACCGAGCCCGGCACGATCAAGTATTTGAGGGTCATGGAGCAGGTCCCCCGGCCCTGGGCGGCGCGGCGAAAGGGCTATCCGCATGCGGCGACGTATGACACGGCCCATCAGCAGCATGCGGCGATTTCTCTGCGCACGCATCTCTGGGTGGCCGCTCAGTGGGGAATAGCGAAGGTTGAAAAGGACGGGTCGGCGAATTTCACCGTCCCGGCCGGGCGGGCAATCTACTTCCAGGCGCTGGACGCCGAATACCGAATGATCCAATCCGAACGTACGTACGTCAACTACATGCCGGGAGAAGTCGCAAGCTGTATCGGATGCCACGAAACGCCTAACGAATCGCCGCCGCTCAAGCCGAACGCCATCGCCTTTCGGCGCAAGCCCGAAGATGTCACCAAGCGCCCCGGACCCGGCGAGTCGAGCGGGAAGATTGTCCTGGACTATAAAGACATCGTCCAGCCGATATGGGACAAGCATTGCATCTCCTGCCACGGCGCCAAACCCGCCGGCGGGCTGGATCTGCGAGGGACCGAGACAACTCATTTCAGCGCATCCTACGAATCCCTGGTCAGGACGCCGAGAGAAAGACATCGCAAGGGCCGTCTTACCGGCATGAATATCGATGAACTTGGCACCGATGCGAAGTACCGAGAGGCCCACACGCTCTTCGGCAACCAGAGCGTGCTGCTGAAGATGCTGGGCATGAAGGTCTGGAATTTGAAAGCTGACCAGAAGAAGCGTGCGGCCAAACTGGCGGCCAGTTGCTCGCCCAGGCTCACCGCTGCAGAGAAGGCCAAAGTCGCCCGCTGGGTTGACACCAACTGTCAGTACTACGGTTCCTATTGGGGCCGCAGGAACATCAGGTACAAGAAGCATCCGAACTACCGAATCGGCGTAACGTTCGATCAGGTTATCGCCCCGAAGAGTCCCACGCCCGAGGATCAGAGATAACGATGATCCGCCGGCGACACACGCCAGGAGTTTTTCTATGGACACTATGAACGCTATGAACCTCACCGGCGCCGATGTCTCGGAGCCCGAGGCCGGCGAGCGGGGCAAGGCGACGAGGCGCGATCTGCTCCGAGGCGCGGCGGCTGCTCTGGTCCTGCCGCAAATCGTGCCGGCGGCAGTCCTGGCCGGGCCGGATAAGACCGCTCCCAGTGATCGGATCGGTGTCGGCGTGATCGGTACAGGCTCGCGCGGCACGATGCTGCTTCGCTCGTTCAGGGCTCGCAAGGAGGCCCGGATCGTCGCGGTCTGCGACGTATTCAGCGATCGCCGGGCCCGCGCCGCCAAGCTGGCGGGGAAAGGCTGCTTCGAGACCGGCGACTTCCGTAAGGTCCTGGCCCGCGAATCCGTCGACGCTGTCGTAATAGCCCCCCAGGACCACTGGCACGCACTGATCGCAGTAGCCGCCGCCAAGGCCAACAAGGCGATCTACTGCGAGAAGCCTCTCGGCGTGTCACTGGCCGAGAGCCAGGCGATTCGCGCCGCGGTCGGCCGCTACCGCTGCGTGTTCCAGACCGGCACCCAACAGCGATCGGGCCGCAACTTCCGGTTCGCCTGCGAGCTGTCGCGGAACGGGTATCTCGGCAAGATCCGCACTGTGGCCGTAGGAGCCCCGGGCCCGTCATTTAAACCGAAATACAGCGGACCGGCCGGACCGCTGCCCGTGCCGAAGGGCCTGGACTACGACATGTTCCTCGGCCCGGCGCCGAAGAAGCCCTACAGCCCCGGCCGCCACGCCTGGCCCGACTGGTACCTGATCTGGGACTACTGCGCCGGGTTCATCGTGAACTGGGGCGTCCATCACCTGGACATCGCCTGTTGGGGCTGTCCGGATATCGCGACTAAACCGTTCGAACTGACGTGCAAAGGCGGGTATCGAAACGACGGGCTCACCGACAACCTGAACGATTGGCGAGGTCAGTACGTTTACCCCGACGGGCTGACGATGACCTATTCCGACACCGGCAATCCCAACGCCCAGGGCTGCAGGTTCATCGGCGACAAGGGCTGGGTGCACGTTAACCGCAGGGGCATCAGCGCCGAGCCGGCCTCGCTGCTGAAAGTCGTCCTGGGCCCCAAAGACGTGCGCCTGCACAAGAGCGACAACCACACCGGCGATTTCCTAAAGGCCGTTCGCACCGGCGGCAAAGTCGTCTCGCCAGTCGAAGCCGGTCACGCCGCCTCGAGCCTGGGCCTGCTGGGCGAGATCGCATGTCGCGTCAAACGCAAACTCACCTGGGATCCGAAAACCGAGAAGTTCACAGGCGACCGGCAAGCCAACAGGCTGCTGTCTCGCCCAATGCGCGGGCCGTGGACACTGTGAGCCCCGCCGGGGAACGAACAGAATTATTGTCGACGTCCCCTTCAGAGGCGATACAATTCCTCAAGAAGTCCGCGACAATCGCAGGCGAAAACAGATACCAGAGGTGATGGACATGTATAGAGTTATTCTGTGTCTGGCGGTTATGCTGGCGCCATTGACCGCCAACGACGCTCTCAAGGGGCCGCCGGATGATCCGCGTGTTGTCGCCGGACTCCGTATGTCCGCTTCGACTGTGGCGATCCCAGCCTACGCCAAGGGCAAAGTCATCATGGTGATGTTTCAGCGCGACAAGGCGCGGGACGAGAATCTCGCGGCGTTGAAAGGGCTCAGATACGTCAGTACGGTGATTCTGGAAGGCCCCGGAATCACAGACGACGGGCTTAAGCACCTTGCCGGCATCACGACTCTGGGGGCTCTAAACGTTAGCAAGACCAGCGTGACCGGCAGCGGTTTCGCTCATTTGCGCCAGTTGAGGAATCTCAAGACCATCATGCTTGACGGTTCTGCGGTTACTGACAAGGGTTTCGCCCTGATCTCCGCATTCCGCGGCATGGAGCGGATTCAGGCCAGTTCCACAAAACTCACCGGGCAAGCCCTTAAGGCCCTCGCCGGCCTGACGAAGCTCAAACACCTGGACCTTCCGAAAACCGCTGTTGACGACGCGGGCCTGGCTCACCTGCGCCGCTTGAACAACCTGGAGTATCTGCGCCTGAATAACACCAAGGTCACCGGAAGCGGAGTCGGATCGCTGAGGTCTCTCCGCAGTCTGAGGTATCTGGGGCTTTCGGGGTGTCCGATAACGCCCGCGGGTTTCAGGCAACTGCGAACCCTCAAGCAGCTCGAGAAGCTGAGCCTGAACGGAATCCGAGCGCCCAAGGCCGAGTGGTTGGCTCTTTACACGGCCCTGGGCGGGGTCAAAGTCTATCGCGATCCGGACAAGACGTCGATAGGCCCGTTCCTCCTGCAGGACAAGACGCCGGCCAAACCCGTTGTCCCACCGAAAAAGGCCTCCGCTACGGAACCTGAGGGACCGGAATTTGTCGGTGCGATCCGCAAGCTGCACGGTTGGCCCAAGTCCGTGTCCTGGTCTCCCGACGGGAAATGGCTGGTCTCGGGGAACGATAGCTACCCGTATATGCTCTTCGACGCGCACAGCGGGAAGCTGCTGCGAACTGAAGATCCCTCTGACAACGCATCGGGCTGGCAGGCGACGTTTACGCCTGACGGAAACATCCTGGCCACATGCAAGAACAAGAAAACTGTTCGCCTATACGACAGGGCCGAGGGCCTGCAGATTCGAGAGTTCGCCGGACACAAGGAAAACGTGACGTGTCTGGGGCTATCTCCCTGCGGCAAGCGCCTGGCGGCCGGGGCGTTCGACGGGACGGTGAAGGTCTGGCTGCTGGCCAGCGGCAAGGAGCTGCTGTCGCACAAGACGCACTCCAACTCGCTAACGACTGTGGCGTTTTCCCCGGACGGCAAACTCCTGGCCTCGGCCGGCCACGACGGCGTGGCCGTGCTCTGGGACGTGGACGCCGACAAGAAGTCCAGGATCCTGACCCCGCCGCTGGCCAAGGGCAAGCGGATGCTCACGTCGCTGCGAACTCTGGCGTGGCATCCCGGCGGAAAACAGCTCATAGCCGGCGGACACGCCTCAAGGCTTTATGTCTGGGACGCCGAGACCGGCAAGCTGGTGCGAACGATGATCGGACACACCAAGTGGATCCTGGCCGCGGCGTACTGCCCCAAGGGCGAAACGATAGCATCCGGCGACGACGGCGGGACGGTGCGCCTGTGGAACGCAAACGGCAGGCCCAGACTGCTCTTCCGGAGCCACAGCGCCGCAGTAACCGGTCTGGCCTGGTCGCCCGACGGAACTCGCCTGGCCAGCTGTTCGAACGACCAGAGTATTCGCATAAGGACAGTCAAGGCGCCGAAGTGACTAGATTCACCAGACGCTCGGCAAGGTCGTCTCGCCCGATGCGCACGCTGTGGACACTGTGATCCCGGCCTCGAACCGGTATAATCACCGTATCGCATGGCTTGGTAAAGGAGACGAACATGGATTGGCCCCTGTACATCAAGTTGAGCCTGATGATGTTCCTTCAGTTCGCCGTCTGGGGCGCCTGGTCGCCCGTGCTGGCCGCCCGCCTGCTCGGGCCGCTGAAGTTCAGCGGCAAACAGACCGGGTGGATCTACGGTACGGTTTTCCTCGGCTGCATTATATCACCGCTGATCGCCGGGCAGATCGTCGATCGCTGGATCGCCACCGAATCGTTCCTTTCGGCGGCGCACCTGGCCGGCGGCGTGCTGCTGCTGGTCGCGGCCTGGCGCAAGACATTCTGGCCGCTGTTTGGCGTGATGGGGTTATACGGTCTGGCGTTCGCGCCGACTTTGGCGCTGGTCAACTCGCTTATGTTCACGCACCTCGGCGACGCCGGTGTCTCGTCGTTCGCGGTATTTGTCTGGGGGGTCATCGGCTGGGTGCTTGTCGGCTGGGCCCTGGCCCTCTGGCGGCGAGTAAAGGGCAGCGGAGACGGGGCTGACTGCCTGGTCCTGGCCGGGGTCCTGTCGTTGGTGATGGGTGCTTACTGCCAGCTGCTTCCGCACACGCCGGCTCCCGGAGCCGAACAGCCGCTGACCGAGGCCCTGTCGCTGCTGAAGAACATCGACTTCCTCGTGTTCCTGGTTGTCGGGTTCGTTCTCGCCACACAACTGCAGTTCTACTTCCTCGGAACCGCGCCGTACCTCGGCGAGCTCGGCGTGCAGAGCCGCAACATGCCCGCGGTGATGACCATCGCACAGGTCGCACAGGTCGCCGCGATGGCCTTCATGGCGTTCTACGAAAGCCGCGTGCTGGCGAGCATCGGGTTCCGCTGGGTTTTCGCCATAGGGGCAACGCTGTGGCTGGCTATGTACGGAGCGTATGCGGCCGGCAAACCAAAACTGCTGGTCATCGCCTCCCAGGCGCTGCACGGTTTGGCGTATGCGTTTTTCATCAACGTAGGATTTGTCTACGTAAACAAGGTCGCCCCTGCCGGGGTCTCCCAAATCGCCAGTTCCGCCCAAGGCCTGTACACCGTAGTGATGTTCGGATTCGGCCTGTTCATCGGCACGCAAATAACCGGCGTAGTTATGGACCGCCTGAAGACGCCCGAAGGCAAATTCCGCTGGCGAGCGATCTACCTGGTCCCCTGCGCAGCGGCCGCAGCGTGCGCCGCGGCGATCGCTGTGATTTTCGGCCGATAGCGGGTTAACTGCCGGCGACCTCTTCGACAATTATATCGCAATCCCTGTATCAAGAAGGGGTTGGGGTATCCACAGAATCAGATCTGAAGCTCGGGGCCCGGCGACATGTTGCAAGCCGGCATGGGGGCGAATCACCAACATCTTGTGATCACGACTTTTTGTTGTGTTTTTTTCATTTCTCGCGTTCGGTTCGCTTGCCTGCGCCGCTTGCATGGATAGACCAGCGAGCCCGACCGTGTGGACCTGGCATCGAAAATCAAACACGCCGGAGACTGAAAGGGCAGAGCCATGAAGACAATCATTATAATCCTGATTGCAGTATCCCTGTTGGTGGGCCTCGGGGTCTCAGACGCCCTGGCGTTAACCGAAACCAACCCCGAGCAGATGAAGGCCGAGTACGTCCAACTGCACATCCGCCACACGCACAACAACACGTTGATCGGGCGGTACGAGCAATGTCTGGCCAACCCGAACACTATATTCGTCCATAACCTGAAAGGTTCGGGCCAATGGCGAGGCTGGACTGACCGACAAATCGTCGACCACCTGCGCCAGCTCTACGGGACCGGACAAAAGGCCCAGGTCTGGCGGAAGCACCTTATGGCCGAACACGCCAAATACGTCGCCGGCATGCGGCGCCAGTTGGCGGTGCTCAACCAGGACCAGCTTGATCTCGAACGCCGTATGAGGAACATCAGCTCGATCCTGAAACGCCCCGTGGTTGTCGACATCGCGGTCCCGAACTTGCAGAACGTGACGCTCCAGCAGGCCCGGGCGACGGTCTGGAACATGAAGCTGGGCCTCAAATGGACGTTCAAGAACGTAAGCAACCCCGCAGACCACAACCGGATCCTCTCCCAGTCGGTCCAGCCCGGTGTCGGAGTCAGCATGGGAGCAACGATCGTTGTCGTGGTCGGATACTGCGACCCCGGGTCCGTCAAGACGCCGAAAACGCCCAAGACGCCGAAAACGCCCAAGGCTCCCGAGACGCCCAAGACTCCCGCCCGGAAGAATGTGTGGGTGCTGAAGGGCGGGTATCCGAAAGTCAATCCCGGTAAGAAGCCCCTGGTGAAAACCGGCGGTAGGCGAAATCTAATGTACTGGAGCTGGTTCCAGACGACCGTCCGCCTCAATGCGAGAAAGGCCATCGTCCATCACCTTAACGAATCCTACAAGACCATCACCAGCGACTGGAAGTTCCAGGTCGAGATCCAGGGCGACATCCCGCGGCCCTTGAAGAAAGGCGACACCTTCACCCTGACGCTGATCGGCAAGGCCGGCGGTAAAAAGATGGCCCACCTGATCGGACAGGGTTTTGAGGTCCGAACCTCCGGACTGACTCGCAAAGCCCATGACGGCGGAAGGTTGTCGATCTTCGTTGGCAGAAGCGGCAGCACGGGCAAACTCTACACCCGCGCGAGCAAGAAGATAACCTTCACCGTACGAAGCGACACCCAACGCCCGCAACTGCAGTTCATCCTGGGAAACTGGGGCACGATGGTTCACTATGATTGGGACAAGCCGGCCGCAAAGACTCGCTGAAACACCGCCGGCCCACCATTACAAGAATCCGCACCGATCGGGTCGCGATCAACAAGACCGCGCCCCCAGCGCTCTATCCCCTACTTGGCGCCTATAATGCAGATAACACGTCGGCCTGCAGGCCGGCCGTTCTTGCGACTCTGGAATGAAAGGGCGATTATTGTGGCTAAGACAGGATTAATTCTCGCGTGCGTCATATCGTTTCTGTGCCTGCCGGGCTGCGGCGGCAAACAGTACAAGTCGTCAGACATGGAGCAGGCTGCGTCCAAGAGCTCCCAGGCAATCGGTCGTCCCGCGCCGGACTTCACGCTGCCGGATCAGGACTCGACTGAAGTCAAGCTCAGCGGCCTCAAGGGCAAGTGGGTCGTGCTGTACTTCTACCCCAAGGACGACACCCCGGGCTGCTCGTGCGAGGCTACGGAGTTCACCGCTCTTCTGGGGCGGTTCCGGGACATGGGAGCCGTTATCCTCGGCGTGAGTCCCGACAGTCCGGAAATGCACACCGAGTTTATCGAGAAGTACGATCTGGCGCTGACGCTCCTGAGCGATCCTGAAAAGAAGGTGATGCGTCAATACGGCGCGTGGGTCACCAGTGCGTTAGGCACAGAGACCCATGAACGCATGATACGCTGCACTTACCTTATCGGTCCTGACGGCGTGATCAGGCATCACTGGCCCGAAGTCATACCCCAAGGCCACGCAGAACGCGTGCGTGTGGAACTGCGCAGGATCAAATCGAGCGGTTAACGCCTCTGGGCGTCATTTTCCCGCTTCGAGCGCTGATTGCAGTTGGCTGGCGTAGCGTATGACGCCAATGGGGCCGCGATCGGGCTTCAGGGTCTTCAAGGCTTTCGGCGTCTTTTTCAGGAGGGGTGCGAGCTTGTCCGTGATTTTGATCTGCCTCGGCGAACGCCACTGGGCGGGGCTCTTTCGGGCGGCGCTGGCGGCGTTTGCTTTTGTCGCCTGCAGCGCCGTCAGCGGCAGATAGAAATACGGCTTGCGATGCGCCAGGTGATACTGCTGGGTCGTCTTGGCGTTCGTCGCCTCGTCTGTTCGAACGATCTTGTGCTTGCCCTGTGCGGCGGCGGGCTCTTTCTGCTCGTCGGTGCGGGCGAACACCTTGCTTGCGCAGCGAAGCTCCGCGGCTTTGGCCAGCAGTTGATCGTATGAGATCACGGTCGGATCAAACTGCACGTCAACGACTTCGGCCCGCTGCAGCATGCCGATTCGCGTCGAGAGCACGCCGGGTAACTGCCCGAGTTTCTGCTCGCCGACCCAGTAGCAGTGCATGGCGAATGTGGCCCACTGTCGCTTCTGTGGAGCGTATTCGAATGCGACAAGTTCAAGGTACTTCGGTACGGGGCGTTTGGCTGCTTTCAGCGCCGCGCCCATCCGTTGGAGCAACTGGCCGGTTGAATAGATTCCGGCCTTTCGCGCGATCAGGTCGGCGCCGTCTGCACGGGTGAATCGGACGACGGGATTATTCCAGGACTTCTCCTTGAACTTGACCAGCGTGTCGCGGTCCTGGCCTTTAACGTTGTTCCGCACGGCCACGGGTATGAACTCATTCGACGCGTCAACGACCAGCGGATGGGACAGCGGCCCGCAGCCGAAGAGCTGGCAGGTCATGCAGCCGGGTACTTCCTGGAAGAGTATCAGCATCGGCTTGCCGGTCTTCTTCGACACCGCGGCGGCTTCGTCGTAGTCGTAACGCCACTGCACCGCGCCGAACTCGATCGGAGCGTGCTTACCGCTGCTGTCGGCCGCGAGTTGGGCCTTGCGTTCCCGGAGCAGCCGCACAGCATCACCGCGACCGGATGTTACAGCGGTCTTCTTGCCGGTCCGAGCATGGGCTGGACCAATATCGCAAACGACAGTCGCCAGGGTAAGCATCGCCGTTGCAGCGGCCAGTATCGCGTTTCTAATACTCATGCGTATGGTCCTTTCACCTGGTCGGGCCAGGCCTCCAGTCAGTGTATTACACAAGTGCAGCGGAGTCAGCATTTAAAACACAAGAATAGCGGCTTCGGAATTAGATGTCCTGTCAGGCTTGCTGTCTGTATCCTTTCTTCTCCTGAATAATGCTATCGAGTGATGTTGGGTTTTGAATGGTGAAAGAGCCTGCTGAAGATACTGGTGTTGGAAAGCGATCGGCGAAGATCCGTTTTGTGGTCTTCTGGCTGATTCTTCTGTGTACGGGTCTGGCGATCGGTTATGCGATGTATACTGGTTTTCTGACTAAGGAATCTCTTCAATCGTGGGTCAAGAGCTCCAACGGCTGGGCGCCGGTCATATATGTTGTCTTGGCCAGTGTGTTGAATGCAACCTGGGCGCCGCGATGGCTCACTACCGTTGTAGCCGGGGCCCTGTTTGGTCTGGTGGCCGGGGCGTTGCTGGCGCTGACCGCGGGGGTCAGCGGCTCGATTGCTGCGTATCTGTTCGGCCGGGGTCTGGGCCATCCCTATCTGGCGACTCACACGAACACCGACAAGAAACGCATGGCCAGGTTCCTGCGGAGACACGGCTTCGGCGCGGTGTTCCTTACGCGGGTCTGCCCAATCGTTCCGTGCGAGATCATTTCGCTGGTCAGCGGATCCCTCGCGATCCCGGCCCGCTCATTCATACTGGCCACTTTTCTTGGAATGCTGCCGGGCTCCTTTCTCTACGCGGCGTTCGGCAGTTCGTTGATCAACGACGAGGCGCCCTGGATCAGGTGGGGCTCGCTAGCCGGCTTCTGCGTGCTGACCCTGATTACCGGGATCATCATGGCCAGGCTGTGGCGAAAAGAGGGCGCTGAATTCTCCGCAAGCCGTCCGGGCAGCTAGCTCACAGCCGGCGTGCAAAGGCAAATGTATCTCATTTGGTCCAGGCCCTCTCGGCCTCTTCGCGGGCGATTTGGCACCAGCGTGTTGCGTTGGTCGGAGTGTTGGCCAGCGTGTGGTTGTCTTTCATGATAACTTCCATGCGACAGCCTTTTGTGATCTCCAGCACGTTGCGCAGGTCGGCGCGGATGCGGTCGGCGTCAATGTTCTTTCGGGCCAGGTCGGCTGGCGGAGGTTTGTACGAGAAGATGTAGTCGGTTCCGAGGTCCCGGGCCATCTTCTCGACATCCGCCCAGGGCGACACCGAGATCCGCCGCAGTCGCGGGAAACGCTTGACCACATGCCATCGATTGTCCAGCGGTTCGCAGCAGCCGTAGCAGTTCAGGCCGAACCGCTCCATGATTGGCATCTGGTAGGGGAAAACGAACTCCTCGAACATCTCCGGCGAGACCCCGACGGTTTCCTGGCTTTCGCAGAAGCCCCACATGTCGATGAGTCTCACCGGCCCGGTCGAGCCGGCCTGCGGAAGTTCGTCGGTGAAACCGAATCCGCCCGAGCCGACATACGTGTTGTCGTTGTTGAGGCTCAGCAGACTGTTCTCTTCGAGAAAATCGAGCTTGGCCAGGTGCCCGTCGCGGAGGATTTCCATCAGGCGGTGTAACTCGTCGTGGTGATCGTACATGTCCAGCATCATCTGTGTCAGCCCGCGGAGGTTTATCAGCGTCCATGTCATTCCGAGCGTCCACCACCATTGGGTCTTCAGCTCGACCGTCAGGAGATCGGCGAACGTTTGACGGGCCAGTTCCGCCAACTGCTGGCTCGCCTCGTGGTCCACCTCGATCGTCGGGAAGCGAAGTTTATCCAGGAGATCGTAACTTCTCAGAGGCGGGTCCCACTTGTACGAACCCTGGGCCTCGGACCTGGTTATCCGCTCGTGCATGCCCCAATCGCTTTCGGTGTAAACGTGCCTGACGCGCAGGACGGAATCGACAACCTTGTCGTCGCCCATCGACTCGGCCCAGAATATCTCCTTGCGAAGGTGAGTTTCCCACGAGCGGGCGAGCTGCCCTTGGCAGCGGATCTGATCGGGTGTGATAATCTCGTTCCACCCGTTCTCCGGATCGCAGAACACAACCGGGCGCGTGGGTTCCAGGGCGTTGTGACGCCGCCAGAGGTCAGCCTTTTTCCGCTCGATGTCGCGCGACGCCAGTTCGGAGATCCGGCCGGCCAGCGATCGGAGAACCTGCTGATCGGACTGGGATACTTTTATCTCCTCGCGGGAAATTGACTGGGAGAATAGCGATGCTACGGTCTGGTCAGCCATTATTCGCCTCCGACTGCGACGGTTATGCGCCCGCGGCGGGTCGATTGTATTTTCTGATAGCCCGTTCGATTTCCTTGCCCACCGCCAGCGGGTCGCGACTGGCCTGGGCGTACTGCCCCTCGCTCAGCGCGATCGCCGGGGCGGCGTATGTCGTTACGATCAGTCCGCGCGTGCCCATCTTCGCAAAGAGCGTGCGGTAGTAATCGTCGATACGATCGTCGGCGACGCTGAAGTCGGCCACGAGGTAGGGTATCTTCCGCTCGGCCAGGGCGCTGCGCATCCGGGCCGCGGCGTCGAGATTGTCCAGGTTCAGATTCTGGATGCTCGTCAGCCCCTCTGTGGCCAGGTAGTTTTCGATGTGTTGGTTGGCGTTTCCGCAGTAATGGATGCTCCCGCCGCCGAAGGCCTGGAGCACCTGGCTGTTGTAAGGCACGACGAACTCGCGATACAACTCCGGGCCGAAAATCACCGAATCGTCGTCGGACATCCACACCCCGCCGTAACCGCCCGGGATTTTGATCCCGAGCACGTAGGCGTCGTCGGTCATTTCCTGCCCTGCCGCCTGTTTCTGCAACGTCACCCACTCGATCAGCGCGTCGGTGACCAGTTGCATCAGATCGTGGATCGCCTCGGGATGATCGAACATCCAGTAGATCAGTTTTTCATAGCCCAGGACCTGCAGCGCGGATGTCAGCGGGCCCTGGCAGTCGGTTACGCCGACGGGAAAATCCGTCCGTTGGCGCATCTGCCTGATGG
>CAYMSH010000149.1:0-13857 GCA_964392945.1 uncultured Planctomycetaceae bacterium | reverse complement strand
GCGGGATTCGAACCCGCGGTACCCTTTCGGGCACACTGGTTTTCGAAACCAGCACGATAAGCCACTCTGTCACCTCTCCGGATAAACTTCTTCCATTCGGCCCGTCGCCGACTAGAGCCCGCGACAGGATCGGAGATTGTACTATCGAAGAGCGAATTCTTCAAGGGACAGTTGCCAAATAGTGGCGATAAGTGTGCCGTTACTTGAGATGCTTCAGCCAATAATGCGAGATTTGCAGGCGGAATATTCTTGGCAAGAGATGTTTTTTGCGTTACAAGAACAGTCCGGCTGCGTTAATCGGAGCGGTAGATATGCGGGCGCCGGCCGCTACACCCGCCAGCGGGATCAATAGATGGAATCGAAACGTACCATATTTGAAGTGACTGTCGATCATTTTCTGGCTCCTATCAAGGAGTTCATGGATGATTCAAGCATCGCCGAAATCATGATCAATAAGTGGGATGAGATATACGTTGAGAAGGAAGGCAAGCTGACGTTGACCGGCGCGAAATTCGCAGATGAAAACGCCATGCTCGCCGCGGTGAACAATGTTCTGCAGTACACCGGCAAACGTATGGACCCGATGCACCCGTTGATCGATTCTCGCCTTCCCGACGGCAGCCGAGTACATGTGGTGCTCAAGCCCCTCTGCCGGGCCGGGACCACGATGACGATTCGAAAATTCGCCAAACAGATGTTCGACGCCTATAATCTCGTTCGTCTGAAGACCTGGACCGAAGAGGCCAAAGAGTATATCGAACTGATGGTCCGGGCCGAAAAAAATATCCTCGTCGCAGGCGGTACGTCCAGCGGTAAGACAAGCTTGCTGAACGTTCTAAGCACGTTCGTGCCGAACCATCAGCGAATCGTGACGATCGAAGACTCAGCGGAACTGGAGCTTCAGCAGGATCACGTAGTTATCCTTGAAGCCCGCATGCCGGATCGATGGGGACGCGGCGGGGTGAATATCAGCGAACTGTTCCGCTCGTCTCTGCGACTGCGGCCTGATAGAGTTATTATCGGCGAGGTGCGCGGCGGCGAGGCGATGGATATGATCCAGGCGATGACGTCAGGTCACGCCGGCAGTATGTCCACGCTGCACGCCAACACGGCGCTGAGCACGCTTAATCGCCTGGAAACCCTGGCGATGATGAGCCCGATCGACCTGCCGCTGCACGCACTTAGATCGCAGATCGCATCGGCGATCGATATGATCGTGCTGGTCACGAGATTCAACGACGGCAGACGATGCCTGACGGAGATCGCCGAAGTGCTGCCGCTGGACGAAGAGGGGCACTATATGGTCCATCCGATGTTCGAGTATCGCCTTGTCGGCGAGGACGGAAAAAAGGGCATCGGCTCGCTACAATGGACTGGAAAACAGTCGATTTACTGCAAAGAACCAAAAATTCGCGTACTTCGCGACTCATGGAATCTAACGAAGCGAATCTTTGATGCCGATAGAACAGAAGGCTCAGAATCGTGATATATGCTTATTACGCCTGAAAAACTGCAAAAACTAGACTCTGACATCGGCGGTGCAAGCACCGTCGAGTGGGTTTTATTGCTCGTGACGATCGGTTTGCCTTCTTTTTGGCTTTTTTCTGTAATACTTAGCGCTATAGCGGAGTTATACAGAATGGTGACGTACTTATTGACTCTTCCGTTCCCGTAGGGCTGCCGGAACACGGAAGACAAGACCAGACAGCCTGGATGGACAAAAAATGCTTAAACGTATCAGGAAGACGCTGTCGGCCCTGCACAAAGATCAGCAGGGCGCCGATATGGTCGAGTACATCTTGATCGTCGCTGCAGTGGGTCTCCCGCTGCTGGCGGTCATCATCTGGTTCTGGCAGGATATCTCCAGAGCTGTGGATGACTGGTGGGGCCAGATCCGCGGCAGCAGTGGAAGTGCTTCAGGTACGCTGGATCCCGGCAATCTGTAGTTGTCGATCCCAACGGCTTTGAACTCCGGACGTCGTGAAGGCGTCCGGAGGCAAGGAGTTTTATGCCGCCGCTGGATGCGACGATGTGGGCCTATGGTGTTCTGGCTGTGGCTCTTGCCGCCGCTGCAATCGATGATGTTTGCACCGGCAAGATCCACAACTGGATAACCTATCCGGCGATACTGATCGGCTTGGTTGTACCGGCGATCGCTATGTTGCTGGAGTTCTTCTACGGCCGTTCTGCCGGCCTGAGGCTTGGGCTTGGCGATGCGCTGATCGGGCTGCTGGTCGGGTTCGTCCCGATGTTTGTGGCTTGGCGGGTCGGCGGCGTAGGCGGGGGCGACGCGAAACTCGCTGGAGCTATTGGCGTACTCGCCGGTTGGAAGTTCGCGTTGGCGACGCTGTTTTACGGGTTTGCAGTGGCCGGAGTGATGGCGCTGATCGTGACCCTGCAGCGGCGAATTCTACGAAGAACAATCGGGCGCGTCTGGTGGTTTGTCGTCCAGGCTGTTCTGCGAAACAAACCGGACGATCCCAGTAGTGAAGATAGCCCCACGATTGCAATAGGGCTGGCGTTGGCTATTGGCGGTGCGATTGTAATGGTCGACGATCTGCTCGGCGGACCGATGACTGTTTGGTTATTCGGAGCGGGCTGATGGCAGGTGTTGTTGAACAATCAAACGACGGTGACACAACCAGCGTCTCTGCGTCAGGTTCGACGTGGAAGGTCTGGTTGCTTGCTGCGCCGTTTGTCATTCTCGTTCCAATGATAGTGCTGATTCCGGTGGCGCTGATCTGGTCAGGGGGCCAATCGTCGGCCTCTGAGTGGTTGCCCCAGGCTCTCGCCAGCAGCGGAGTCGTTAAATACGCTGTAATTACGATGGTCCTGACCGCCGCGTTGGTCGTGGTTTGCGTTGCGATTGTTCGCATCGGGGCCAGGGCCAGAACTCGCGACAGGAGCCAGGACGGCGGGGCTATCGTTGAATTCGCCCTGGTGCTTCCGATAGCTGTCGGGCTGGTACTGCTGTTGGCCCAGGCCTCTTTCCTCATGGTGGGCCATCTCTGCGTTCAATACTCGGCGTACTGTGCGGCCAGGGCTGCTATCGTGGCTATTCCCGACGATCTGGCCCAATACGGCGGCGAGGCCCAGAACTACGTGCATCCGGATCCGAACAATTCCATAAAGCAGGGGAGAATTCTGCGTGCGGCGGTCTGGGCGGTAATGCCTGTATCCTGCGGCATCGCAGAGCAGTCTGAAGCCAGCAAACCTGAACTGGTCAACGGGATCGGAGATTTCTTTACTTCCTACGGCGAACCTACGCCCCGTTGGGTGCAGACCAAGCTGCAGCGTAAGTGGCAGTATGCGATGGACCATACTTTCGTCGAGTTGGCTCCTCCTCTGGCTGGCGATGTTTACGGAGAGGCCGAAGATATTCAGGTGTCCGTGGTCCATACGTTTTACCTGTCTATTCCGGTAGCCAGAACGATATTCGCATCGCTTGACGACGGTGTCGAGCTCGATATTGGAAACGGCGAATACGGCCTGAGGATGCAGGCCACGTGCACGCTGACCAACGAGGGCGTGCAGGACTACGTAGACGAAGAGACATTCCCCAAGGAACGGTAGTGTTATTCCGGTTCACTCCACGGCGCCATGGCTTTTAGCGGCGCGTTTTTTTGCTGTTTTCATTGCAGTTTTATTTGGTTATTATATAAATAGATGACTGGCGCACGCATATTGGGATGATTGCTTGTGCAGTGGGCCTGTTATTGCCGATTATGTTAGTGAATGCCAGCCGGGTCAGCCACTTAGGGTAGTGGCGAGATGACGACCTTCCAGTCGGTAGTCCGGCTGCTGCCGACGAACCTGTAACTCTACGGTGTGACGCCTGATGATCAATAGCAACGAATCCAATCTGGCTGAAGGAATAGGCTTCCAACCGGGCGAAGAAATCGGCAGGTATGAAGTGATCGCTCGGATCGCCATCGGCGGTCAATCGATCATCTACAAGTGCCACGATCCGGCCCTTGACCGCTTCGTCGCGATGAAGCAAATATCCACGCATCTGGCCGAGGACAAAATGTTCCTCGACAGATTCCGCACAGAAGCGCAGATCCTGGCCCGTCTCGGGGCCGAGCAGCCTGAAGTTGTAACCATACACGATCTGCTGGAGAACAAGCAGGGCCTGTTCATTGTCATGGAGTTTGTCGAAGGGGTCAGCCTGGAGAGAACTCTGACGGAAAACCCCGGACCTGTGGAATTGAAAGCCTGCCTGCAGATTCTATGGCGTTTGTGTTCGGCGTTGCACACGGTTCACGCCGCCGGCGTAATCCATCGCGACATCAAGCCCAGCAACGTCATAATCGCCGACGGTCTCAGACCGATGATCACGGACTTCGGCGTTGCGGCTACTTCTTCCGGCGAGGCCTCGATGGTCATGGGCTCGACGAAGTACATGGCTCCGGAACTGTTCACCGGCGGATACGTAGACGGACGCGCCGACATGTATTCGCTCGGATTCATTGCATATGAAATGCTCGTTGGGCGCGAAAAGTTCAACGAGATATTCGCCGATATCGTTCGCGACAAGACAGCCGAGAAAGTTCGCTGGATGAAGTGGCACAGCAATCCGAAGGTAAGCGCTCCGCCGCCTCACGAGATCAATCCGGCGATTCCGATTACGATGTCGAACATCGTGCTGAGAATGATCGCCAAGGATTCCGAGCAGCGGTTCGAAGGCATGGAGGATCTGGGGCGAGCGATCAAGCTTACGTTCAAGCCCGGCGGTGGCGGCGCAAAGCCCCAGGCCCCGCAGGTTCCGGTTGCCGCTCCCGTCGATGGCGAAACTTCGCCGATGTCGCCGGGACGATTGGCCCAGTCGCCTTTCGACACCGAAGAAGCCGTTACTGCTCCGATACCGGGACGCAAACTGAGTCTCGGCGCCAAAATAGGGATCGGCGTGGCCGCGGCGCTTGTTCTGGCGCTTAGTCTGTTCTTCCTGACGATGAGGTCCGGCCAGGAGGTTGTAGACAAAAACAAACTGGCCGCCAAGGCCTGGCGGGACGCACGCGAGGTCTACAAGAGCGATCGAAACTACACGGGAGCCGAAAAGGCGTTCCTCGGCGTGCAGAAGTACGGAGAGACCGAATACTCCGGGCCTTCCCAGGTTTACGTTCACATGTGCAGGACGCAATTGGCTATCCGAAGCAGGGACTGGGCCCGCGCACAGACCGAACTTGACAACGCCTCGAATCTGAGAAGAAAGATCCAGAGCAAGAGCCCTCGCGATTCACGAGCCTACAAGTGGACTGTTGACATCAAGGATTCGCTAAGGGTCCTCGATGACACCAGGGTTAACAAGAAGGCCTTCTTCGAAGTAATGGCTAACGCTGAGAAGTTGTTCGCCACGAGGCAGTATGACAAGGCCCTGGCGGAGTTGGAAAACGAATTCGAGGACCCCGAAGAGCTTGACAGCGAACAGCAGGGCATATTGGCCGCATTCAAGACCAAGGTCGCCAGAACCCAGAGTCTCGCCGCGTGCCAGAAGATAATGACCGACGCCAGAGGGGCCGATCAGAGTGATCCGAGCGCCGCGTTGGCGGCGTGGGAAAAGGCGCTGGCCGGTCTGCAGAGCCACAAGCCCCACGTCGATAAGGTCGCATGGACACGCATGAAAGCCGAAGTCGATAGGGAACGCGACAAACTGACCAAGCAGGCGGGCCTGAAGGAAACCATGGACGCCGTGGCTAACGCCAGAAACAGCGGTGACCCCGTGCGTCTTCGCAGAGCGTTGGAAGCGGCTATGGCCAAACCCGGCGTACCGCCCCAACTGGTCAAGCGATGGGGCGAGGAGATCAAGGAAATAGAGGAAAAAGCCGACTTTGCGGCAATCACCACACTGATGGGCAGCAGTCGGTTTATCGAGGCGATTGACGCGCTCGAGGCTTTTATCAAGAAGTATCCCAACAACAAAAAGGCCGTAGTCATACTCGGCGTCCTGAAGGACAAGGTCGGCTGGGCCAAACGCGCTAAAGACGCTACCGACCTGTTCGAACGCGGACGCTACGAAGACGTGCTTCCCGAACTGGGGAAACTCAGGGTGCAGTTCCGCGGCGATAGAAAATGGAAAGACATGATACGCACCGCCGAGTACGAAATCGAACTTGTGGTGTTTAACGCCGCCGAAAAGGCCAGCGACCTGACCAAAGCGTTGGCCAGCGCCGACAAACTCAGAATGATCTGGCTCGATAAATACGAAAGCAGAATTGAGCCTCGGATCGGGATTATGCGGGCCAAGAAGAAAGTCCAGGACACTCTGGCAAAGGGTGAAAAAGAGGTCGCCGGCGGTGAATACATCCAGGCTCGCAGGACAGTTGACCATCTCAAGGACAGCTATCCCGAGGCCGCTGAGATAATCCGCAAAAGCAGGTACCTCGGAGCCGTGGCCAAAGGCGATGCGGCCACGCAGGAGGGCGACGCCAAAACAGCCCTGGCGATGTACAAAATCGCAAAGCGGTACGCAAAGGGCGCCGAAGAACTCGGCAAGGTCAATAACCTGATCGGCGCGCTGAACGAAGGAACTTGAAATATGTCGGAAATACGCCGGTCCGTTGACGTACAATAACGACCGGGAGGTGTTGGTATGATCAAGAGAATCACTGCAGGCCGAAAAGCGGCCGGCTCGGTAAGACGACGCGGGAATGTGATGATCGAGTTCGTGGCGATTATTCCGTTGCTGGCCGCCGTGTTGGGATTTACATTCTTCTTCGGTTGGGCGATGGTCAACCAGCAGCACGTGAAGATCGCCGATCGGTTCCAGACCTGGCGAAGGGTCCGCGCAGGGGCGCGAGTAGGGGCCGCAACTCTGAACGATCGAATCTTTCAGGGATACCTCGACGAGGATTCTTATCACCAGAATTCCGGCACTTACACCAACGAAACCATCAAGACTCTCCAGGGTCTTGTAGAGGCCGCCGACATGCAGTCGCCGAATGCTTCTGCGTTTGCTTACACGATGGTCATGGACCGCTCTCCTCGCGGGCGATGGACCACTGTCTACGGGCGTTTCCCCAACGAAATAGGCATATTTCAGCAGGTCGAGAATTACAACGGAGCGATTAAACACACTCACATGCGAGACGGCGTGGAGTGGCGATGGCGCCAGGTATGGTGCGAACCGGTGCTTAGAGACGAGTTCCTTTCGGAGTTGGACTCTACGCTCCAAGGGGTTAACTCTCCGGGCGATGGTCTGGCCCACATGGCCCAGAGCCTCTATATGATTAGATGGTAGTAGGGGCGAGCCTCCGCGTATGACGGATCCTGATTCATCACAGACTACTTCCAAAGCTCCAGGCACCGCCGAGCCGGTATCCGCCGGCCTGGGCAATAAGCGACTGGTGTTCTGGATTATCTACGGCATTGTGCTGGTCGTGACGGTGTTTTTCGCCGCCTATCAGGGATGGCGTTTCTTCGGCGGCGGAGCAGAAGCCCAGGCGCCTGCGAAAATGCCTTCGGTCCGTCGCGGACACGGTCAGATCGGTCCAGAGGCCCACGAGCCGACGACAGGTCCCGGCGAGATGACGCGCAATCCGCTGGCCGGTGTGGGAATGAAGCCCCTGGACGCAGACCCCGATGGTCTGGTTCCGCCTGCCGGCTCCGTCAGGCGATGGGCTTTTGTCAGAGACACCGGCGACGAGGTCGAAATGATGGCGCTGTACGCCTGGGTCGGTTCGCCGGAGCAGGTAGGCCAGTACTACAAGAAGTATCTTGGCGACATGGGAATGAAGTTCCTGGGTCAACAGACCAAGAAGACCGCCGGGACCTCCACGCGTCCTGAAGCCTCCAGGGCGGTTCGACCGCGCAGTGTGTTTGTGTTCCACGGACCCAAGAGGCATCTGGCTGTTACGGTGCGCGAGTCTCGGAAAAATGCCCAGACGGTGTTGATTACGCTTAACCTTGTTTACCCCGAACAGTAGGCTGTCCGATTCATTCTCTTGCCAAATGACGCGCCACAGCGCAAGATAGTGACATTGATCGGGCTTCCGAGCGATCGGGCGGATGATTGATCGAACAAGAACTTAGGAGATATATGATGCCGGAAGAAGCTCCTGCCGTACAGAATTGGCGATTGCTGATCGTAGCCTGTGTGCTCGGTCTGGTTGTTATGGTCGTCTACAACATTCATATTGGCAAGGTCAGGAGGGGACTCGACGTGGAGATGGTTCCCGCATACCGCTACACGCGAAACCTCGAGGTCGGCGACAAACTGGCCGAGGATGATCTCGAAAGGATCGAGATCGCCCGGAAGACCGCAGAGTCCATAGGCCGACTTCTCGAGGAACGAGAGAAAGACACCCTGGCGATCAACCAGACGATCAACCGGGACGTCAGCAAGAGCGATTTTGCGATGACTGGTCATTTCACCACGGTTAACGCCAACGATCCGGCGGCCTCGATCAGAAGGGATCATATCCAGGTCACCATTCGCGTTGACTCCAAGAAAGTTCCCGGGCGAGTCCTGCGAATCGGCAATCATGTCAACATACTCGGCATGCTGCCCAGCAAAGACGGGACCTACAAGACTTATCGCATCATAGAATGGCTCAAAGTCGCTGCTATCGGCGGGCAGACCGATCGCGGCGGCGCGATGACTAACGCCGAAGCGGGCGTGCGAAACTACAAGTCGATCACCGTTGAGATGAAGCGGAAGGACCCTGACGTATCGGTCCAGTGGAGCAATCTCCAGAGTTATCTGAGAGGGTCGGCGATCATCGAAATATGCCCCAGTACGCAGATCCCCAAGAAGGGCACAGCCGGCGTGATCAGCTCTGACTTGCACGAGTTTACAACAAAGGCCTCTGTCGTGTCCGATGGCGGATTCGAAGAAGGCGCGTACTAGGCCAGCTGCGGCGGTTCGGGATTCGCCCGCGGGTCGAATGCCTGATTTGCAGCGAATCTGAGGTTAATGCGTGGAGATTTGGGTTTACAACCAGCTCGCTGATCAGCGTGAAGTTCTCAAGGTCGGCGACGACAATATCGAAATAGGACGCGACGAGACGAACACCGTCTGTCTTCGCAGTCCGTTCGTATCGAGACTGCATGCGAGAATCATATTCGAGGGCGGAAGCTTCTTCATTGAGGCTGTCGGACTCAACGGCGCCGTGGTGGCCAACAACGATCTGGCCAAGGGGCAGAAACGCAAGATCGGCTATGGCGACGAGATACGCATTGGCGAGTTCTCGCTGTACATGATGGAGCCGTCGGTTCGGCGCGTAGGCGGTAAACGGGCCGCAATGTCGCCGCGGCGACAGGTTATAGATCTCGAGCAGAAGCTGCACGCCGAACTGCTGGAACGCATGAATCTGCGCGTAACCTCCCAAGGCGGATCGGCCGACAGCGAACAGGTCGCGATGATCAAGCGGCAACTGCTGGAGATCATCGAAGACGTTCGCGAAGAAGTGAACGAAGGTATGAGCACCTACCTCGTTCGCGAATTCCTGTGGCGCCTTATCGTCACGGAACTGGCGCGAAGAAGCACCGGCAAGATGATGTACAGCTACGGGTTCGAGGATTCAGACGTACTCGTCGCCAAATACGAAGAGATCATCACTCGCCTGACCAGCGACGTTATCAGCGATTTCCCGCTTCGTCTGCGGCCGCAGACCGCCAAGGAGGACGTGGCGATAGTCGAGGCCGACTGGGACAACCAGTTCCAGAGGATCTCGCCCCAGATCTCGCCGGAACTTCGCAACTACATTGTCAGGCGAATGCTGTCTAAAGAGATCGAAGACGTCGTGCTGGGATACGGGCCTCTGCAGGACCTGCTGGAAATGCCCAATATCAACGAGATCATGGTCGTCGGAAAGGACCATATCTACATAGAAAAAGACGGTTCCCTGCAGAACACCGGCCGGTCTTTCTTCTCCGACGAGATCGTCCTGAGCGTTATCGAGCGAATAATCACGCCTGTGGGGCGCAGAATCGATAGATCCAGCCCGCTGGTCGACGCACGGCTGCCGGACGGTTCCCGTGTCAACGCGATCATAAATCCGCTGAGCCTTTCGGGCCCGGCGCTGACTATCCGAAAATTCGCTCGAATTCCGTTCACTGTCGACGACCTGGTCGAGAAGGGCACTGTGACTGAAGCGGCGGCGAGTTTCCTTCGCGCTTGTGTGTTGGGTCGCAAGAACGTGATGATCTCCGGCGGCACCGGCTCGGGCAAGACCACTACGCTGAACGTACTTGGCAACTTCATATCCTCGGCCGAGCGAATCGTCACGATCGAGGACTCCGCCGAACTGCAACTGCCCCAGGATCACCTGGTGCGGCTTGAGACCAGACCTGCGAACATCGAAGGCAAAGGCGCCTACACTATCCGCGATCTGGTGAAGAACGCGCTGCGAATGCGTCCGGACCGGGTGATTGTCGGCGAATGCCGAGGCCCCGAGGCCCTGGACATGCTGCAGGCTATGAACACCGGTCACGACGGATCGCTTAGCACGGTTCACGCCAACACGCCCGACGATACGATAAAGCGTCTGGAGACGATGGTCCTGATGGCCGTTGAGATGCCGGTGCGTGCGATCCGCGAGCAGATAGTCGCCGCCCTGGACGTGATAGTCCAGATCGCAAGACTGGTCGATGGAAGCCGGCGTGTGACGCACATCTCGGAGATATGCGGTATTGATCCCGATACCGATCAGGTTGTCACCGAGGACATATTCCTCCTGCCGTCTCTTGTCGGCAAGTCCGGCGGAGCCGACTCCCTGATGCACACCGGATACATCCCCCTGTTCTCCGAGCAGTTGATCAAGAACAAGTTCCTTGACGTGGGAGTGTTCACATGATTCTCGGTGCTGATAACGTTTCGCTGGACATGACCCAGCAGGTCGTCGCCTCGATTGCGATGATGATCGCGACGACTGTCGCGGTTCGGATCGGAGCAAGACCGCTGGGCGAGTTGATAAGGCGTCGCGAGAGGCACTACGTCCAGGTCCTCGGCGGAAGCCTGCTGATGTCAGTCAAGCCCCGCACGGTGACTGTGATGTCGTTCTGCCTGATGTTCCTGCTGGCCTCTGTGGGTTACCTGATCACCGGCAGCATGTTCGGCGCCGCCGCCGGAGTGGCGTTGGGGCTGTTTCTTCCTACGATTTTCATCAAGCATCTCAGGGAAAAGCGGCTCCAGAAGCTCAACGATCAGCTTGTCGGCGGCATTCAGACGCTTTCTTCCGGCGTTCGGGCCGGTCTGAACCTCGTACAGGCTCTGGAACTGGTCGCTCGCGACAGCCCGTCGCCGATCAGGCAGGAGTTCGCGCACCTGGTGCGGGAATACGAGTTTGGAATAGGGCTTGAGGACGCCATGAGCAACGCCGCCGAGCGAATCGGATCCGGCGACTTCGGCCTGCTTTTCGCGGCGCTGCTGACGCACCGCGAACGAGGCGGAAATCTCGGCGAGACTCTCGACAAGATCTGCGACGCTATTCGCGAAATACAGAGACTCGAACATCGGGTCGAATCGCTGACCGCACAGGGACGGGCTACGGCCAGGTTCCTCGGAGCCATGCCGGCTGTTGTGCTTGCGATCGTTTACTTCATCGTCGACCCCAGAGGCGTTGAGGCGATGTTCGTAAGCACTCCCGGCAAGATCATACTGGCGGCGATCGTCGTACTGAATATCCTGGGCTTCCTGTGGATCAAGAAGATCATGGACATCGACATCTAGCCGCAAGAGCACACTGAAATATGCTTGCATTAACTGAAATAGCGATGATACTGGCCGCCGGAGTCGACTACCCGAACGATCGGATAGTCGACATCTGTCTGCACGTCGGGATATTTCTCGTCACGGCGATGTTCATAGTCGCCATTTTCCGCCAGCCTTACGAGATCACGATCTCCCATCAGCGGCGTTCGGCGATTGAATCGGGCCATGGCGACAGGCAGACCGTTTTTGAAAACCCGTTGCTGCGACCGCTCCTGTGGATCATGTTGTCGATGTCTCACCGGATGGCGCTTCCGCGTTTGAAGGCCTGGATCCGACAGGCGCTGGTTTCGGCGGGAAATCCGCATTACTACTCGCCGGAAGAGTACCTCGCTCTTTCGCTGTTTTACGGCACGATCATCGCCGCTGTCGTTGTGATCTTCAGCATATCGATCGGCGGATTCAGCTTCATCTCGATGCTGATCGGATTCATGGTGGGCATGCTTATAACGATATTCCAGTTGCGCGAGGCGGCTAACAAGCGGCTTCGCCTTATCGCCAAACGCGTGCCGTACGCGCTGGATCTTATCTCGCTGGCCATGAGCGCCGGCGCTACGTTCACAGAGGCCATCGCGACAGTAGTTCGCGAGGGGAGCGAAGACCCGTTCAACGAAGAGCTGAAAGTCGTGTTGGCGGAAATTGAGCTTGGCACTACGCGTCGCCAGGGGCTGCAGAATCTGGCCGATCGAATTCCGATAGATATGCTCAGGAGCATTGTCGCCAGCGTTATCCAGGCCGAGGATCTCGGTACTCCGCTGGCCGACGTACTTCACTCCCAGGCCTCGCTGCTGAGGCTCCAGCGATCTGTTCGCGCCGAGAACCTTGCGGCCGTAGCTTCTGTCAGGATAATGGTCCCCGGAGCACTGATTCTGTTCAGCGTGATCCTTGCGGTGTTCGGGCCGGCTGTTGTGAGATTCATTGAGAGCGGAGGTATTTTCTAATGGCTGCTGGTCAGGCTGAGTTCATTTACGTGGGCGGACCCCAATCCGGACAGCGAGCTGCGTTGATGTCGGCGGTTGTCACAGTCGGAAGAGGGCAGCAGGCCGACGTGCAATTGACCGAAGAGCATGTGTCGAGAAAACACTTTCAACTCACGCTCACGCAAGACGGATGGGTCTTCGAGAATCTCTCGCCCCTGAAAAGCCGCGTCAACGGAAAGAAGTACAAAGTCGGAAAGAAGATCATCCTGGATACCGGAGACGTTATCGGCATAGGGGCCGAAACCGAACTGCTGTTCGTTGCGTCCGGGGACGATCCGGAAGCTGCTGTGATAGCCTACAGGCAGAGCGGGGCCCGCAAGGGCCAACCCCGAGCGGCGGCGGCTCCGGCGGCCCCGACTGTCGAGCCTTCCGCCGACGAGCAGGCTTCCGAGCCCGGCCAGCAGAAGGACGGATCCGGCAAAGCGGCCAAGCCGGCGGTGCAACTCGAAGAGGAAGAGGAGGAAGAACTCACCGACGAAGAACTCGCCGCTCAGGCGCAGAGGGCGAAATTCAAGAAATACGCGACGATTTTCGGCGCATATATGGGTTTGCTCGGCGTTGTTGTCGTGATTCTGCTCAGCATGGGGCGTAGAGCCCCAATTGTAGGTCCCGACGGGCGCGCCGAGTTGCTGGATAAACAGAGAATAGATGATCTTATCAACACTCCATTCACTCGTGAGAGGAACGCTGTGGCGGCCAGAGAGGCGTTGGAAAAGGCTATTCTCGCGTTGGAGCGAACCAACAAAGTCGATCACCAGTACAGGGCGGTCTACTGGTTCAAAGTCGCCAAGGCTTACGGCAGGGTCTTGAGTTCGTCAGAGGAAAAGGAGTCCATCAGCGTAAGAAGGCAATTGACCAAGCGTGTGCAGGATATGTATCGCAACGCATACGCCTTCCAGAAAGATCATCAATATATCACTTCCGAGCGAATCTATCGCGAATTGCTGGAGATGCTGCCTACAGTGGAACGCCGCGACAAGATACGCGAACTGCGCCAGAACATCATAGCCCACGTGTCGTTTATCAGGAGAGTCTCCGCCGGCGACAACAGGAGATAATCTCGTAAATCCGTTCAAATACCGGGCGATGCGACCCAAAGCGGCCTGGTCGTCCACTCAGGGCTATCGCATGTGAGAATATATTTCTTCAAGTTTGGCGCATGTTAGGTTG
>CAYMSH010000148.1:0-13919 GCA_964392945.1 uncultured Planctomycetaceae bacterium | reverse complement strand
CGTGCTGACCGGGCGGATGGCCTTCCGCACCGGCATGCGAGGAGTGTTCACGGGAGTCGGCGGGCCGTGCATGATCGAGAAGACGCGACTGAGCCTGCCGCAGATGCTCAAGAACAACGGCTACGCCACAGGCGGGTTCGGCAAGTGGCACATCGGCATGACGTTCTTCGACAAAGAAGGCAAGCCGATCTGCAAGAGCGGCCTGGCCGCGGTCAAGCGGATCGACTACTCGCGCCCAATCCCGGACGCCCCGATCCATCGCGGATTCGACAAGTTCTACGGGACGGTTTCGTGCCCGACAACGGACTGGCTATACGCGTTTGTCGACGGCGATCGGATCCCGGTCCCGCCGACGAAACCGGTTGACAAGAAGTCGCTGCCGAAGCACCCCTACTCCAACGACTGCCGCCGCGGCCTGGTCGCGCCGAACTTCGATCTGGAGAAAGTTGATCTGGTCTTCCTGAAAAAGTCTCAGGAGTTCCTGGCTCAACACGTGAAAAATAGCCCTGAAACACCGTTCTTTTTGTACCATTCGATGCAGGCGGTGCACCTGCCTTCGTTCCCGGCCGATCAGTTCAAAGGCAAAACCAAGTCAGGCCCGCACGGCGACTTCATCTTCGAGATGGACTACGTAGTCGGCGAGTTGCTCAAGACGCTGGACCGCCTCGGCGTGGCCGACAACACGCTGGTTATGTTCGCCAGCGACAACGGCCCGGAAGTCCCGACGGTCATCAACATGCGCAAGGACCACAAGCACGACGGCGCCCGGCCGTGGCGAGGCGTCAAGCGCGACCAGTGGGAAGGCGGGCATCGCACACCGTTCATCGCACGCTGGCCGGGCAAGATCAAACCGGGCAGCAAGACCGGACAGATAACGAGCCTGACTGACGTGATGGCGACGTGCGCCGCGATCGTCGGCGCCGATTTGCCTGACGAAGCCGGCGAAGACAGCTACAACATTCTGCCGGTCCTGCTGGGGACTCAGGGCGACAAGCCGGTTAGAAAGTACATGCTCCAGCAGACCATGAGCCTGGCAATGTCGATCCGCCGCGGCAAGTGGAAGTATCTCGATCACAAGGGCTCCGGCGGCAACAACTACAATCGCCGCGGCAGCTGGGGCATGGCGCAATATGCGTTGAAGGAGCTGGACCCCGACGCCCCGGGTCAGCTCTACAACCTTCAAACCGATCCCGGTGAGACGAAGAACCTGTACTCCAAACATCCCGAGATCGTCAAGGAACTCAAGACCGCCCTGGACGGCTTCAAAGCCAGCGGACGCAGCGCGCCGAAGCGCAAGTAAGCCCACAGACACGCTATTCTTCCAGTGAATTACCGCGGATCTTAGTTATCACGCCCCGCTTTTCAGACGATATCCGTAGTACGGTTACCAGCACGCAAGCGTACATTCGACTGGAGAGAAATGGCGCCGACACCGGATCGACAAGAAGCTTCCCGGCCGCATCCAAGCAGCCAATCATCGCATAACCGCGACGGACATGGCGCCCAGAACATCCGCATTCTCCTGGTCGAAGACAGTCCCGTCAACCGGAAGATCGTGCTGCACATTCTCAAGAGGAAACTGGGCTGCACCGTCGACTCGGCCTCAGACGGAGCCGAAGCGATCCAGGCCCTGCGGACAGCGAGATACGACCTGGTCCTCATGGACTGCCAGATGCCGGTGATGGACGGATACGCCGCTGTCGCGGCCATCCGAAACCCGAACTCCGACGTCCTGGACCACGACGTTCGCATTGTGGCGATTACCGCAGACACCACCCAGGGCGCCCGCGAAAAATGCCTGGCCGCAGGGATGGACGACTTCATCACCAAGCCGACTATGCCGAGCCAACTGGCCGACGTCCTGGAGCGCAATCTGCCCGAAAACAATGCGCCAAGAACCGGCATAATACCGGTCGACGCCGAATGGACCGACGATCCGGAACTGGCGAGAATCCTTGCCGATTTCGTCGAAAGCCTGCCGTCGAAAATGACCGCGATGCGACTGGCTCTGGACAATAACTACTACGAAGAGGTCCGGAGAATCGCCCATCAACTCAAGGGAACCGGCGGCGGATACGGGTATCCCGCGCTTACCGAATCAGCCCGGGGCCTGGAAAATGCAGCCCGGGCCGAGTGCCGCCAAACCGCCCGGGCGGCGCTGGTCCAGCTAAGCACACTCTGCCAAGCGGTAAAGGCCGGTCACCATGCAGCCGTCATGACCCAGGAGACACAATCATGAAGTTAGTAGTCATCGACGACAGTCCCGACGCACTGACGCTGGCCAAGGCCAGGCTCGCCCGAGAATCGGTCGACATCCTCTGCGCCAACGGCGGCAGAGCCGGTCTTGAGATGATCCGTCGCGAAAAACCGGACCTTATCCTCCTGGACGTCGACATGCCGGACATCTCGGGTTTCGACGTCTGCCGCATACTCAAGAATCACACCGAACTGCAGACGATCCCGATCATATTCCTTTCCGGTTCCGGCGGTCCCCAGGACAAGGTTCGCGGACTTGATCTCGGCGCAGTGGACTTCGTAACCAAGCCGTTCGACGCATTCGAACTGCGCGCCAGAGTGCGCGCCGCCCTGCGAACAAAGCGCCTCCAGGATCTGCTGACACTGCACGCCCAGCTCGACCCGCTTACCGAACTGATGAACCGTCGCGGCATGAACAAGCGCCTGGCCCAGGAATGGGAAAGAGTCCGCCGACACGGCGGGGCTCTCTCGCTGGCGATGGGCGACGTGGATCACTTCAAGAAGGTCAACGACACTTACGGTCACAACGTAGGCGACAGAGCCCTGCAGCACGTTTCGCGGGCTTTGGTCTCCCAGTGTCGCCAGGTCGATCTGCCGGTGCGCTACGGCGGCGAGGAGTTCGCGATCATCATCCCCGACGAAACGACCCAGGGCGCCAGGGTCCTGCTGGAACGCTGCCGGGAGCATATCGCCAACACGCAGATAACCGCCGGAGACTCACACTTGAACGTAACGATAAGTTTCGGCGTAGCCGACTCGACAGGCAAGACTTCACTCGACGAGATAATCGACGCCGCAGACCAGGCCCTGTACCGAGCCAAAAAAAGCGGACGGAATCGCGTCGAGATCGCATCCCAGGCTCAACCGGTCGCAAGCGCATCGGCGGGCGCCTAGAGCCGCAGGGCGAAACTCATTCCAGCCCCGCATCCTTCATCGCACGAGCGAAGTCGGCGTTCTCCGGCAGCGCCAGGAGTTCCTGAAACTCCGCTTCCTTCATGAAACGCGCGGCGCCGGATATGTAAGCTACGGCTCTCCCTTCGCCGCCATGATTGTCCTTCAGATCACACGCCATCAGAGCCTTACCGCTCCAGTTGTCGGGCTCCTTCGCAGGGAAATAGTAGAAGTAGCTGCGTCCGCCGTGCTCGACCGAAGGACACTTGAAGGCATCCTCGGTTATCAGCCCACGTTCGATCAGGACCTCGGTGTTTTTGGGAAAGCGAGCATTGCGGTCCTCGGCTCGGTGTATAGCCACCGCCTTGCCCAGGCTGTTGAGATTGGCGGCGCAGGCGGCCCGGTTGGCCAGTTCAACGGCCCGCTGAATCGCCGGAACGAGCAGCACCGGCTGGACGATCATCGTGACTGATCCGATAACAATACCTGCGATCGCCAGCCCTTTGAGTCTGCATCCGCAGGACCTGCCCAGAGCGACGATGCCCAGTATGACCCCTACAAGCGCCAGGATAACGCCCAGACCCGGTATGAATCCGCACAGGCCCAGGACAAACGCGGTTATCGCCATCCCTACCGGCGGCTGGACTGCCGGGCCGGCGCTCAGCGCTGCGGTAGTCGGCGGCTCGGTGTAGACAGGCGGTGCGACGGGCTTCGGAGCCGGTGGTTGGGGCGGTGTTTCTGACACGGTGTTCTCCCTATTCAATTAGAACGATACGACGCGTCGCAGCATACGCCGCGAGCGTCGATATCGCAAACTCACGTTCCGATTCAAACGTTCGACGAGTCTACTTGTCGGCGGCGAAGCAGTGCACCTTGCCGTCAGTAGCGGCCATGTAGAGTCGTCCTCGTGCGGCGGCCATTCCGTCCCACACCGGCATGGCGCCGAGCTTCAGTTCGGCCAGGCGTTTCCCGTCTGTAGCCGAGAGAGCCCAGAGCGACGAGCCCATCTTGCCGGACATCGCGGCCTGCTGGTCTGCAATCTGCTTTTGTACGTCGGGATCGAAGCGTTTCCTGACCGCCGACTCTTCGTCCAGCACGTCAGGCGGCCCGGCCACGAACAGCGTCTTCCCGGCCAGCACCATCGCCCGGGCGATCAGCGGAGGCGCCTTCTGAGACCACTTCAAGTCAGTAGCGCTGAGCTCATCATCCGTCATCTTGCCGGTGATCTCACGATTGAATATCCAGTAATTGCGTCCGGCTTTCTGGAGCTTCTTGCCGCCTTCCAACGCGCGTGCGATCGATGCGGGGTTGACGTTTTTGTCGGCCGCGTAAAGCCGATACTCAAGCGACGGTGTCCAGAGCATGTGCTTGGGGAGGCGTCCGTAACTGTAGACCCGCTCGTCGTCAACAACCATGATCCGACCCGACGGAGCGTATTTCGCCGCACGGAACCAGAAGTTGCAGCCGTTGTGAACCATGCGCCCGTACAACCAGTAGGTCCTGTGGAACCACGATCCGTCGAGGAAACCGGCCGTCGAGAACAAGTGCACGCCTTTGCCGATCTGCTTGGACGCACTCTCCTGTGCGACGGCCTCATTCCACGACGGATTACCGGCGAACAGTTCGGTCCGCTTGCCCTTCAGGTCGAACTGCTGTGACCGCATGTAGACGAACTTCCCGTCGCAGCTCAGCACGTCGCTCAGTCCCGGAGGCATGTTCAATCCCTGCATGAGCGTCTGGAAGTTTTCGCCGGTTTTCGGATCGCGATCGTTAAGTGCGGTCTCGGAGATCAGCTTGCCTGTCCTGGCGTTTATGCGGCAAAACCGCATTCCGTCATCGAGGAATATCGTCCGCCCGGCGACGCAGTAGACCTCGCCGTCGCGAACCAGCACGCTGCCGTGAACGGGCCAGGCGCTCTCGATCTGTTCGAATCCCATGTGGCGCCGATCGGCGATTGCGGCCAGGTACCGCCAGACCAGCACGCCGTCAGAGGCGCGCACGCAGTAGACGTATCCGTCGGCCGAGCCGAAAAACGCACAACCGTTGTAGATCGTCGGCGGCGAATCGACTCGCCCGTTGGCGGTGAAAGTCCACACGCTCTTGCCTGTCTCGGCGTTCAGAGCGTGCACGGTGTGTGCGTCAATCTGGGCCACGAAGCACTTGCCGCCTGCGACGACAACGCTGCTGAGGCGCCCACCGATATTGCTGCTCCAGGCGGGTTTGACCTTGGCGCCAACGCTCGATTTGCTGTACCCGCTGCGCGCAGCGTCATGACGATACGTCGGCCAATCGCTCGCATCTGCGGCCGCCCCGCCAACCTTCCCGTACGCCGGACCTTTTGTCAGGCGGGTGTTTTCGGGGCATTTCGGGATCGGGGTTTTCGACGCCGGGCCGACGGCGTTGAACCCGTTGAGCTTGGTCTCGATATAGCACGCGCACGGATGCTGCGGTGCGTATGTCAGCCCGTTGGCCGGCATGACGCCGTAGATGCAGGCACCGCGGATCCAGTGATTGCGAATCCAGTGCTCTTTCTTTATGTCAACGTATTCGATACCCGTTCGCGACGGCATGAAATACTTAGTCGTCGCCTTGCTGCGATGGCAGCGATGATGGAACCAGTAGCCTTTGATGTCACAGTTGAATTCCCGCCTGGTCTCGCCGGTCCGCAGATCGTATCCGGTCCACTTGTTGCTCCGGGCCACGTCGCCGGTCCACGCAAGACCGCCGACGACCAGCAGATCCTCCGGTGAGCGGTGCCCGCCGCGGTGCTGGGGTCGATTCCACAGCTTCTTTCCGCTGCCTGAGTCAAAGGCGATCACCTGGTGCTTTCCGCCGGTGAACAGGACAACGCTGTCGCACAGTATAAGCGCTGGAACGTATTGCGAAGGGTAGGCCTTGGGCTTCTTGTCGATCTGCTCGGAAGTCCATTGGGGCTTGCCCGTCTTCGCCTCGAGGCATACTACTTTCTGCGAATCGTAGTACGCAACCTTGTCGCCTTTGATCGCCAGGCTGGCCGGAGCGATCATCGTCTGGCGAGACCAGAGCAACTCGCCGGATTCGGCGTTGATCGCCATGATCTTCCGCTCCTTGTCGCCAAGGGTGCGTTTCTTTATGACGTTGTTGCCCACGGTCCAGCAGACCGGATCGTCCCAGACGAACGTGTCCTTCTTGTACGGGACTGTATCGACTACGAGATACAGCACGCCGTCTGCGAACACGACTTCTTCGGGGCTCGTGGTGTCCTTGTACGTTCGGATCGTCTTGCCGCTGGCCGCGTCGATGGCGACAAGCGGCTTGTCCAGCCCGAGCGACAAGTAGACCCGATCGCCGACTGCGACAAGGCGCCGCGGCAGGATCGCCGGTCCGCTCTTGAGCGGGTAGATATGCGTGTACCAGACCGGGATGTCGCGCTTCCAGAGGATCGTTCCGTTAAACGCGTCGCGTGCGATCAACTTCCATTTGGCCGGCAGTTGGATCGATGCTCGCGAGCCTTCGTCGAAAATGTAAAAGATTCGTCCCTTGGCGCTGACAAGCGCGCTGAGGCTGGCCATGTGCTCGTGATGGCGAGCCCACTTCGGACCGCCGACCCACTGCAGACGCTTCGGCGGACCGACTACGGTGTCGTTGGCCACGGGGTTGCCGTCCGGACCGTGCATGTAGTGCGTCCAGTCGTCGATCTCTTTGGGACGCGGCTTGACGGTCTTTATCCAGCGGCCGCCCTGCTTGACGTACGCCACGCCATTGGGGCAGAGCACGCGCATGACTTCGTCCATGGAAACCTTGCCGAGTTCCTCGGCGACAACCAGATTCACCAGCCCGTCGATATACGGCAAGGCGGTTCCATTCAGTTGACTTACCGAGACCTTCCCGTAGAGCCCCGCCGCGGCGATGGTCTTGCGGGCCTTGTCAACGTTTGCCGCGTCGGCGTCGAGCCCCTGGATCAGGAATCCGCCACCTGAGTGAAGCGCCGCTGTAAGCTTGCCGTCGCCGCAACCGAGATGAACAACCATCCCGCCCTGGACTCCGGTTGCTTTGAAGATGTCGCCCGCTGAAGTAGCGGCGTGAGTCGCCGACGCCAGCGCGACGACAACGCACAATGCTGACAGCACAGATACGATAGTAGTTTTCCTGGACACTTTGGAACTCCTATTCCTTGGCCGCATAGCAGCAAATTGATCCGTCTATCGTCACAACAAACAACCGATCATCGGCGGCGATCATGCCGTCGAAAACCGGGGGGAAGTCGAGCTTGTACTCGGCGAGTTTCTTGCCGTCGGTTTTCGAGACCGCCCAGAGCGAAGCGCCTTTGCGGCCTTCGAAGGCGCCCATGATATCCTCGGGATCGAGCACGTCCGGCGCCCCGGCCACGAACAGCGCTTTTTTGGCAGACACCATCGCCCTTATTCGCAACGGGACCCAGTTGAACCACACCGGCGGTTTCTTCCGCGTGAACCCGATCCCCTTGGGTACGCCTCGCGTGTAGTCGGGAATGATCGGTTCGTTGTCGTTGTCGTCGGCGAACAGCATGTAACCGGCCTTGCCCGGGGTGAACAGCGGGCTCTGGAGGTTCCGTCTGGGATAGGCCTTCACGCCGTAAGTGTTTTTCGCGTCTACGGCCAGCAGATGTCCGCTCTTGGCTCCGTAGTTGGCCAGGTGGAAACCCGGCCAGGTCTCCGAATACATCCAGTACGTCCGATTGTACCACTCGTCGTCGAGGAACCCGCCGGTCGCCAGCATGTGGCGCCCCATCTTCCGCTCGCCGAGATTGCTGGCGCCGTACTTGTCCTTGTGCTCCTTGGCCATTTTGGACCAACTCCGAATCTGCCACTCCCGCTGCCGGATCTCATCTTTCTTCTGGGTCCCGACGTTCTGTGCGTAAGGTTTGTCCAGGAGTTCTTCCATGCCCATGGCTCCGTCGTTCTCGCCGGGCGTCAGCAGAGCGTATGGGACCTCCTGCTGCTTGAGCGATCGATCGAACTTGTACTGGCCCATGTAGATATAATCGCCTTCGCTTACGAGCACATCCGAGAAGGCGCCTTCCATGTGATAGCCAGGTATGAACGGCTTGCCTTCGGCGTCTTTACGGGTCTCGGACCAGGTGTCGATATGCGTTTGGTGCAGGATCTTGCCGCTGGCGGGGTCCAGGGCGAACAGGTGTATACCGCCGTCGAGATAGGTCGATCGTCCGGCGGTGCAGTATGCGACTCCGTCTACCAGCAGGACGCTTCCGTGCACGCGCCACGCCGACTCCAACTGCCCGCGGTTCAGGATCAACCGATCCGAAGGCGCAGCGCCGAACCGCCAGGCCAACTGGCCGTCAGACGCTCTCAGGCAGTAGACCCGCCCGTCAGTGCTGCCGAAGATAACCATGTCGCCGTGGATAGTGGGCGGTGAGTCTATGCGAGCATCGGCGACAAATCGCCAGGCGGCCGAGCCGTCGGAGGTATTGAGCGCGTGGAGCGTATGCGCGTCCTTCTCGGCGACATAGAGACGCTTGCCCGCGATCACGGGAGGCGTGAGTTTGCCCTTGAGATTAATCTTCCACTGCTGGGCGATCTGGGGTGAGACATCGCACGAAGTCCCGCCGCTGCGTCGAGCGTCGTGGCGGTAAGTGGGCCAATCGGCGTCACTGGCGGTCTGGGACTTCTTCACCTTCCCGAACGCCGGTCCTTTCTGCAAACGCTCGGGGCCTGCTTTGGCGTACTTCGGCGAGGCTCCGGCGTCCATGGCGTGGAAGCCGGTGAGCTTCACGCCGGGATAGCAGAAGCACGGGTCCGGCGGCACGTACAGCAGCCCGTTGCCCGGCATGATCCCGTACGAACACGCTCCGCGCGTCCAGTCGTGAACCGTGTTGGACTTGCCGGTAAGGCTCACGAACTCCACGCCGCGATTGGGCGTTATAACATAGTTCACAGTGGCTTTGCTCTGGTAGCATCGAGCGTGATGGCCCCAGGTGAACACATCTTCGGCTCCGACCAGCTTGCCGGATTTGCCGCTGGCCAGATCGATGCCGGCCAACCCCTTTCCATGCCGCTGCCATATCACCCCGTTGGCGATGAACGGTTCGGCTCCGAGGCTCTGGCCCTTGGCGGTCCAGAGAGTCTTGCCGGTATCGGCGCTGACGACCTGCAGGCCGCCGGGACCGTTGAACACAACGCGGTCATCATGGACGATAACGAGCCCGCCCCGGCCCCTGCGGCGTCTCTTGACGGGCTTGGCGGACTTCTTGATCGGAGCCGGGCCTTCGGTTTTCCACAACTTCTTGCCCTTTTTCAGATCGAGGCAGGTTACCGCGAGCCCTGACTGGCTGAAGACCTTGCCGTCGCCGGCGGCCAGTGAATACGCATCGACACTATCGCTGTAGGACCAGAGTTTCTTGCCGTCGCCGGCGTCGAACGCCATCACCAGACCGGCGCCCTTGCGCACCAGGATCACACCATCGCTGCAGCGCAGTTCCTGGGCCCCGTCGGATCCCTGGCAAACGGCCAGAACCTTGCCGCTGGCCGCATCGAGAATCGATACCGGCTCAGTGTATCCCAGCGTAGCAAACAGGCGATCGCCCTGGGCGACAATGCGGCGAGGAACGGTTTTCGGCACGCCGCGCAGCGCCTTGGAGCGCCACTGGCTGGGTCCCCAACTGGCCAGCGGGCGGTCCCACAGCTCAATACCGTTGAAGGCGTCGCGGGCGATGAGGGTCCATCGCTCGGGGATGGGTTTATCCGTCACGCCGGTCAGGCCCTTGTCGAAAATATAGAACAGCCGCCCGCCGGCGGAGATCATCGCCACGAGGCTCGAATTGAACTCGTGGCTGCGAGACCAGCGAGGACCGCAGGCCCACTTGAGGCGCTTCGGCGGCCCGACTTTCTTGTCATCAGCCACGGCGTTGTTAGACGCGTCGTGAAGGTAGTGCGACCAGTCATCGATATCCTTGTCACGCGGTTTTACGGTCTTCTTGCCGCCGATAATCGCAACACCCTGGGGCACGAGCACTCGCATGACCTCGGCCATTGGAGTCTTGCCCAGATCGTCGGCCACGAGGAGGTTCACCAGGTCGTCGGCGTACGGCAGCGACGCCGATGTCCACTGGGCTACCGAGACCTTGCCGTAGAGCCCGGCTTTGCGGATGTTGTCGCGAGCCTTGGCGACATTCTTCGGATCTGCGGCAAGCCCGTGCACGATATAGCTGTCGCTGGCGTGCAGTTGTGCGGTCATCTTGCCGTCGCCGCAGCCCAGGTGCACGACAAGCCCGCCCCGCACGCCGGAATTCAGAAAAACTCGCGGACCTCCCCGACCCGGAGCCGCGGCTGTGAGAGACAAGAGTACTGCGATGGCGACAAGCGATGCCTTTTTCATAACTGCGATCCTTCCGGAAGTAATTAGACCTTATTTCTCTTTGGCGGCGCCGGGACGCTGATTCCTGGCGAAGTATTTCAGCAAGAGCGTCTTGCGTTTAGTCGGCGTCTTGCTGGGCGATGTGTCATGTTTGTCCGTCCCGTGTTCGACGCTCCAGCCCTGCCATTCACGATACGCGTGATAGGCCCAGTCCCAACCGGCGGCCTCGAACAGTTCGATCAGATCGCGATTGTAACGATACGCAGATTCGTTCGGAGCCCAGCGGATCGCGCTGAATTCGCCGACGTAAATATGCACGTTAAACTCGCGTTGAAAGTCCAACGCCGGCCGCATCGCCGCCAGCAAACGACCCTTGTCCCACTTCACCCCGCGTATCTTGCCCGGATACTCCACACCGCGTGGAAACTCCGGCGTCTTTTGAAACTGGTGCGTAAAGACGTGCGGCTGGTACATGTGGAAGCTGTATATCACGCCGTCGATATCCAGCGGCGTCATCTCGTCGAAGCCCTGGCACGAACCCCAGGGGCCCGGCTCGAATACGATCGGCTTGCCGGGGTCAATCTTGCGAATTCCCCTGGCGGTTTTAGTCGCCAATTCGCGCCAGGCCAGCACGCCCTTGGGGTGCACGCGCACATCGACCGGCTCGTTTATCAGATCGTAGGCGTAGATGATCTTGCGGCCCTTGTAGCGTTTGGCCAGCATCTTCCAGACGTCCAGGAACTTCTGCTGGTAGCGTTTGTCCGCGAACATTCTGCAGACCCCGCCGTCGCTGCGTCCCCCGGGCGGGCAGTGAAGGTCCAGCAGCATTTTGATCCCGTATTTTTCGCATGCGTCTGCAGCTTTGTCGGCGTGGGCCATCGCCCCCTCGAGCCAGCGATCGTAGCGATCGAGATCCCTGGCCCACTCCTCGGCCTGTTTCATCGGAACCCAGTTCAGTTGCCAGCGAACGTGGTTGGCGCCCCAGGCGGCCAGGTCGCGGATATTCTTTTCGTCGAACTTCGGACCGTGCATAACGCCGCGAAGGCGTTTGAGATTGTGGCCCGTGAATGGTTTGGCCAGCCGTCGCCCGCCGGATGCGGCCCGGCCGAGCGTTACTCGAACGTCGTCGAACCATACCTTGCCCGAGACAAGCTCCAAACCCAGTTGCAGCGTCGCACTGGACATCTGGTCCGGCAGGCGAATCGTTCGCTGAACTTCGGTCCAGCCGAACGTGCCCTGGGGGAGTTTAATCTGCGGATAGTCCGTGTGCGAGCCGGTCTTGACAACGAGCATTATCTTGATGCCGTTCCACGGCTTGGGCGGCTTGGAAACGTTGGCGGCTTTGACTTTCGCACGGATCGTAATCAGCTTGCCGGCGATCCGCTTGACGGGAAGACTGATCGTTCGTTTGGCGTACGGATTTTTCCCTGACGCTTCGAGCAGGAGACTGGAACTGGTCTTCTCGGCGGCAAGCTCGCCGGCGTCGCCTCGCCATTTTGCAAGTGCGTCGGACGTGTTGAAGTCGGCGTCCAGAATGCCGCTGGTGTCGGCGGCCGGGCAGTAAGCCGCCAGCAGAAGCACAGCCCCGTAGATTACCCGGCGATATCGGATCATAGGTTTATTTGGATTCGGCGGCATTGGCCGGTTTGAAGTCCAGCGATACGGAATTGACGCAGTATCTCTTGCCCGTGGGCTGCGGGCCGTCGTTGAAAAGATGCCCCAGGTGCGATCCGCAATTGGCACAGACCGCCTCTGTGCGAACCGAGCCAAGGCTGGTGTCTTCCCTTAACCGGATGCACTTGTCGTCGTACGGTGCGAAAAAGCTCGGCCAGCCGCTGAAGGAATCGTACTTCGCCGTAGAACTGAACAGCGGCTTGTCGCAGCAGACGCAGAGATACGTGCCGCTTTCTTTGTGGTCGTAATACTTGCCGGAAAACGGCGGCTCGGTCCCGCACTGCTGGGTCACGCGAATCTGCTCAGGCGTCAACTGCTTCTTTGCTTTCCGGCCCTGATTTGCGTCATTGGCGTCGCTCGACTCGTCGTCTCCGGTCCCGCACGCCAGCGGCGCCAGGGCAAGCAATGCTATCGATATGGTGATCGTTATTCGCTGTGGGGTCATTTCGACTTCTCGTTGTATTCATAGGCCCCGATATCGATCTTCCCGTCTTTGGCGCGAGCCTGTTTCGACTGCGGATGGACATACTGGAACGCCGGAGTCAACGACACGTCGCCGGAGACCGGGGCCGCAGCGCCTTTGTTGACGCATGGCGAGTCGCCAGTCAGCCTGAAGTCGCCGGCCGGTCGATCGACGAAGCCAGGTTTGGCGCCGACATAATTATTGGCTTTCTTCGCACCGCTGAAAGTGCATACCGGGCCCTTGCCGACGAAGATATTGTTGCTGACGATGCATTTGAATCCGGCCGGGACTTTCCGCACGTTTAGAAACACGCCGGTGTGGCGGTTGTTTATCAGCGTGTTATTGATCACGTGGAGCTCAGAGCCGCTGTGTTTGACGCCCTCTTCACCGTAGGCCAGCAGCGTGCTGTTCTGCGTCCTGGCGCCCTGAACGAGAATGTTGCCCACAACAAAGCTCTTCCCGCCGTTGGGCAGGTTAATCACGTAGCTGGACGATCCTCTTTTGCCGTCGGTGAAGTAATTGTAGAGAATGTGATTCTCTTTCGCACGCGACTTGAGTAGGTGCCCGACCTTGGCGTGATGGGAATAGTTGTGGCGGAAGATCAACTTGTCTATGCCTCCGATGTAGAGATTGTGCGATCGACCGTCGAGTCCGCATTCGGAGAACTCGCAGTACTCGATCAGCATCACGCCCGAGCCGCCGAGTATTCCATCCTCGCAATCGTGGAACCTGCAGTTGCGGATCGTGAGCCCCTTGCCTTCGGCACGAATGCCCGCGCCGTTACGGTCGCGCACTCGGGCGCCGGAGAATTCGATATTCTCGACAGTCGTATTCGAGCCGCGAATAACCCAGATCGCCTTGCCGCCGTAGTTCTTACCGGCCGCTGGGAACTTGGCACGCCCCTTGCCGACGCCGCGAATCGTAAGGTTGTTCTGGCGGATCATGCATACGTCGCCGTCGTACTTACCGCTCGAGTCGATCTCGATAACGTAACCGTCGCGAGCACCCTTCAGGGCCGCAGAGAGTTTGGCGTATTTCCGGGCAGGACCGACTTTGAGCGTCTTGACCGCCTGCCGTTTCGCCCCGGCGCCCTGGACCGACAGCAAGAATACCGCGCCAAGCACAAACACCATTACCGCCGCCGGATAACACTTTCGCCTCATATACAGATTCCTTCCGTGACCTGTCGCCTCGGGTGTGTGATCTTACCAGCTTACCGGGCGCTTTATCAAGCACACGGGTTTGCTACCAGGGCTATCGCATGTGGGATTATCCGGTGAGGATTCTTAGCAGCACGTCGTGA
>CAYMSH010000147.1:0-13952 GCA_964392945.1 uncultured Planctomycetaceae bacterium | reverse complement strand
TACAACGATCCTGGCAAACCTCGCGCCGTGGACATCGTCGAGTCGGCGGCGAAACGGCTGTCCGGCAAATACGTCGCCGAGCCCATGAGCATAACACTATACCGATTCGACGCAAAAAAAGCCGATTGACGGTTAGGTTCGGGGGACTCGCTGAGGCGCAAACTATTGCCCGGCGAGCGCCCAGTAGTTTATCATAAATACCGTCGGATCACGCCCGGTGGGCGTGTCCCTCCAAATTATGAAGGAACTATCAATGGACGCAAGACTCTCTCGATACAGCAGCCTACCCTTGGTATGCGCCGCGTGCAGTCTACTCTTTACGTGCGCAGTATCGAAGGCCGAACCGGACACCGCGGCAAAACGCGCCTCGATCGCCGCCAGGGTCAAGGAGCTCGACCCGTTCTTCAAGCAGCACGTTCCGGTCGGCGGGACAATGGTCGCCGGCTCAGATAAGGTCTCAAAGCGAGCCCTCCAGGAAGTGGCGTACCTTACGCGAAAACTACTGGCCAACCGTCCGGACATATTGAACGGATACACCAGATTGCTGACCGTTTTAGCGTATACCGAGATGCAGAGCGCCCTTCCGGCATGCCGCACAATGAGCCCCTGGTGGGACTATCGGGCCCGAGGCCTGGCCGGCAGCACGATCAGTTGCGGAGAGGAGAACGTCCTGTGCCTGAAAGGGGATCCCTGGGCCGGTGAGAACATTTTCATCCACGAATTCGGCCACGGGCTGAACGGAGCCTTTGCAAGAACAAACCCAAAGTTCCAGCCACGTCTGGTCGCCTTGCACGCCAAGGCCGCCAAAAGCGGGCTTTTCCAAGGATACGGTATCGAAGGCGGATGCAGCGAGTTCTGGGCCGAGGGCGTTCAAGCCTGGTTCAACTGCAACGGGGCCAAGAGACCAGAATCCGGCGGCGGGCAAAGTTCCCTCGAAAGGATCGGACCCAACGGCGAGCACGTAATCCACATCCGACGCAGAGAGCATGTTAAGAAATACCTGCCCGGGCTGGCCAAACTGCTCGACGAGTCATTCGCACAGAACAAATGGACTTACGTGCCCGTATCAAAACGACTCCACGAGCCGCATTTGAAAGGCTTCGACCCGTCCACGGCTCCGACGTTCCGCTGGCCGGAAGGATTGGCCGAAAAATTCTACGCGTATGAAGATCAGAAGAAACTCCAGGTCAAGATGCCCTGGGCCAGAGTGTCTATTGAGCAGATAATGGCCGCCAGAGCCCTCGGCGCGCCAGTCGCCTTCGAGAACTCCTTCGGAATGCGGTTCGTCCTGATTCCGCCGGGTGAGTTCATGATGGGCTCGAAGCTCCCGGCCGATCGGGTCGCGAAACTCTCCAGCCGGCCCGACGTGCGGCCCGGCATGTTCGCCGGCGAGCATCCGCGACGCAAAGTTACGCTGACCAAGCCGTTTTACATGTCCATCCACGAAGTCACCCAGAAGCACTACGAAGCTGTCATCGCTGCTAAAGGCGACAAGAACGCGCCGCCGAAATCCTCCGATTCGTCCAAAGACGACAATATGCCCGCTGCGAATGTCTCCTGGCCCGACGCCAACAAATTCTGCCGAATGCTCGCCAAGAGCGACAAACGCACCTACGTGCTGCCGACCGAAGCCCAGTGGGAATACGCCTGCCGCGCCGGGACCGACACGCCGTTCAGCTTTGGTCCGACAATAGCGGCCAACCAGGCCAACTATGATCGCAACTACGCCTTCGACAAAGGCAAGAGTGCCAAACACAGCCCAAAGCCCATGCAAGTAGGCAGGACGCGTAACAACGCATGGGGCCTGTACGACATGCACGGCAATGTCAGCGAGTGGTGCGCCGATGCGCTGGGACCATACCCCGGCAAACCGGTCAGCGACCCGAAGGGACCGGCCGCGGGAACAACCCGCGTCGTGCGAGGCGGAACCTGGCGCAGCGGTCCGTGGGCCTGCCGCTCGGCGTTTCGATCCGCAAGCGACAGGGGCTCCTGCGACATCGGTCTACGCATAGTCTGCACCGCGGCGCCGAAGTAGAACCAGCGGAAGTCCAGAGGGCTCATTTTGCTCTTACGACGTTCCCGCCGCGAGGGCTTTCGGCTGGGCCTTTGTCCTTGGGCCACTGTCCGCTGCGGTTGGGGAAGGGTGCGATTGTCTTAGGCTCGCCGACGACAGGCTCAGCCGCCTGGTTCGCCTCGGACAAGCTTTTGTCGCGGCGATCGATTACCGCAAGCCAGTGCCCCTTGCCCGGGGCCTTTAGTCGCAGTGCGGCCCCGGCGCGGACCTCTGACTCTTGTCCCCATTTTCCGGTGCGGATGTCGATCCAGCGGAGTCTGAACTTCCCGCTCGCGGCCGACAGGTCCAGCTTCACTTCGCCGCCAGCGGGGAAATAGACCGCGTACGCCCAGTCCTCGCGCGCGGTGCAATATGCCTCGTTTGTGGCCCGATCGCTCAGGAGGTGATTGGCCGGCTCCCGGTCCCAGGGCGTTACGATCGATTCCAGCTTGCGTGCGGCCTTCACCGAAGAAGCCGCCAGCTTCGAGAGCCCCAATCCGGAACTCGGGCGATGGAACCGCGCCGAAGCGGCTCCGCCAAGAACGTGGCGCCACCAGCGTTCGAGTCCGTCCTGTGTGTTCCCGTGGCGCCCGCCGTCGGCGCCGTAGGTTTTAACCGTGTTCAATGGTCTGGGCGTCCGTTTCACGCGGCGCCGGACCCACTGAAAATTATCCCAGTGCTCCTGGCCCTTCTTCTGGTTGTTCTGCGAGACATCGGCGAAATCGTATCGCTCAGGATGATCGAGCGTCCGGGCGTGGCGGGCGGCCTTGAGATTCCAGTCATCCCACATCTCGGTGATGCAAATCTGCTTCCTGGCGGCTGTCGCCTTGGCGCGGATGTACTCGGCCCAGTAAGTGGCCCAGGCCTCCTGCCCGCTGGTCTCGTTGTCCATGCAGTAAAGCACGTGGTCATATGCCAGCGAGTGCGAAAGGAGCTTGTCAACAAACCGCTGCTGGTATTTCAGCAGTATCCGGTTGTTCCTCTGCTTTGGAGTAGTGAAGAAAAACGGCTGCTTGTTCTGCCCCGGGTGGGATGGATATGTCGCGGCCAGGCCGGAGTCTTTGTTCGTGTAATTAATGTTGTTCTTCGGGTTGTAGGGGTGCGGCGGCCAGTTGTTGCGGGAGTAGTCGAACCGGTCCCAGATTTCGATCTGAACGATGATGCCGCGTTGGTGAGTCAGCTTGAGCATGTTGGCGAAGCGCGCCCAGTACTCGTTGTTCCAGGCGTTCAGGTCGTATTTTCCGTTGGCCAACTTCTTGAACGGGTACACTTCGAAGTCGTGATCCGGACGATCGCTCATGGTGTTGCGGATATAGTTGGCTCCGATTGCGGCCATCTCGTCCAGATGTTCTTTTAGATTCGGAATCTGGAACAGGCTATCGTCTTTGCTGGCGCCGAGGAGATGTATCGCCCGGCCGCGGTATTGCCAGAAGTAACGGTTCGCAGCGTACGGGCGCAGCGCGCGTGTGTCCTTTGCCTGCGGTTTCGCAGGCGCCTTGACTGCGGAGGTTATCTTCGGCAAACCGCGAGCTTTGCGGTACGCCGCGGCATGTTCGGCAACCTCAGAAGCCGACAGCGCCTGGCTGTAGATGCTTACTCCATCCAGGGTCCCCCGCCAATCGCGGGTTCCGTTAGCCTCATCACCCAGAAGAAGCTTGCACGCTTCCCAGTTGCTGAAATCACCTCGCACCGCTCCGGTCTCAAATTCCGCCTTCCCGTTGACATAGCAGACTGTGCTTCCGGGTCGGTAGGTGACGGTAATGTGAACCGGTTGCCTCAGCGGTAATTTCGTCAGGGTCAGTTGCGGCTTGGCTCCGTTGGCTCCGGTCTTCGGCGTACGAATACGGACGATGAGTTTATCGCCGTCCTGGCCGAGGGTGAAGTTGCGGTTGCTCGCGTCGCGTGAGAAAGTCACGATCCGCGCCGGACCTGACTGCCGATCGCCGGCGGTGCTGATGACCGCTTCGATGGTTAGTTGATTGCTCTTCCTGCAGGCATCGAGCAACGCTTTGTCCGCGCCCTGGACCTCCACGGCTCCCTGGCCCACGTGGATAACACCCTTGTCGCCAGTCCGGGCCTGACCGCGATGGCGCAACTTGTGGGTAGGCTTCGCGGCGCTTGCAAAGGGTCGCCACTGGAATACCGGCCTCTGGGCTCCCTGCAACGTACTGCACAGGACAAGCAGAGTCATACATAGCGCAGAACCGATGGAAAAACGCGGGCTCTTCATAGTAGTATCCTTAGGCGATTGGGGTCTCTGCAAAGGTCAGGCGGGATCTGTCTTGTCGCTCATAGTAGCAGTGCGCTTGATGATGCGATTCTCGATCCAATTGTCTCTGTACCAGGACGATGCCGGGAACGTGTCGCCCAGCGACTTCATTTTCGCAGCGAGCTTCTTTCGGAAATCGCCCAGGAGCTTCCGGCCGGCGGGCGTCTCTGCGAGATTTTTCATCTGGTGCGGATCGGCCTGGTTATCAAAAAGAAGCTCTTTCCGGGGCAGGCCCTTTTTCTTCCAGCCGCGGAACACCGCATACGTATACTTTTTGTTCCTGAGCCCGCGCCATTCGTGCCCATCTTCCCATGCCGCGCAAGCTCCGGTGTTCATCAGGAATGCATATTCCGGGGCGGGACCTTTCTTGCCGAATGCACAGTGGCTCAGATCCACGCCTTGGACTTCTTTGGGCGGAGGCAGGCCCGCGAACGCCAGCAGCGTCGGCATGATATCCACGGTGTTCATGCACGCGTCAGAGACGTGCCCCTTGGGGATCTTGCCCGGCCAGCGGATAAGGAACGGGACCCGAGCGGCTTCTTCGTAGAAGATGTTCTTCTTCATTCTGCCCTGGGCTCCGAGCATATCGCCGTGGTCCGAGGTGAACACGATTACTGTGTTGTCGGCTATTCCGGCCTGGTCAACCGCGTCGATAACCCTGCCGACGTTCCAGTCCAGATTAGCCGTCATGGCGTAATAAACCTGCTTCCACTGGTTGATCTTGGCCGGAGTATGATTGTAGTTCGACCAGCCGTCACCGTAGGGATCCTTCTTTTGCGTATAGTTCGGAGCGACGGGAAACTCTACGTCCTTGAACATATCGAGCCACTTGGCCGGAACGTTATTCGTCCGCCACGGGCCGTGCGGCGTGCCGATGCTGAGTGTCAGGTAGAACGGTTTGCGTTTGCCCTTGGCCTTCTTGATAAAATCAATCGCCAGATCAGTCTGCCCATCGGGCTCATAAACATCCTTGCCGAAGAATACTTTCTTCGGCGACTCGGTGTGATAGTAGGCGTTGTAGTAGATGTGGTGGAAACCGTACGCCGCCCAGTATCCGTCAAAGCCCAGCCGGTGCGGACCGCGCGGGGTAAACGAGTTTTTAGGGTCGTCATGATGCCCCAACTGGTTGGCGTAAAGATGCCACTTGCCGATGTAGCCGGTCTCGTAGCCGCCTCGCGTAAGGCAATGGCCCAGGCAGGTGTGATTGGGACTCAGGCGAAGTTCGTTGATCACCATGCCGGTGCTGCTGGTGTACTTGCCCGTGAACAGCGACGCGCGGTAGGCGCTGCAGACCGGCATTGACGATACGGCCTGGCGGAAATTAACGCCGGATGCGGCGAGCTTGTCCAAATTCGGCGTGCGAGCGAACTTGTCGCCCGCGTAGCCGCATGCTTGATACCGAAGCTCGTCGGCAAGGATGTAAATTATGTTGGGCCCGGCAGGAGCCTCTTTTGCCGAAGCTCTCCCGGCGGCCGCCACAGCAGCCATGCTCACCCCCATTCGCTTGATGAAATCACGCCTTGATGAACTCATTGGTGTTCTCACAGTTCGCCAATATCGCGTTGCGGCTCCTACATGGAAGTATACTTCTTTTCCGGCGCCAATTGCTTCTTGTCCCTGGGATTGTGCCGGCGGATAAGTTCTTTGGGATCCTTGCTGAGGCATGCGTCTCCGAACGATACGTTCTTCCAATTCTTAAAGATATCGGCGTCCGGGGTTACAATGCCCCCGCGAGGCAAGTCGTCGAATCTGACATTTTCAATCTTCGCATCGCCGCCGATCACAATCCGGATCTTCGGCGCGATCCTGGGGAACACCTTCTTGAAGGCTTCGTCAGTTCGGCCCCAGCTTCCCGCCCCGCCGCTTGAGATTCGCTGCCAGCCTACAACCAGGCGAGCGTCGGTTCCCTTGGCGGGGTAACCAATCAGATCGCCGCGGATCTGAGCGTTGGCTCCGGTATACGCGTAGTACAGCTTTGTTCCGTCGGCCGTAGTGAGGATCTTCTTCTTGTCGCCCTTTCTTTGCGGAATGGGCAAGTTCATCCAGTTGCGGTATCCGACGCCCATGTAGGCGTCGCGTTTTAGCGGCCGGTCCGGAGTTCCGCCGGTAACCTGACCGCCAGGTTGAACGCCCCAATCTCGATTCACGAACTGATTCTGGCCGTGCGAGCAGTGGGCTCCGTCCATGAGCACTACTTTGGCGCCATTATTGATCGAGATCGATGACGGACCCGAAGTGGAGAATCGACTGTCGCGAGCGATGATAAACATGCCCGACTTGATCCCGACCTCGTCGGCCAGGCGGACAAGTCCGACAATTTCTGTTGAGACGCCCTTGGGTTTATCGTGGGCCATATACGTGGCGATGCAATTCGCCAGCCACGGCGACTTGATGATTTCGCCGTTCTTCTTGTACGGCGAAATGGTCCGTTCGTCGTGGAGCTTTTTCAGCACGCCGTCCTCGGGCCAGTCATATCGCACAAACGTGTGCTTGTCGCCCGTAAAGAGAAGGGTCCCTTGCCCCGTCCTCATCGATCCGCCCGGGCGTATCCAGAGGTTGCCGAACAAGCGAAATCGATGGTGACGAGCTCCCCATGATGAAAAACCGGCATTCTTGCCGATCGTTACGTGCCGACAAAAGGCGCCCTTCTTGTCGGCCGCCCCAAGCGCCGCCTTGTACGGAGTTTCGCTGTCCGGGAGGATCAGGTCGGTATTCATATCCGGCAGTTCCGTGGCGGGCTTACCGGTGGCCGTATCGATCCAGTTGCCAGGGTCAGAACCGTCAGGACCACGACGACGAGAACCTTTACCCGCCTCGCTGCTCTTCTTGACGTTCCAGATGTAGGTGCGGCCTTTGGCCCACTTCTGCTTAAGGAAGTACCCGTCGCCGACCAGCATCGGCCAGACTTTCTTGTCGCCATACTGAGGGCTATTTGCCGTAGGCTTGGCGGTGATCGCCTTTATGTCCGATCCGCCGTCCGCCCGCACCGGCGTCGCGGCCAGCAGCATCGCAGCTACCGAACCTGTGAGCAGTATCGCCAGAACAGCTTTTCTTCGCATCTTCATGGTCATTTCTTCCATTAATCAGTTTGTGGTCTACTTCCGCCGGCCGAACCGTTTCCCGATCGCCAAGCCGTTGCGGCCGGCATCGGTCGGCAGGGTGTGAGAGGATCCGTCCGTTCGGTCACCTCTTTGGCGCCGAGCAGCTCGCCGGCGCCCTTACCGAGGCGCCCCTTGTCAAACGAAACAGCATTCCATGTCTTGCAGTCTTTCGCCTCGCCCACCCGGCCCGCGCAGCGATCAACACTCGCCAGCGTCACGTTCTCCAGCCGCCCCTCCCAGTCAAACGGCCCAACACCCCGCCCCATCCAGATTCACAGTTGCTTCACTGTGTTGGGGTGTGCATCTCTGCCATGACAAGACGTACTACTTTTCCACACCACGGGTCGCACGACACATATAACCGTTGCAACATATTCCCGACACGCACTTTATGTCGCCACACCGACGGAGCGCCCTGAGCACTTGCCATCCTCAACTCGGGAGATTTGAGATACACACCCAACCAGCCTGCGAACCTCCGAATCGGAGCGGATTACCCATCGATATCTTTTTCATTTACACTTGCACAACACCACATATACGGCGCCACAAAGACAGGATTTCGGGACTTGGCTCACGCGCGGCATGCGGGGCAAACGCCAGCGACACCAACTCCTTCGGACCCGAATCATCCGTGGAGTAGAGCAAGGGAGTAGAACGCATAACCATTTTATCTATCTTACCGGCAATATGTCAGAGACGACATCCACGCCATCGCCTCCCCCCTGTTGAGATCACTTGCACGTTCCACGTTTACGCCGCCTCAGCACCCCCAACCCGCCTAGAGCCAGCATTGTCAGCGCGGCCGGTTCGGGAACCGTCGCCACCGTCAGCACTGTATAGCCCGCCAGATCGCCTTCGGTCAGATAGCTTAGAGCGTAATCCTCGCCGGGCGTCGCGCCGATTATGTCGGCCCAGTCCCAGACGGCCTCATCGAAGTAGCGGATCGCATCAGTCCCGTCTATAAGATCCAGAAAGTCCCCCAGCGAGTCGTCAGCATCACCGGCCAGCGCCAACATGCCTCCGCGACCCATGTTGATGAATGAATCATCGCCGGCGTTGATGTCAATCGCCAGTCCGCCGCCGACACTTACCAAACCGCCATTATCGATAACCAGGTCGCCGACGCCGTTTTGGCCGATAGACAGATCGCCGGAGTTGCTCCACGCCGAATCGGCGCCGCTGACGGTCACCATACCCGCAGAACCGTGATCGTAGCCGATGTAGCCGATCGTACTGCTGACCACGCCGCCATTGGTGATATCCAGCGCACCGGAGCCGTACGGCCCGATCGCGAGCGGGCCGGAATTGGTCCATGTAGACCCCGGGCCGCTGACCGTCGCGGCGCCGGTGGAGCCCAGCGAGTAACCAACGGCTCCGCCCCCGACGCAGTTGACGGCCCCGCCATCGGTGATCTCCAGCGTGCCGTGGCCTTTATACCCAACGCCGAGGTAGGGGCTGTCCCAGGTTGACCCGGCTCCGCTGACTGCAGCCGCACCGGCAAAACCCGCTTCGTAGCCTATGTATACATATACGCTGCTGACGGATCCGCCGTCGGTAATACTCAGCGTGCCGCGGCCTTGCTCGCCGATGTGAAGTTTGTCTGAGTTGATCCATTGCGACCCGGCCCCGCTGACGGTCACGACGCCGATGGAATCCAGACCCGAGCCAATGGAGGTATGCAAATCGTTGGAATCGCCGCTATTTACGACTCCTCCGTTGGTGATGTTCAGCACGCCGGAGCCGAAGCCGCCGATCGTAAGCCGTTTGGTATTGGTCCAGGTTGATCCGGCTCCGCTAACGGCCAGTGTACCGCTCGAGCCGGACTCTCTGCCCAGTAAGCACGTATCTGAGCCGACAAATCCGCCGTCGGTAATGTCCAACGCACCCTCGCCGGCGCCGCCGACTGTAACGATCATGGCAACCCAGGTCGATCCGGCTCCGGTGACGGTCACCGCGCCGGTGGACCCGGGCTGGTCGGCGATGACACCGCCGGGCACAGAACCGTTATTGCTGACCAGCCCGCCATCGGTAATGTTCAACACGCCGTTGCCGAACATGCCGACGTAAAGATCATCGAACTCGATCCAGCTCGATCCGGTGTTGCTGACTGTCACCAGGCCGTTGGAACCGACATGTTGGCCAATATAGTGATCCCCCCCTCCGCTTACGACGGCGCCATTGGTAATCTCCAGAACGCCTTGGCTGAATACGCCGACCATGAAACTGGCGAAGGGCTGGTTAATGTTCCACGTCGTTCCGGCTCCGTCTACAGTGACTGCACCGCTGGAGCCCGGGAAGTAGCCGATGCGGTAGTCGACGAGCCGATGAGTGTTGACAGTCGCGCCGTTGTCGATCTCCAGCTTGCCGTCACCGTAGTGGCCCACGGTGTAGCCGTAAGTAGTGTGGATCGTTTCCGGTCCGCTGATGCTCACCTCACCGCTCGAGCCGGACTGCTCGGCGATTATGCACATGCCGTTATCGACAAACGCGCCGTCGCTGATCTCCAGCGCACCATCGCCGAATCGGCCGACGTAAAAGCTTGCGTCATGATACCAGGTGGTCCCGGCTCCGCTGACGGTCACCGAGCCGGTGGAGCCGGGCAGGTCGCCTATGTAACCATGCCTCTTGGTGCTGCCCGCTGCGCCATTGGTGATGCTCAGCGCACCGTCGCCGCCATGTCCTACATAAAAGCTCTCTGAGCCCCACCATTTAGTGTCAGCGCCGCTTAACGTTACAGCACCTGTGGACTCCGCATGGGTTCCGATCCATAGCGCATCACCGCTCAGCGCCGACTCGTCGCTGACAGCGAGCGAGCCCGCGCCGTGATACCCGACGTACAGGTTCTTGAACTGGACCCACGCAGAGTCGCCGCTCATCGTCGCTGTGCCCGTTGAACCGGGATGGTAGCCCAGATAACCGGCGTCCGAGTTCACAGTCACACCATCTGAAATGTGCAGCGACCCGACGCCGACGTAGCCGGCGCCCAATGAACCGTCGCCCTCACTTACGTTGAGATTAACGGTGATATTCCGCCCGTCGCCATTAAGCGTGAAGGTCTGAACAGATCCCCGGGCGGCGGCGAAGACAAGGGCGCTATCGCTGACCAGGCCGCGGGCATTTATCACGCCGACTCCGCTGATGTCGTCCAGGGCCCCGATAAGTCCGTCGGTCGTAAGCGTACCGTTGTCCAGGACGATCGCGCCGGTAGATCCGGCGTATCTGGCCAGATAAGTGCTACCGACCGCCACCGTGGCGCCGTCGGCAATATTCAGCACACCGTCGCCGTAATAGCCGACGTGCAGATCGCTGTCAATGTTCCATCTGGTGCCTGCGCCGCTGACCGTCGCGGCGCCCGTCGAACCGGACAGGTAGCCCAGATAACCATTACCCGAGTCCAGCCTGAAACCGTCTGAGATGCTCAGCGAACCGGCTCCGCTGTATCCGGCGCCCATTGGAGCGTCATCATCTGCATCAAGATTAACGGTAATATCCCGCCCGGAGCCGTTGAACGTGAAGGTCTGCCTCTCGCCGCGCGTGGCGTCGAATACCAGATCGATGTTGCTGACCAGACCAGTAGCGTTCATCGTGCCGACGCCGCGTAAATTGGCCATCGAGCCCAGGAACCCTTCGGTATCGAGCGTGCCATTGTCGAAGTTAATCACCCCGGTCGACCCGGCGTGTCTGGCCACGTAAGTATCGCGATTGGCCTCCACCAGACCGCCATCGCTGATATTCAGTACGCCATTACCGTAATTGCCGACGCAAATGTCTCTGGAATTAGTGAACAGCGACCCGGCCCCGCTGACGGTGACCACGCCTGTCGAACCTGCGTTGTAGCCGATCTGGGCCGGTAGGGAATTACCGTTGTGGACCGAGGCTCCGCCGGTGATATCCAGTGCAGCGTTACCGGAGTAACCGATCATGAAATCTATGTTCTTTTCGCTTCGCGACCAGAAGGACGATCCCGCTCCGCTGACACTTATCGCACCTGTTGCCCCGGGATTTTCGGCGATTATGCACCCGCCCCATGTATTAAGATACCCGCCATCGGTAATGTTCAATACCCCGTCGCCGAAGCGAGCGAGGTAGAGCATGTGGCGATTATCCCAGTCAGTTTCGGCGCCGGTGATCGTAATAACGCCGGCCGAACCGGATTGGTCGCCTACGGAAATGTAAGCTGAATCCACGCTGCCGCCATCGTCGAGAGTTACGCTTCCGACTGAAGTCTCGCCGACGTAGAGAGTAGTCGAACTCCCCCACTGGCCCGGGTCGACCGGGGCCACGTCGCCAGTAACGCTGATATCGGCCCACACCGGGGAAACGCACAGCGCAACAGCCATCAGCAGGATTACGGCCAGCTCGCTCGCGATCGCCCTATCTGATTCCCACACTCGCTTCATTGCTCTACCCTTCTTTCGATCAGACCATACCGAAACCATCGCCAATGGGAACTTGGCCGATGCGGCCTGACGCAGAAAAGAAAACGTGTGAGCGAGAACGCTCCTGCCTCATTTCAGATTCGACCGACTCAGGTCGAGTTTCGCTCCGCCGCTCCCCAAGCAGAATAGAGCTACTATCAACGTAATCACATTGTCCGATTTTGTCAAGATAAATCGAAATAGCAGTATCAGAAATGTGTGACTGGTTTTGGGGGCAAGGCGGCCTGGCTTCGAGCGTTTGGATTTCGACACAGAGGCTCAGAGGACGTTTTGTGTCAAGGCGGCGCCATCGCGAGTAGAAGGGGCCGAACCGCTCCGCCCTGGAGCTCTACACGCATGATGGTCATTGTATTGTGCGTAATCCACAGCAGCGTCACCTTTCTGAACCATGACCCGTTTTATGGTTTCATCGAGGTGTACTTCTTTTCCGGTTTCAGCGATTCTGTCGGTCGGCCGCGTTGGATCTTGCCCTGGTACTGGCGGATGAGCTCTTTCGGATCCTTGCTCAGGCAGCCGTCGCCGTAGGTAACGTTCTTCCATTTCGCAGCGGCGGCTGGGTCCGGCAGCACGATCCCGCCGCGATGGAGGTCTTCGAACCGCACGTTGGTGATCTCGGTTTCGGCTCCGATCCAGAGCGTGATCTTGGGAGCCAGCTTGGCGAACCTCCGGTTGAAATCGTCAGTGGCCTTGACGCCGCGCCCGCCGCCGCCGAGGCTGATTCTCTGCCATCCGACCACCAGACGTGCGTCGGAGCCCTTGGCAGGACAGGCAATCAGCTTTCCCGACACCGATCCGCTGAACCGGCCGTAGTCGTACGCGTTGCCGCGCCGGCCTTTGTGCTGGTCGGGGAAGGACATGTTCATCCAATTGCTGTAGCCGACGCCCAGGCGCCCGTCGCGTTTGATCGGGCGGTCGGGCAGGCCGGCGGTAATCGAACTGCCGCTCTTCACTCTGCAGCAGACCCCAAACTGGTTGACCGTTTTCCCGGTCATCGCGCCGTCCATCAGGGCGATCGCGGCGCCATTGGCGACATCAATGTTCGCCGCCCCGCCGCAAAGGAAACGACTGTCGCGCCCCACGATAAGAGTTCCGGCCTTGATTCCGACCTCGTCCCTGCTGCTGCTGTATCCGAGAAACTCGGTTGTCTTGCCCGGCTTGTCGTGCTGGAAGAAATGGCAGACGCTCGGCGTGCGGTTGATCCGCCAGGACCAGGGATTGGGCTTTCTGGGGTTGTCCGGGTCGAAGGTGGTGATCGCTCCGGTGTCGTGGAGTTTCTTCAGCTCACCGTCCGCCGGCCAATCGTTTCTGAAAAACGTGTTCCCGGCGCCGGTGAGTTTGATCGTCCGGTAGATATAAAGGCTCCCGCCCGGGCGGATCCACACATTACCGAAGACCGACAACGATCCTCCCCCGCCAGGTTCGAACCTGGCGTTTTTCCCGATGGTGATATGCCTGCATGCGCGATTCTTCTGACCTTTGAACGCCACTTTGTAAGGCTTGTCGGAATCCGGCAGAATGATGTCGGTGTCCATATCCGGCAGGGTCTCAGCGGGTTTGCCCGTTGCAGCGTCGATCCAGTTGGCCGGGCTCAGCGGATCGATCCTCGGACCGCCTCTCTTGACGACCTTACCGGCGCGGGCCCAGATAAGCAGGCGCCCGGTCGCCCATTTCTGCTTGAGGAAGTACTCATCGCCAACCAGGTCCGGCCAGGCCTTCTTGTTGTCGAACTGCGGATTACTCGCCGTAGGCCTGGCGGTGATCGCCTTTATGTCCAGCGCACTGGCGGGCCGTGCGAAGCTGATGACTGCAGCGATAACAAGCAGCGTATTCTTCATATCTCCGTTCCTTCAAGTTCGCCTAATCCCAACGGGTCCCGTGTTCTACTGGTCTTTCCCACGCCAGACATTACTGATATACGCACGGATACGTTGCTAAATTGCATTGAGTAAGCGTTTAGCACGGATTCATAAGGTCCAGTTTAGCCATTTTTCCGTGCCGTTCGGTTTAGGCCCGAAAGGCCGACAGGGCCTGTCGTCAGGCAGGCCTTAGCCGGGCGGCGTGAGCCCCCGGAACTCATGTCTTTCAAT
>CAYMSH010000146.1:0-14029 GCA_964392945.1 uncultured Planctomycetaceae bacterium | reverse complement strand
CATACGATATCGGCGTCGCCCTGGAGGATTGCTCCGGCGGCTTCTGCGGCTCCGGGCATGCCGTAGTTGACATTATATGTCATCACGGTGAAATGCGGACCGGATGGTTTCTCGCTCGGGCGGACGCTTCGAAAATCACACCCGGCCGTCATGATCGCAATCGCCGCCAGGACCGCCGTCGTAGCGAGTCGGCCGATTGAGAGCTTCTTTTCCTTTCCAGGCATTATCCGACCTCCGGCATTGTGTTATTTACGCTTGGCCGCGGCCGATTGAATCTTGCTGACATCGAGTACGAACACGCTGCGGCCGTGGGTTGCTATGACGAGTTCGTGATCGCGAGGATGCACCGCCAGGTCGAACACCGGTACTGCCGGCAGCTTGGTGCACAGCGAGATCCAGGTCCCGCCGGTGTCGAGTGATACGTAGACTCCGAGCATCGTGCCGGCGTACAGCACGCTTGCGTGGTGTGGATCTTCGGCGATTACGTAGACCGGTTCGGCGGGAAGATTGGCCGAGATCGAACGCCAGGTCTTACCGTAGTCCTGCGAGCGATACACGTAGGCGCCGAATTCGTCGCGCTCGGCTCCGCTCAGGGATGCGTAGGCGACCTTTTCATCGTGTCGTGAGGCCACTATGCGGGTGATTTTCTTGCGGGGCAGGCCGGCGGAGGCCGCGGTCCAGCTCTTGCCGTGGTTTCGGGTCACGTGGACTCGCCCGGCGTCGCCGGCGGCGTAGAGAAGGCCCGGGGTCGCGCGGGATTCTGAGAGACTCACAACGTACCGTCTGGTCAGGTCCGGGCTGATCGCCGACCAGGAATCGCCGCGGTCCTTCGACTTGAAGACACGCTGGGCGGCGCAATAGAGCGTGCGGGGGGCGTGATGCGAGATGAGCAGGGGGGTGTTCCAGGCGAATTGCAAAGGTCTTTCCCCACGCCTTGCCCGGGGACGGATGCGCTTTTCGCTGCGGTCGGACAAGAGCGGTCCGTCCAGACGCTTGCGCCGCATATCACCTCTCTGGCGTTCGAAGTAGACAACGTTGGGGTCGCTGGGGTCCGGCAGGGTTACGAACCCGTCGCCGCCTCCCCATTGGTCCAGGAACACGTGTTTCCACGGATCGGGCGAGCGACTGTCGACGACGTACGTGCTCGGTCCGTAAAGAGAGGCGTTGTCCTGGGTGCCGCCCCAGATTCGGTAGGGCCTGGCCATGTCCAGGTGCACGGTGTAGAACTCGCCGATGGGCAGGTTGTTGATGTGGAGCCAGGATTTGGCCCGGTCGGTCGAGACGAACAGACCGCCGTCGGTGCCGAGCAGGACGCGGCCGGGACTGGCCGGGTCGAGCACGATTTCGTGCATGTCGAGATGCAGCACCGTCGCCGCGTGCTTGTGAAGGCGTCGGATCTTCTCTCCGGCCCGCTGGAAAGTTGCTCCTCCGTCGGCCGAGATCAACAGGCGCATACCGCAGACGTAGATCCGCTTGGGGTCATCCGGGGCGATGCGAATATCGCAGAAGTCCCACCCGATCCAGGTCGACAGGGGCCTCTTGTGCGTGCGGCGGAAGCTCGTTCCTCCGTCCTGGGATCGATAGACTTCCGCGCCGCCGGGCCCTCTCCTGCCGCGAGCCAGGCGGCGGTTGACGACCAGGGCGTAGACCAACCCCTTCTTGCCAGGCGACAGGTCGATGCTGATCCGACCTGTATCCCTGGCCGGTGGCAGCCCTCCGCTGAGTTTCTTCCAGGTCTTGCCGGCGTCTGTTGTCTTGTGAATGCCGCTCCCGGGTCCCCTGCGATTCCACGCCGCGGCGTAGAGGGTCGATCGGTCGTGCGGATCGAGGACAAGATCCACTACCCCTGTAGAATCGTTGACGAACAGGACGCGCCGCCAGGTGGCGCCGCCGTTAGTCGTCTTGAACACGCCGCGTTCGTTATTGCGCGAATGATGGTGTCCCATCACTCCGGCGTAGACCGTGTTGGGGTCCTTGGGGTCCACGATGACCCTGGCGATGTGGTGCGAATCGTGGAGTCCCATGTTGCGCCACGTGGTGCCGCCGTCTGTCGACTTGAAGATTCCGGTACCCGGGAACGACATTCCCGAGGGGTGCGTTTCGCCGGTGCCGACCCATATCGTCTTCGGCTCGGTGGGGGCCACCGCCAGCGAGCCGATAGCAGTGGTGGACTGGTCCTCGAAGATCGCCTCCCAGGTTCGACCGCGGTCTGTTGTCTTGAAAACGCCTCCCGAGCCGACACCGAGGTAGATCGTGTTCAACTGTCGCGGCGGGAAGGCGATGGCCTCGATCCTTCCGCCCTGGAACTTGGGACCCGCCGCCCGCCATCGCAGCTTGCCGAAGGGCGATTCTGCGGCCATACGCTGGTGCTGGGCCCACGCCTGACGCCGAGCTTTCGCCGTCGTGGCCTCCTGGGCGATCAGCGAACAGGAACAGGTCACGAGAAACAAAGTAGCGCAGATCAGCTGGCTGATAGAAAAACGGATCGGAAATCTGATTCCGTCTGTCCGCCGGCGAGTGGTTCGAAGTGAGGGGTTCATTTCTTTGGCTCTCTTTTCAATAGTTAATGATCATTGACCGACAACTTCACCGCGCCGATGCGCCGCTGCTACTTCGAAATATACTTCTTTATCACGGGCAGATTGCGCAGTCTCGGTTGGCCTCGATGGACCTTGTCCTTGAACTGGCGGAAGATGTCGCTGGGGTCCTTACTGAGACAGCCGTCACCGAACGTGACGTTCTTCCAACTCTTGGCGGCATTTGAATCGGGCAGGACAATCGCGCCGCGATGTAAATCGTCGAATCGGACATTCTCGAACGTAGCCCCCTGGCCAACCCAGAGCGTGATTTTCGGCGGCAGCTTGGCATAGGTATCGTAGAAACTCTCGGTCATCTTCCAGCCCCGGTGCCCGCGCCAGGACCCAATGCCGCTCCATCCAATAACAATCCTCGCGTTACTGTTCGGCGCGGGATAACAGGTTATCTTTCCTGATAAAGATCCTGATACGCCGCCCGGGCCCGGCTTGTATCCTCTTCCCTGTAGATCAAAGGGAAGATGCATCCAGTTGTCGTATGGGATGCCTATCCGCGCATCACGCTTGAGAGGTCTGTCCGGCACGCCGCCGGTCGCCGTGCCTTCTATAAAGACGCCGCAGCCGAATTCGTTGGCGTACTTGCCGACCATGGCGCCGTCCAGCAGTACGAGTTTGGCTGCTTTTGAAATCCGGAAACTCGCCGCGGTTCCACACATTAAGCGACTGCCGCGGCCGACGATCATCGTGCCGGACCTGACGGAGAATTCGTCACGATTACTGACAAAACCGAGAATTTCGGTTGAAGCGTCCTGCTTGTCGTGCTGGAAGAAGAATGCAACTGTAAGATGTCCCCAGGGATTCGCTTTCGGATTGGCCCGATCGAACGGGGTGGGTGTTCCAGTGTCGTGGAGCTTCTTCAACTTGCCGTCTTTGGGCCAGTCTTTCCTGATGAACGTGTTGCTGCTACCCGACGGTTTGAGTGTTCTGTAAACATACAAATTCCCTTTGGGACGAATCCACAAATTCCCGAAGAGCGACAGACCCGCTCCTCGGGTCGGCGAAACCTTCGCGCCGCGCCCGACGGTCAGGTGTCGGCATGACCAATTTCTGGGCTTCGTATCTTCGACTCTGTATTCGGTGTCGCTGTCAGGAAAAATGACGTCCGTGTTCATGTCGGGCACAGACCCCGCCGGCTTGCCCGTGGCCGCATCGATCCAGTTGGCCGGATCCGCCGGATTGTATCTCGGGCTCCTTCTACTCTGTTTCCCGCCAGGGTGCGCCCAGATCAGCAGACGTTCAGCTTTGCCCCATTTCTGCTTCAGGAAATACTCATCACCGACGAGGTCGGGCCAGGCTTTCTTGTTCTTGTACTGCGGATTATCCGCGGTGGGTTTTGAGGTTATCGCCTTGATATCCAGGGCCGAAGCCCGCAAGGCGAAAGCCAGAACTGCGATCGTAACGATTAGTGTCTTTTTCATGCCTACTCGTTCTTAATGTTAAGTGTTCAGCCTGATCTATTCATCAACTTTTAAGCTGATCGGTGAAAACCACGGATGATACGGCGAGTGAAAGCAGACCCGCCGGCATCGCCGCGATGATCGTGTAGATGTCTGTCTGTAGTATGCGTCCGTCGGCGGCCTTCGAGTCGCTCAGCGGGCCGGGCGGCGGGAACTGTTGATGTACTGGCGAATGTTCTCGGCTTCCTGGGCTTGCCATTTCCGGCGTTTGATCAGGTAGCGATTATCTTTGGGCACAGCGTAATCGCCCAGGGCCGGGACCGCCAGATCGATCCAGATTATCAGCTTGCGCATCTCGGCGTCAGACAGCTCGACTTTGTTGTGCTTCGGGCCGTCGATCGTGATCGGAGTCACTTCAGTCGATTTGTTCTTCGCCGGCGGTCGGATCACGTGCTTTCCGCCCTGGAGCATCTTGATCAGCTTGCTCTGCAGGGCTCCGGTGTAGTACGGCGGCAGCATCGGCGGCTTGGACTGAGCGTTGATCCAGTTGCATATCTTCCGATCGGCCAGCGCGTTGTACGATGCGGGCCAGCTCAGGCTGAACGCCTCTTTCTTGCCCTCGGCGGCGGTTTCCTTCTTGCCGAGTTTGTGACATTTAACGCAGTGCTTCTGGAGTATCGGCTGTATCTCGCGCTTGAAGTCGAATCCCCGCACTGGACCGGTAAACGGCTTGCGATCCAGCATCTCGGCTCCGGCGGCAAGCGCCTTGCTGAAATACGGGACCGGCGGCGCCTCGTTCTTGCGTTCGTGGCATCCTACGCACGAGACCGACTCGCCGGGCTGGAGCGTCATCCAGGACCGCATGGACTGGACCATCTGGCCTTGAGCGTCGAGGGCCTGGAAGAACAGCGGTTCGCGGGCCGGGGCCTCGAAACACGCCGACCCGTCTTCGTGGACCGTCGCGTTTCCGAACACCTTTTTCACATCCCACGATCCGCCGCTGACGGATATCGGGCAGCTGACCCGGGCTCCGCTGATCGGGCCCTTGTTGGCTCCGCCGAGTTTCAGACCTTCGGGAACCAGCGATTTATCGGGCGCCGCTCCAGTCGAGCGGAACTCCAGGCCGATCACGCGAAGCTGTTTGATTGTCCCGCGTTTTACGCCTTTGAGGCCCGGGCCGGCGTATACGTCGTGAACGTAGATTGTCCCGGTGGTCTTGCTGTAATCGACCCTGCTGGCCCGGCGCGGAATCGACCGCCTGCGAACCGGGATCGGCTGATTGCACGAAATGTTATGATCGCGATACAGCAGCTCGCGGCTTCCGTCTTTCGTCACGAAGTAGATCGACCAGACCCGCCGCGGGATCGAAGAGACCCGCAGTGCCACGAGAAACGCATCCTTGCCCAGCGGATAGGGATACTGGAACTGATCGCCGGTCTGGCCGTACTGGTCTATGGTCATCGCCGGCGTGTCGCGCACCGGCGAGATGAGCTGAACGCCTTTGGCCTCCTGGCGACCCTTTCGCGGATCGATAATCGCCAGCCAGCCGCGCTGCCGCGTGTGATGGCCCGAGGCGATGCCGACGTACTTGCCGGTCCCGGGTATCAGCCGCGTGTGCATGAGGGTCGTTGGAAAAACCGAGTTGTTTCCGTACAATTCGCGTTGGTTCGTGCCGTCTGGGTTCATCTGGAAGATCGACTGGACGGCCATCTGGCCGCGATCGTTGTAGTCCCATCGCGTGTAGATCACGCGCCCGTCTTCAGTCAGCGTGGGCAGCGTCGTGTGGACCTGATCGAAGCCGAGCCGGCGGATGTACTTGCCGTCTTTGTCGCAGGTGTAGAGATTACTGACCTCGACGAACCAGCAGTCGACGGTCTGCACGCATCGCGTCGAGCTGAAGACGATGTTGCCGTCGGGCATGTAGACCGGTTCGTAGTCGGCGTAACCGAGCCCGAAGGTAAGCTGGCGGATCTTTCGCGTGGCGAGGTCCATTTCGTACAGGTGATAGTCGTCCTTGTGGTACGATTTCTTCCAGGCGAAAACCACTCGTTTTGCGTCGTGGGAGACGTCCGGGTCGCGGATCACGCCGCCGGGATCGTCCAGCAGGACCGTCATCTTCGGATATATCCCGTCGGTCTCCAGCAGGCAGAGACTCGAACCGGGCTGGAAGTGATGCTCGTGCTGGGCGTCGGACTGTCCCTCGGAGTATGCGTAGTGCGAGCCGCCGAAGTTGAAATGCTTGGTGAACACGATGCGTTTGAGCATGTCGGCGTGGGGCTTTAATCGCTCGGCCCGCCGCTTTTCGCACGCGGCCACATACTTGGCGGGTTTGTCGCCTTCAACGGAGTCCTGGAGTTTCCAGTCGGCCAGGATCTCTGCGCGTTGATCGGTCTTGACGCGCTTGTCCGGCGGCGGATAGCCCAGATACGTGCACTTGCAGGCCTTTTCATCGGGGTCCTTGCTCCTGCACGCGGTGACGTGGGCTCCGTTAACCGTCCCGGCGGCGTAGAGAATCATTACTGCGGCAAATAGGATATTTCGCATAAGTTTTCAGTTCCGTAAACGGAGGTATTATCTACAGGGATCGCAAATACTGGATCAGGTCTTCGAGTTCGGCCGGCTTGAGGCCCTTTACCTTACCGTGCTGATCGCCGGTGTTGTGCGTTGTCAGCACGTCCTTGAGCCCCATCGCTCTGCCGTCGTGCAGATACGGGGCCGTGCGGTGAACTTCCAGCAGACTCGGCGTGTCGTACAGGCCCTTGTGTTTTTTCATGTCATGCGGCGTGGCGACGCCGACGTTGTACTGCTTCAAGTCGGTATAGAGCGAACCGGAGTGGCATTTGGCGCAGGCGGCTTTGCCATCGAATATCGCTTTGCCGCGAATCGCCGATTCGGTGAGTTTTCCCTCGATCGTCAGGTGCGGGCTCGGCTCGGGCTGCAGCGACAGGCAGTATGCCAGCAGATCGTCGACCTCCTGGACAGTCGGGTCGATCTGGTGGCTTCCGATAACGCCGGTTCGCGTGCACTCGCGCGGCGTCTTGCGGGTGGCCAGTCGGTTGTACGGAGCGGTCTTGCCCATTGCGATCAGGCTCGGGGTGTCCTTGGGATTCCCGATCCCGTCGCGGAGGAAGTCCCATCGCAGACCGTCTATCCGCCCGCCGCCCTGGTGGCACGAAGCGCAGCTCTGCCATCGCTGGAAGCAATATGTCGCATCGTGAAAAAGTATCTCGCCGCGGCGTACGGCGTTTGGCTTGGGCTGCGGGCCCAGCGGGATTGCGGCGCCCAGTTCGCCGTCAGCGGTCTCCATAACGGCGATCGAACCGGTGTAGTAGTTGGCGATGAATAACCGCTTTTCGTCTGGCGACAGCACAATGCCCCGCGGGCTGTTTCCGCCAGTGGAGAATCGGCCGATGGCCCCGGCCAGGTATAGAGCCGTCAGATCGTTTGTGAGTTTGTGAGTGTTCTTGGGATCGGCTTTTATGCGGACCCAGATGTTGGGCTCGCTGCGGGCGGCCAGCACTTCGTCGGGGATAGGATCTTTTCCGCGATGCCCTTTCTCCGGCTCCGGGTCGGGCAGCGAACCGTCACGGATCTTCGCCAGTTTTTCAGGTATCTTGCCCTGCAGCAGATCGTGGACCACGCCGATCTTTACGTTCGAAACTTCGTGCACCCCGGCGTGCGATATCCAGAGCTGCTTGCCGTCCTTCGAGCAGACCACGTCGCAGGGAGTCGCCGCGCCCTGTTCGAGATCGTCGAGCAGCACAGTGGCCAGACGCGAGCCTTTTGCGATATCGATTATCGAAAGCCCGTAGGTGTTGACCCAGCCGAGCTCCAGTTGCGATATCGGCTGATTGAACCGGCCGATCTGGTGAACCGCGTAGGCCCATTTCCCCTCGGGACTCACGCAAACGCCGTAGACCGCAGTCGAACCGGCCGGGAGCTTGACCATCGAGGCGCTGAGCTTGGCCGTATCGATAATGCTCACAACGGCTCCGAGAGTGATGTCGGTTCCCACGCCGTGGGGCATGAAGTTGGCGACGATCACGTGCTTCTCGTCGGGAGTGACCGCCGCGGACGAAGGTTCGCGAACGACGGGTATCTCCTTGATCGCCTTGCCAGTGGCCAGATCGATCACCGATACGCTGTGCCTGTCCTGGTTGCACACATAAAGCCGCCTGGACTTGTCGGCGACGGCGACGGCCTCGGGCCATCGGCCAACGGGGAGCTCGGAAGCGACCAAAGCCTTCGCCGTGTCGATCACGGCTACGGTCCCGGCGCCGCGCTGTGCCACGTAAAGGAGTTTGCCGTCGCCGGAGATCGCCAGCCCGCGCGGGACGCCCTTGAGGGCGACGATCCTGGTCGCAGTCTTCCCGGCCGCGCCCAGGACCGCCACACCTCCGAACGTGGGGTTCGAAGCGTAAAGCGTTTTCCCGTCAGGCGAGATCGCTATCGAAAGCGGCGAGTGATATTTGATAGCTGGAGTTTTGTCCTGACCGATCGCCGGGGCACTGCTCGATGCGATCAGCCAGGCGCACACGATAATCGCCGCCAGCGACAGCGAGAGAATCTTAAAGGCGGATTTCTTTGTCATCAGCAGTGCTTCCTTCTGGACAATGTGATTCACTTCCCGGCCGGTTCGCCCCAGGCCTCGACTTCCGTCAGGGCTGCATATCCGCCGGGCCTCTTGTCTTTCAGCTTGGTGAACTTCATCCACTTGACGGTTCGCTTATCGATTTCAAACGCCTGGCGCTCGCCGTGATACTTCGGATTGATCTTCGCCTCCGACCCGTCGGAGAACACCACGGTTATCTCCTTGAAATGGTTGTTCTGGTACGGATTGTACCGCACCAGCACGCCGAGCTTGTCGATCTCTACGTCGCGACCGAAGTCGATTTTCAGTTCGGCTCCGGGACGAGCCTCGCCGCCGGCGTTGCCGTACGGCCCCCAGTTCTGCCTGGGCCAACCGTGATGGTTTCCCGTGCTATCGACGTGTCCGTCAATGGCGTTCCGCGCCGCGTAAATGCAGGAGTGGCGCCATTCGCTGTTGGCCGACGCGTGGGGGAACATGTCGTCGGCGACTTTCTTTGGCCAGTGGCGCCCGGCTTTGTCTTCTTCCCCGCGAGGGTCCCGCTTGTCCATCGGATTGCACGCGACGTTGCGATACGAGAAGACCTCTTTTTTCGTAGGAACCCGTGCGGTGATCACGTGCTTTGCGCCGCCGAACGCCTGGGGAGCCGGTCTCCGCGGATACGGCGTGTATTTTGTGGGGCTGTGTCCGTAGGCGCCCTGGGCCCAGAGCGGGATCGGATAGATCACCTGCTTCTTCGGCGAATAGACAATCGCCTCTAGCATTCGCGAATCAACGCGGATCGCCATGTTCGCCGCGCCGCTTACGACGATCTTGTCACCTTCTTCGTACTTGCGGTCGATGTCGAGTTTCCCGTCGCTCGACTTGGCGATTTCCTTCCCGGCCGCGTCGAGCAGGGCGATCGTGAGTTTCGCATCTGAGACCGGTTTGCTCAGCGCCGGATCGGGCGCCTCGGCGCTGGCTGTCTTCGGCGCCTTGGTGTCGATCGAGATGCACGTGCGGAAGCCCAGCGAGTAATAACTGCTCCCGGGCAGGTAGCTCAGCGACATCCCGACTCGACAGTTGGCCGCATGGAAATCCCAACTGCTCCCGCGAATAACACGATGCGAACCGGGCCACTTTGTGTGCCAACTGAAGCACCATTCCTGCAAGTTACCGGTCATGTCGTAAAGACCGTAGGCGTTCTTGCCGGCCTCGAAGGCGCCGACTGGATTGGTAAAAGGAGAAGCCCCTCTGGTCATGTACTTGGGGTGATACCGTTTGCCGCCGCTCTTGTCGTACTCCGGCTTTGTGTACGCGCAGTAGTTGGCCTTGTCGTGGCTGATGATGTCTGCGCCCCAGGCGAAGCGTTTGGATTTCGCTCCGCCGCGTGCGGCGTATTCCCACTCGTCGGCAGTTGGGAGTCGGTACCCGCCGGCGGTCCAGTCAACGCAGTTGTCTTCGATGTTGATCTCGCCGCTCTTGTAGACTCTCTTCTTCGCAGCGTCGGCGTAGTAGCATGGTTTGAGCCCGGCTTTTTCGCTGCGTGCGTTGCACCATTTCACGCATTCATGCCAGGTGACCATAAACACCGGATGATCGGGCGCTTTGCCCGAGACGCTGTCGGGAGCGATGTCGTAACCGTTCTTCGCCGCCCAGGCGGCCACGGCGTCCCACTTGGCCCTGGTGACCTCGTACTTGTCCATGTAGAAGGATGCGACGGTAAGATCGTAGGTCTCTGGGTATCCGTCGGTGTGAATTTCGCCTTCGCCAAGCGGGTTGGTCCCGCTGTTGGTCCCGCCGGGTATTTTGACCATCTCTTCAGCGGCGCCGCGGGTCGAACCGGCCAACGCCATACCCAACACCGCCAGACTCAACAACACGAGTTTTGCGTTCACTATCGTTATCTCCCGGGTTTTCTATCGGCCGACGTGTCAGCCCACACCGGATAAACGATTTGCAGGCGCGTTTATTCGGGCTATTTCGGAACGCAACAGCGCACTTTACCGTCTGTTGTCGCGAGGAACAGCGGCCCCATCGACAGGAAAATCCGCCGGCTGGCAGACTCGTCTCGGATCGAATAACTATGCGTGGCGCCCCTCGATCGGGAGTTCCTGAGGGAATTTGTCGCGCCGGCTGCACTTTCGCGAAACATTATGCGCGACCCGTGCCGATAACGCATTCATGATGGCGCCGCCCAGCCCGCGCAGTGCTGCTGCGGCTATCAATAAATACTCACGGTCCATGGAGGAACCTGCAATGACAAGGAAGTCAGTTATCACCGCCGCTATAGTTTTGGCGTTTTCGTCGGTCCTGGCCGGGTGCCGCCAGGTCGGGCCCGGGTCGGTCAAGTCCGGCCGGACCGAATACAACATAGCCATCCAGAAAACCAACGGACAACAACTGCTACTGAACCTTGTACGCCTGCGCTACCGCGATACGCCGTATTTCCTCCAAGTGGCCAGCGTCTCGACCAGCTTTGAGATGAGCGCCAACGCTTCGGTCAGCGGGGTTTTTCCCAAAGCTGCGCCTGATACGTTCGGCGCAGGGGCGGGTGTTGAGATGGTCGAGAAACCGACGATCACCTACACGCCGCTGCACGGAGACCGATTCGTCAAACAGCTGATGAGCCCGGTCGATCTGTCAACCGTACTGCTGCTGTACCATTCCGGGTGGTCGGTCGAGCGGATCGGACGGATACTGTTCCAGAGCATAAACGGGGTCGCCAACGCACCGCGAGCATCGGGGCCTACACCGGACCAACCTCCGGTCTATCGCGACTTCCTCGAAGTGGCCCGGCTGATGCGATCGCTCCAGACCAGCGGTAAGGTCATGCTGGGACGCACAGTCGCCCGGGATGGCAAGCAGGAGGCCATCGAGATCCATCTGGCCCAAGGCGCGTCCGGTTCGCCTGAGTGGAAGCGACTGGCGGCACTGCTGAGGCTCCCCCCAGGCCGCGAGAGCTTCCACCTGACCGCGGCGGCCACTGGCGGCCCGGGCCAGATCGCCGTCGTGCCCAGATCGCTGCTGACAGCGATGTACTACGTTTCGCAGTCCGTAGAGCCTCCCGCAGCCGACTGCCGCGCCGGACGGGTGACCGTGACCAGGGGCCAAGACGGAAAGGTCTTCGATTGGCGGAATCTCACCGGCGGGCTGATGCGTATCCGTTCGGGCCTGCTTCGTCCGTCCGACGCGTATGTCTCGGTAAAATACCGGGGCAGCTGGTTTTACATAGACGACAGCGACCTGACGAGCAAGTCAACGTTCTCGCTGCTGGTGCAACTGTTCGCACTCCAGGCAGGCGATGTAAAGTCAAGCGGGCCGATCCTCACCTTACCGGTCGCCAGGTGAAGCTGGCCTCGCCGGGGACATTTGTCTTGCGGCAAGAGGGCGGGGGGCAGCCGATCGCCCTCGGAATTAGACCCCGGGAAGCGGAGGTTGCGGTTTCGCCTTCACGTCATACGCCATCAGCACATCGCCATGCCGCACATAGAGCACTCCGCCGCAGATAACCGGATGAGCCCAATGCTCCCTCTTGCCCATGGTGATTCTGAAACTGCTCACAATTTCGAACTTGTCCGGCGAAGGCTTCACCAGCGCCAGCATGCCTGTCCTCTCCTGGTAACAGTACAGCATACCGTCAGCGTATCCGACGGAGCCTTTCTTGCCGTCCCAGTCATGTTTGTATTTCGTTTTGCCGGTTTTCCAGTTCACGCAGATCCAGCGACCCTTGCTGTTGGTAATCCAGTTGGACCCGTAGATATGCCCATCGACAAGAACAAAGCCGCCATGATGAACGTCAAGATCGTGGTTCTCCCACACCTTGGTCAGTTTTCTCCCGTCTTCGGACAGTTTCAGCTTGGCGCCGCCGGCGTCATACCCGCTGGTCACGTACACAAACCCGCCGTCATACAGCGGCGTATTCGTATTCTCGGCATAATCAAAGTCTTCGTGCTTCCTTCGGTAGCCATTCAAGTAATACTTGCACATAACACGCCCGTTGGACGCATCGACCACGACCAGGCAGTGGGTAAGTAGCTGAATTATCAGTTTTTTGCCGCCCCTTTTTATGACTATCGGCGAACTGTAAGAAGCCTTTTCGCTGAGCTTACCGGTCTTCCACACCATGGCTCCGTCATCGACGCCCAGGGCGATGATCGAACCTTTGACGCCGCCTGCAGTGCAGATCACCTTATCATCCACGACGAGCAGCGACTCGCCGTATCCCCACCAGATATGCCTGCCCTTGAACTTGCTGACAACATCGACTGACCATTTCTTCTCGCCGCTCCTGGCGTCGAGACATGCGACGACGCCGGCTCCGCTGAAAACAAAAAGCCGACCGTTACTGATCGTCACCGAAGCCCGCGCACCGGGGAAAGTCTTAGTCCACTCTCGGCCATAGCCCTTGCGCCACTTGACGGAGCCGTCGGTCTTGATAGCGGTTATGAAACCCTGCTTCTTAACGGCTCCGCTGATGTATATGACCCCGTCGGCGATGGTGACACTGGAGAAACCGGCTCCGATTCGGTCAACGGACCACAGCATTTTCGGCCCGGCCTGGGGCCATTTCTTCATCAGCCCGGTATCAGTCGATTTGGCGTCTTTAGCAGGTCCCTGCCACTGCGGCCAATACGCATCGGAAACCTTCTTGTCGGAAGCAGTCGCTTTGTCCTGGCCGCTGAGGAGACCGCAAATGACCAAAACGACGCCTAAAGCGGCGATAGAAGCCCAGCGAACGCTTGGTCTTGTTACTACTAGGCCCATTTGTATTTCCTCGGATTTCGGATCTGAACTTAGAGTCGAGGCAGTAGGGGTTACTTTCTCTTGACGTTGATTACATCGCCTCCCTTGGGCTTCCCCTTGCCGTAGCAGACCATGTCGAGGAACTGATTGAAGGCCTCGTACGTAGCCTTGTCGCGTGACTTGGGACTGAAGAGCACTCTCTTGCCCGGTACGTGTCCCATGGCCGCGATGTAAACCATCTTGCTCCAGATACTCTTTGATTTGAGTGCGGCCTGCATGTCGTGGCCCTGTTTTGCCGGTGTGGCCGGATGCTCTCTCTTGCCGCCGTACATGATGAAGCCTGGGGCGTCTTTGGCGGCGACACTCTTGATTACATATGGCGGAAGGTAGGGGCTGTTGCCGAACCAACCTACGATGTTCAGCTTCTTGGGTTTGTATTTGGCGTCAGCGGGCCAGTCCCACTTCTTGCAATAGGCGACCTGGGCGCTGAGGTAGCCGCCGGCGGATGCTCCGGTGGCTACGATCTTCGTCGCGTCGCCGCCGTACTTGCCGACATTGGCCTGAATGTACGCCACAGCCATGGCGCAGTCGAGAGCACAGTCCTTGATGGTGACTGAGCCTTTCTTCATAAATCGGTAATTTGGCGAGACAACGATGCAACCCTTAGACATGTAGAGCTTCAGCATATCCTTGTTGCAATAGGACTTGTCGCCCCTTTTGAATCC
>CAYMSH010000145.1:0-14067 GCA_964392945.1 uncultured Planctomycetaceae bacterium | reverse complement strand
AGGTCTTGTAATTGCCGTACTTCAGCGAATCGTGGAAGTAGCAGTCTTCGATCCAGACAAATTTCTTAGTGGGGCACTTGGCGGTGTATTCGCCGTAGATGCCCGTCATGCAGCGATTGAACTCGAGCCCGACGATCTTGAACCCTCCCTGGTCGTCCAGACGCAGGCCGACGAGATCCTTCTTGTCATCCTTACGATCGATAACCGGTTTGGCGCCTTTGCCGTACGAGCTGATGAGGATCGGTTTTTCCGGCGTGCCTTCGCCCTGGGGGTGCAGCTCCTCGTCCCACGTGTCGCCGCACTTCAGCAGGATGCTGTCGCCGGGCGTGCATTTAACCGATGAGGCCTTCTTCAGCGTTTTCCACGGTTTGGCGGCGGTTCCGGGGTTGGCGTCGTCGCCGGATGACTGGCTGACATGATACGTGGCGGCCGGCGCCGATGCGGCCAGCATTGCAGTGGCGATGAATACGGCCCAGCAGCTCAGTCGAATCTTCATAGGAGCTTTCCTCGTGTTATTTTTTCGGGTTCTTCTTCTCGTCGAAATAGCCTGTCTTGCCGCGAGTGACTTTCTTGTCGCCGGTCTTGTCGATCGTCATTGTTCCGACGCCGACGTAGCCTCGCTTCTTGATCTCGTCAGTAATTGTAACGCTCTGTCTGGGCCGGTTCTTGCCTTCCTGCCAAAGTTTCGGACCCTTGCAGACGATGTTCAGCTCCTTGAGCTCCAGCTCCATCTTGCCGGGCGAGACTTTCACCACGAGATAGTTCACCCGCGAGTTGTAGCCGAACAGTCCGCCGTGTGCGATCTGCTGGACGCCGTCTTTTTCGGTGCATGTTATCGCGTGTACTTCGCCTGCGAGGTACAGGTCAACGCCGCGTTTTGACATGGTTTTCCAAAGCGGCGAGTCGCGGCCTTCAAGCAGCATCAACCCGCTGGAGGACCATTTTCGCACCGGGGCGAGGATCGGCGTGTGGCCCATGATGACAATGTTATCGACTTTCGGATGTGCAGCGAGCGTCTTTTCGAGCCACTCAAGCTGCTTGCCGGTTACCTGCGGTGCGATCAGGCCCTGGACGCTCTTGCCTTTTTCGAACACGTCCACGGCGACGAACAGGCTGTTCTTGTGGACGAAGCTGAAGGCGGTTCCCTTCATGTGGTCCGGACCGTTGAGCGGCATTTTGAGATGTTTGCGGAAGGCGGCTTTGAAGTGGGGGACCAGTTTGGCTCGCGGTGCGGGCCAGGGGTTGTCGCCGAGTTCGTGATCGCCGATAGCGGTGTAGAACTTCAGCCCGTGATCGTTCATCCGCTTGACCCATGCGGGGTAGTATATGTCGGCGTATTTGTCGATCTTCTCTTTGGTCCACCAGCGGCCCATCACCAGATCGCCTGCGACGAGCACGAAGTCGGGGTTCTCGGCTTTGACGGCTTTGAGCACGTAGCCCAGTGCGTCCTCCCAGCCCGGCTGGGGGTACGTGGTGTCTACGTTCAGGAAGTCAGGCATCGATACGAAGGTCCAGGTTTTTGCGCCAGCCGGCTCGGGCGCCGCCGATGCGGACGGCACGCACGACGCTGTCACAAAAGGCAGACTCGCGCATAAAAGTAAGATGGATACTCTGATCAGTCTTGTCATGTTTGTCCCGTTCTAATGGTCCTGTTCTTCGGCGAAGTTTTTGAGATTCTCCAGCTCTCGGGCCAGGTCTCTGCAACTGGCTTTTCGCATCAGCCAGCCCATGATAATGAACATAAACCTGAAGAACCCCTTTCCCTTTACTTCGCACCGCTCGGTGACGAGCGTGCGTCCGCCGATGTCTTCGAAGGAGTATTCGGCCTTCACGTCGAACTGCTTTCCGGTCATCTCGACAACGTGGCGATTCGGCGGGGCGTGCTCGATGACCTGCCCGTCGAAGACCATCTCGCGGCCCCTGTCGTTGGTCACTGTCTTGAATGTCGTTCCGATCATGTCGGGGGTTTCGTTTACGACCTCGTCGGAGACTACGATGCTGCACCAGTCGACGACCTTGCGCACCGCGCAGTCAAAAACTTCGTCGATCGGTCGGTCGATCTCAACGCTTGCTTCAGATTTCATGGGATTCTCCTATTGTCGAAAGCGCGTGGAAATGTATTCTGCACACATTGCATCATAGCGCGCCCGCTGCAGGCAAACAATCGTGACCCGGCCGCCCGGAGCATAATCACTTCTTCATCGGCGTGATGCGGAAGTCGTCGAAGCGGATCCAGTGTTCAGCGTTTGGCGGTCCGTTGTAGCATTCGATTCCTATTTCGTGCTTCCCGCCGCTCGGCAGGCGTCCCTTGCCGGCTGTTATGAATTCGCCTCTTCCGTCGGGTCGGAACTGTGCGGTCCATCCGTTCTTATCGACTACCAGTCGCAGCTGCACGGTCTTGGCTGTCATGGACTTGGCGCCCGGGATGATCTTCAGCTTACCGTGGACCAGCTCCTTTACGAGTTTGACCCTGGGCTTTCCGTTGTGATACCACTCGAAGCCGGCCTGCTCAAACTGAATCGTCGGGCGCGTGTGATTCGTCACCGTCACGTCGATCGTGTAGCCGCCTTCTGCCGGGTCCTGCACCTCGCGGAGCAGGGCGTTCTTCACGTTGTGCCGCAGGCCCGGTTGGACGCGGATCTCCAGCCCGCCGTCCTTGATGCGCCAGGCCTTCTTGTCTTCGCGGAGCCATTTCCAGCCCGGGCCGATCTTCTTGTCGAAGCTGTCGATAAATCCGCCGGCCGGGGCTTTCGCTGAGCCCTTGTTCTCCGGGCCAGTCGGGTTTGGCGGCGCCTTCGGTCCGCCAAGCAGTTCCACCATCGCCTTGCCCATTGCCTCGCCGATCAGGTAGTAGCTCTCGGCGTTGCAGCACCAGTGATACCGTATCGGGCGCGGCGAGACCGGTCCGTCGCGGAAGAAGCTTCGTGTCTCGACGTACTTAACGTTGCCCTTGAACTCCGGATACTTCGTCACGGCCTCCTGGGCCTTCATTATCGTCAGTCGCCTGCCGATTCTCTGTCCCCATCCCCCGAATCCGGCGCCGCCGATGACGAACGGAAGATTCGGCGTCTTGAGGTCTTTGCGGACATCGCGGATGAAGTTGGCCATGTTCTTTTCGTACGCAGCGGAGTCTTTCGCACTGCACCCGTCGTTCCAGCCGTGGTGCCATCCGAACCCGACGATCTCGTACCCCTTGCCGTCGTACTCGGGGAAGACGCTCTTGAGATTCGCCAGCACTTTCTTGACCTCGGCGATCATGCCGTCGTACTGATCTCCTACGCCCGGTCCGCGGGGCTTGTCGCCGGCGGGTCCCGAACTCGGCGGCCGCCACGGCCCGGCGATGCTCGTGCCGCCCGGTCCGCGTTTGATCAGCAGCACTTTGTCGTCGATATAGTCGCCGACGGTCCATCCGAACATCAGCTCCGGGCCGATGGCGTTTTTAGCGGCCGACTTGCCGATCGTCAGCTTGCACCTGGTGTCGTAGTAGCTCAGCAGCACATCGTCGCGCACGATCCACTTGCCGTCCTTGTCCAGCAGGTGTTTGAACTTGTCTCTAGTGGCCGCGTCTTTCGTCAGCGTTTCGAGCGTACCTTTCTGCCCGGGCCGACCCTTGATAACGCCATGGCCCTCCATATTCGACTGGCCGGCGAGGATAAAGACCTTGAGCCTCCCGTCCTTCTTCAGCTTGCCTGCTGCGATGCCTACGGCCGGTCCAATCGACAGCACACAGGCGACAATACTCAACACTAACCGACGACTGACTTTCGTTTTCATGTTTCGCGCTCCTTGGTTAATGTTTTATAGTTCGTTTTGGCGTCTCGGGCAAGGTTCCTGGTCTGTTCTATTGTTCCTGTCGCTGCGAAACCCTATCATGCCACAACGCGTGAAAGGACCGCCGGCGGCATGAAGAATCTTGTACTACTCTGGATCGGGCAGTTCGTCAGCCAGGTTGGCGACTCGTTCTTCATGGTCACGCTGCCGTTCCTGATCCTGCTGATCGGCGGGAAGGACGCCTCGACAAAGGCCGGGATCGTGCTGCTGCTGAACTTCCTGCCTTACCTCCTGATCGGCCCGTTTGCCGGCGCGCTGGCCGATCGAGTTCGCAAGAAACGAGTGATGCTCGTAGCTGACATTGTTCGCGCCGGATTGGTGATAGTGATTCCGCTGGTCGCGATGTGGGGAGCTGTCAGTTGGCCACTGATCGGTGTTGTCGCGTTCTGTCTGGCCGTAGTCTCGTCGGCGTTCATGCCGGCTCGCGACGCGTTGCTTCCGCTGCTGGCCGACAGGGGCTCGCTGAGACGCGTTAACGCATGGTTCCAGATGTCGGGCCAGATGGCGATGTGCGTAGGCTCCCTCGGCGTGGCGTTCCTGCTGGGAATGGACGAGGAATCGACGAAGGCGGCGCTGGACCGAGGAGATATCGGCCCGGAGATCGCTCGGATCGTGAATCTGTACTGGGTTGACGGCGCGACGTTTATGGTCTCGTTCGCACTGCTGCTTGGGATCACCGCCAGGAAGGATCAGCCCGGCCAGCGGCTCAAGACAAGCGCTCTGCACGATGTACGCCAGGGCCTGCGTTACGCTCGCGGTTCGGGCCTGCTCCGCGGGCTGCTGTTCATAACCGCGCTGGACAATTTCTTCATCATGGGCCCGGCGATAATCGGCAGCAATCTGCTGATCTTCAAGACTTACGGACTCGGGGCCCAGCAGGTCGCGATCTTCCACGCAGTGCTGGGGTCCGGCTGGCTGCTCGGCTCGATCATTGTCGCCAAGTGGGGGGCCAAATGGCCCAAGGGCAAGCTGATCCTGATCGGAATGGTCATGGACGGACTTACGTTCATACCGTTCTTCTGGATTCGCAGTTATCCGCTGCTGCTGTGCGCACATGCGTTCCACGGCATCTGGATACCGTTCATCCAGGTCTGCCGCACCACGCTGGTCCAGGAGAAAACGCCGAAGGAAATGCACGGGCGAATATTCGCGCTGATCAACCTGACGTTCGTCGGCTGCACGTCGCTTTCGGTGCTCGCCACGGGTCTGCTGGGCAGCGCGTTGAGCGAGTCGGAGGGACCGCCGCTGATCTACCTCATCGCCGGTATCGGTGGCGGGGTCTGCGGTCTGATCGGAATCGCGTTCGGACAACTCCGCCGCAGCCGGTAGCGCATCGGATCGGACCCTTTAACGTTCCGCCGCGGGGCAGTATAATGCGGCCTTGCGATTGTGAACTTGTCCAGGAGCATGTATGGCTTTCAGATACTCTTCGATCCTCTCGATGGTGGGGGCCCTGACTGTTTCGCTGTCGGCGACGCTGGCCCAGGCGCCGCCTGCGGGGCGAGATTGGCCCGAGTTTCACGGATCCAAGCGGGACAACAAATCACTCGACACGAATCTGTTGACCCGCTGGCCCCAAGGCGGTCCGAAACTTATCTGGAAGGCCCGCGGCATCGGGGCCGGCTGGGCGGGGGTCTCGATCGTCGGCGATCGGATCTATACCGCCGGGGTTGTCGAGGGCAAGACCGTTATCACATGCCTGGACTCCCGGGGCAAACTGTTGTGGAACGTGACTACTGCGGCGATCTACAAGGGAAGCTACTCAAACGCCCGATCGACGCCCACGATCGCAGGCTCGCGGCTGTATCACACCAACAGCGCCGGCTACGCCGTATGCCTCGATGCGAAGACCGGCAAACTGATCTGGGCCGTCGACACGATCAAGCGATTCGGCGGACGGCTGGCCCGCTGGGGCGTGAGCGAGTCGCTGGTGGTTGTCGGCAAGCGAGTGCTCTGCTGCCCCGGCGGCGTCAAGACCTCCATCGCCGCACTGGACAAGGAGACCTGCAAAACGCTCTGGAAGTGCGACGGCCTGTCGGACCAGGCCGCGTACGTCACGCCGATTCTCGTCCGACACGGCGGCTTGAGCCAGATCGTCACGATCATGGCCAACTACGCAGTAGGCGTGTCGCTGGAGACCGGCAAGCTGTTCTGGAAATACGAGCACAAGGTCCCGTACGAGGCCAACTGCGTCACCCCGCTGCACGTCGATGGTAAACTGGTGCTCTCGGGCACCTGGGGCAGGGGCGCCTCGTGCCTGCAGCTTAACGTTAAGGGCCAGGCATGCAGCGTGAAGGAACTCTGGCGGTCCAAGGCTCTGGATAACGAGCACGGCGGGATAATCGCACTGAACGGTTACCTCTACGGCCAGGCCGACGGGAACCACAAGAACCGCCGCATGGCGTGTCTGGATATGAAGACCGGCAAGACAATGTGGCGAACGCCCGATCTGGCGGGCAAACGCACCTCAACTGTATCGTATGCTGACGGTATGCTCTACGTTATGACCGATCAGGGCGAAGTCGCCCTGGTGCGTCCGAATACCAGGCGGCTGGAAGTCGTAAGCCGATTCGACTTGCCAAAAGGCGGCAAGGGGCCGGCCTGGGCCCACATGGTGATATGCAACGGGCGACTGTACATCAGGCACGATCAGTTCCTGTACGTATACGACGTTGCGTCCGAAAAATCGAAGTAGAATGCCGCACTTACCTTTCACCTGAAGGAGATTTTCATATGGGAGCCGATCCTGAAATCATCGTTAAACTCAATGAGCAACTGGCCGCTATCGGCGAGTATCCCGATCCGCGCAGGGCGTCTTCGGAATGGAAGCAGGTCTACAAGCTGCTGCAGAAGACCGACATGCGCCCCGGGCGCATCACCAGTATGGTGGGCATGCGCGACGTGGCCGGGCTGACCCAGGCGATCGAGGAACTATCCGCCCCGGAGTCAGACGCCCCGGCCCCGCCGACCGACGCGCCGGATGCCGAGACCTGCAAGAAAGCCTTCAAGGCGTTCCGCAAACGAGCCTCGCTTACCAAGCTGGACGATGATTCCGCGTTGGGACGCAGCCCGCTTTCCAAAGGCGCCAGCAAGGACTCGCCGGCGATTACTCCGCCTATGGAATGGCCCGCGGAAGTCTGGCGGGAACTGGTCCGACAGGGCAAGCTGCGCGACGTGGGACACGGAATGTACGAAGTGGCGCCTCACTAGTCTCAGGAGAATTCGCATATGCACCGGACCCCGAGAGTACTGATAACCGGACTGCTGATCGCCTTCTTCGCTTCGGCGGGGCTGGCCCAGCCGGTCTACAAGCAGGCGCCGGCGAAGATGGTCTGCCCGCGCGGCGGCATGCCGAACGTTCTGGCCAAGCTGGCGGCCGGCAAAGAGGTGGCCGTGGCGTATCTCGGCGGCAGCATAACCGCACAGGCCGGCTGGCGCGTGATGACGCTGGAGTGGTTCAAGGGAACCTACCCCAAAGCCAAGGTTCGCGAGATCAACGCGGCCATCGGCGGCACGCCGTGCGGACTCGGGGTCTTCCGCCTGGGACAGGACGTTCTGCGCCACAAGCCGGACCTGGTGTTCGTGGAGTTCGCGGTGAATGACGGCGGCACGCGACCCGAAGACATCTGGCGGGCTATGGACGGGATCGTGCGTCAGATATGGACCCTCGATCCGACTATCGATATCTGCTACGTATACACGATCCACACTCGCGGCATGCCGGATCACTACGCCAAGGGGCTCCGGCCCAGATCGACGTCGGCGATGGAGATGATCGCCGAGCATTACGATATCCCGTCGATCGATATGGCCATGCGAGTCGTCCAACTCCAAAAGGCCGGGAAGCTGATCTACAAATCGCCGAAGGACGTCAGCGGCAAGATCGTGTTCGCTCGTGACGACTGCCATCCGCTGTCGGCGGGGCACAAGGTCTACACAGACGTCATCACCAAGGCGATCGACGCGATGAAACCGCTCGGCAAGCCCGGACCTCATGCGATCAAGAAACCGTTCATCGCCGATCACTGGCAGGCGGCCAAGATCGTTCCGCTCAAGAAATCAATGCTGACCTCCGGCTGGAAGAAGATGCCCAAAGACAAGGGGCTCGGCAAACGGTTTGCCAGGAATATGCCGGAAATGTGGGAGGCGACAAAGCCCGGCGAGAAGATACGCTTTAGTTTCCGCGGGTCGAAAGTGTTGCTGTACGATCTGCTCGGCCCCGACGGCGGACAGGCGACCATAACCGTTGACGGCAAGCGTCGCGAGAAACTCGCCAAACGTTTCGATCACTACTGCACGTACCACCGCATAGCAACGCTGAACGTGGCCGGCGGTCTCGATCCCGACAAGGTCCACACCGTAGAGATCGAAATCCACCCCGACCAGCCGGACCGATCGAGCGTGACCAATCGCGAGAAGTCAAAGAAACACTTCAACCCCAAACGCTACGACGGCACGGCGATGCGCGTGGCCGGCGTAATGATCATCGGCGAGATTGTAGAAGACTGATGCCGCCCTGGCGGTCTACTTTTTCGCCCGCACGGCGTCATACGCCGGCGAGACCACGAGGGTTTGGTTGATCTTTGGGGCGGTGGGTGGGAAATACATGTCGGCTCCGTCGCTGGAGATCGCCTTTACGTAATACTCCATATCCTCGCCCGCCGCCGGAAACTTTACTCGATACACTCCGCGGGCTACGTGGGTAAGGGGCTTTTTCTGAAATGCGCCGCGGCCCATCGGGCGCAGATACAGAGCCATGTTCCGCGGGCCTCCATTGTCGAGGATGATAACCTCCAGAGAGAGCACTTCGCTCGACTCGATATTCCCCCTGACTGTGGGAACAAAGATTCGGGGCTTTCCTTCATACTTCATGGACATCGACGATTCGTCAATCTTGTTGCGGGGGAAGATCAACTGCTCCCAATTGGCGAAAGAGCCCATGTCGCCTCGCGTGCTGGCGTTTTCGAGCATGAGCCTGTAGGCCTCAGCGACTTTTGAGTGGTCTTTCTTCACCTGGCCGTAGGTCTTCGTATAACGCAGACCGTTTAACCAGTAGTCAAACCTGTCGAGATTGCCCTTGCCTTTGATCAAGGGCCGGAGCTTGGCCATTCGCTCAGGAAGGGTCCACTTGGCGACGTTGTCCTGCAGGCGACCCGGGCCGCCGGGAGGCCCGTTCCAGACAGCCCATCCTCCCTGCAGCGGGTCCTTGCCGTCATTGGCCGACAGCAGTTTGCCGATCTGGCCGGCGGCTTCGGCTCCGAATTGATGAAGCGCCCAGTCGCGATAAAACGCGGGAATACTCCAGCCTTCCGACCGCCATTGCAGTTGAGCCAGCGCCGCGATGTTGGGGGCGATGTTGCGAGTCTTCCACGTCAGTCCGATCAGTCCTTCGGTCTTGTACTTCCTTGCAACGCTTGCGGCGCGTTTCATGTTTCCGACCCAGAATTGCGTTTGATTGACATGGTCCCATTTCGTCAGCCAGACGATCGGCCACCTCTCCCTCCCGGGCATTTTGGCGTATTCCGGTTCGATCGGTTCGGAGATGAACTTCATGCCTATCGACGAGATGGCGAAATCCTTGGGCATTTCCTTGTCAAACAGGGTTCCGTCGCCCTTTGGCCCGACAATCCAGCCCGTGGATGCGAACTTGAACGGGACTTTCATCGCCTTTCCGGTCTTCACGCCGATCCGCATATCCTTGACCGTTTCGGGAATCAGGTTCGGTTTGAACCTCCAGCTCTCATCTGTCCAGAACCAGTAATAATCCAGGGGGTGGGTGTTTACTATACGCTTGAAAATCCCCTCGTATATCTTGGCCGTCAGTTTCGGGTCAACATTGTAACGAGTTTGGCCTTTGTGTGTGTGGATGTCCGTGTCGTATTTGTGCTTATGGCCCAACGTTTTCATCCGCTCTTGCACGCTTTGAGGCAGCGTGAGGGGAGTAGTAGTACCGGTGGCCGTCTTGAGCCCCATGGATTTCGCGTAGGTGAATATCTTCTTGTAATAATCACCAGCCTTGTTGAACACCTTTACGCTATCGACCGCCGTTTCCGGGAACGGGGTGACACCCTCGGTCAATACGCTGCCCCAGTCGTCCCTGTCGTAAATCATGGACGCCCCGAAGTGATACTTGCTGGTGTTCTTGGGCCCCTGCATGCCCCATTGGACGGGCAGTTGCGTATTGAAGAACCGGGACGGGGGCGCCGCCTTGACGGTACCGTCCGGATTGACGTCTTCGGGGAAACCCGTCCAGACCGTCGGCTCCTGTTGATCCATCTGCCAGAATTCGGGGTAGCCGTGTATTCCCACGAAATTCATCTTCAGTTTCGCCAGTTGGGATATCACCGATTTCCAGTCATCGACTCGCCATATGTCGATGCCCTGCGGGTGGGAGCCCCAAGGGTTCAGCCCGCGTATTTTGAAATGGGGTTTTTGGCGTTCAGTCAATCGCTCAATCGCAGTCCAATCGCTAAAGGGCGTGTCGGGGATTACATCACCGTGCAGGTAGAAACGCACACCCAACTTCTCGCAAAAACCGTAAGCCGCGTAGAGTGCGCCGAAATTATCTCCGCCGGTGACAACCGTTAGGCTGCGACTGCCTTTGGAAATCGAGGCCAGCAGATACTCCTCTGTCTTGAGGGAACGTGAGGAAGGAAGATGTTTAGTGTTCAACAGTGCGTCTTTGATTATCGCCCTGTCTTTGCGGCCGACAGTTATGTAGTTCGAATTATCTTTGGGGATTATGACGCCTTGTGATACAGGCAGCAGGCTCCCTGTTCGCAGATATATGTAGCGGCGTATCTCTTTAGCGGCCAGCAATTCCGGTTTTGATGGTGAGGCGGGACATAGGATCTCTTTAAAGGGAACCTCGGCCCGGGCGAGAGATCCAAGGCACAGCGTCAAGGCGAGGGTCGTTACCAGACGTGTGTGCTTGAGATTCATCGCATGAGTCCTTATTGGATGTTATTTGGCTTTGACCGGCGCCTTGGCTTTGATCGCGAAGTCGGCCGGTTTCAGGTTCTTCTTCCAGGTGTTGCGCCCGAACTTCGAGCCCTTGTATTCCTGGCCTACGTAGCTGACGTCGGCCTTGGCGGATATCTTGCCCTCGAGCCCGACGGCCCAGTAGATGCAGTTTACGTAGAGTCGGCGTAGGTCTTCGCTCTCCATGTCCTGGGAGGCGCCGATTGTGCTCATGACTATTCGTCGCGGCTGCTTGGACTTGTCTACTTCGCCTTTTGCGTTCTTGGGCTGAATGAGTCGCGTCCAGACCATCGGCATTACGCATTTCTTCAGGTTCGGCGGGTCGGTGGGCTTCATACCGGTCAGGACCTGGCCGTACATGAGAATCGTCGCATCGCTCGGCAGGGTGGTGATGCGGTAGACGTCAGTCGTTCCCCACACGTCATACACGCCTCGCAGCAACGGGTTGCGTTCCTGCAGGCCGGCCCGCAGACCGCGAGTTGACTCTCGTGCGTGATGTCCGTAGTGACCCTTCCAGCCTTCGCCGAACAGCGGGACGGCGTATCCGCCTTTTCTGCGGCAATCGAATTGTTCGGCGTACGGCGAGTTCTTATTCCTGTTGTACTTGAACGACAGCAGCGTGCAGCGAATGCCGAACACCGGTTTGCCCGAGTTGACAAAATCGGCGAAATGCTTCATCTGCTCATCGGGCAGTTCGAGGTCCATTGCGAAGACGACCATCATGTCGGCCGTCTTGAGCAGGTGCATGTCCGGTATGTTCGTTGTCGTCGGCGGGTGAACCGTGCCGTCTTTCGGATTGATCGAGAACAGGACCGTGGTCTTGAACCCGTGATGGGTCGCAAGGATCTTGGCCATCATCGGAAGCGACTCTTCGCAGCGGTACTCCCACTCGCCGCAGATAAACACGATATGCTTGCCCGCTCCGCCGCCGATCTTGCCGGGCTGGTAGGTTATCGATCCGGCGGCCTTCGCCGACGGCTGTTCGGCTTTGACCGGTTCCGGCGCGGCGTTTGATACGCCGGCTCCGACGAACATCACCAACGCGACTGAAAGTATGATTCCCTTGAATGTGTTCATGATTGCTCCTTGCGAAAGGTTCCCGATGTTTCAAGTGGCCTGATGATATGCCCCCGGGCGAGGTTGTGCAACAGTGCGTGCGATGATATGCTGTTCGGATCGGATTTGCGAATTCACTGACAACCCAATGGAGTTGAAATTATGCGGAAAATGCTGCTGATATCTATCGTGACGGTGTCGCTCTTTTGCTCGGCGCTGCACGGAGCCGAGGCGATCAAGCACAAGTTCCTGGTCATGGACGAAGGCCGCCACCTGATTCATTACGTCGATCAGCACGATCCGAAAAACGACTGGACGCTGGACCACAAGGGTAACGGTTGGGATATGCAGCTCCTGGACGCCAAGCGCCTGGCGGCCAACACCAAGAGCGGCTGGGTTATATACGACATGAAGACCCGCAAGCTGATCGAAGAGCACAGCGACAAGAACCTGAAAGGCGTTATCTCGATGCGATGGCTGCCAGACGGGACGAAGTATCTGCTGGCCAACAACAAGGGGATCACGCTGCACAAGCTCGATAAGGCCAACAAGATCGTCGCCAGCAAGAACTATCCGAAGCTCAAGACCGCTCGATACGTGCGGGTTTGCCCCGACGGGAACCCGATCTTCGCCAGCAGCGACGGGATCACGGAAGTGTCCAAGAGCGATTTGAGCGTAGTAAAGCGAGTGCTGATTCCCGGCGGCAAGGCGACTAAAGCGTTTCAGGGCGGAAAGACCGCAAAGGGCAACTACCTCATGGGCGCCGGGTTCGCCGGCGCATTTTACGAACTCACGCCGGACGGCAAAGTCGTAAAGAAATTCACCCAGAAGACAGAAGATATGCCCGAGGGCATGGTCAATCGCTTCTATTCGGGGTTCACCCTGTTGAAAAACGGCGATGTAATCACCGGCCACTGGGCCGGACACGGTCCCGGCGGCAGCAAGAAAGCCTACCAGCTGATACAGTTCAACAAGGACGGCAAAATAGTCTGGTTCTGGCACGATCCCCAACGAGCCGGAAGCGCCCTGCAGGCGATCATTATGGACTGACGGCTGGCCATTCGGCTGCGCTCAGGATCTACGACAGTTGGTGACGACTAACGACTAAGGGCCAGCGGCGAATTGCCGTTGGCCCTTAGTCGTTATGTTGTTTGAGTTGGCCTGTCGGCTGCTCGTCTTAGAAGTCTTTGGTTTTGCAGCCGCCTTGCTGGCTCATTACTATTCCAGGATTCCTGCCGCTTCGGCATCCGCCGCATCCGCCGGATTTGGGTTGCAGTCCGCTGGGGCCGGGGTTGGGCTTGGTGCCTTCGATTCCCTTTGCGCCCGCTCGGCACTTGGGGCACTTACCACCGCATTTTCCCTTGCAGGCCGAAGGTTTTCGAGCTTTTGAGCCCGCTCGGCATTTGGGGCATTTGCCGCCGCATCGTCCGCCGCAACCGGCTTTGGGCCTGGGGCGGTTTCCGCCCTGGCCTGCTGACATGAGTCTGGCCGCTGTTTTTCGCTGCTCGGGTTTGAGGATACTGAATATCTGGTTTCGAACGTCGCCAGCCATTTTTTCCATGGCCTGTCGGGCTCCGCTGACGACCTTCCTGGCGTTGGCTGATCGTTCCTTGGGCTCCATGCCTTCGATCGCCCGGAGAACTCGTTGACGCATGTGTCCGAGTCTCTGGCCGACATTCCCGCCCAGCTTCGTCAGAGCTTCTCGCTGACCTTTCTCAAGGCGGAGTTCTCTAGCCGCCGGTTCGGACAGAACTTTGAAGAGCATATCGCCCATGGGATTGCCCATGGCTCTGATGATGGCTTCGGGGTTGATTCCGCCAGCCGGCCGCTTGGGAGCAGCAGGTTGCCTCGGTGCGGCCGGGCGCTTCAGGACCGGGCCGGCGCCGGGACGCTGACTGGCGCATCCGCCCTGGCATCCGCCGGGACGTCCGCCGCTGCGTGCGCCGGGGCAGTTGCCTTTGCATCCGCCGGGCTGTCCGCCGCTGCGTGCGCCGGGGCAACCGCCTTTGCATCCGCCGGGTTGTCCGCCGCTGCGTGCGCCGGGGCAATTGCCTTTGCATCCGCCGGGTCGCGGGCCGCTGCGTGCGCCGGGGCAGTTGCCTTTGCATCCGCCGGGTCGCGGGCCGCTGCGTGCGCCGGGGCAGTTGCCTTTGCATCCGCCGGGTCGCGGGCCGCTGCGTGCGCCGGGGCAGTTGCCTT
>CAYMSH010000144.1:1018-14076 GCA_964392945.1 uncultured Planctomycetaceae bacterium | reverse complement strand
TAAGTCCGGCCCAGAGGTTTCACGGTCCAAATGGTATACCTCAAAGACGGCGTTTATCGTTTGCGACATGTGGTACGAGCTCTTGTGCATAGGCGCCACGGCGCGCGTCGCCTTGCTGGCCCGCCCCATGAACCGCACGATATTGGCCGCTCGCAAACGCGGTGTCTTCATTATCCACGCACCGAGCAGTTGCCTGGACTCCTACGCAAATCACCCGGCCCGCAAGCGTGCACAATCGGCTCCGAAGGCCTCCGACACGCCGCCGTGGATCGGAAGATGGGCCAGCAAACTCGACTCGGAGAAAAATGCGGTCTGGCCTATCGATCAGTCGGACGGTGGATGCGATTGTGAGCCTAAGTGCCGAACCAGGCGCGCCTGGACGCGGCAGATCGCTGCGATCAAGATAGCCGACAGCGACGCGATAACCGACTCCGGCGTCGAGACCTGGGGTCTGCTGAAGGCCCGCGGGATCGACAACGTGATCGTCCTTGGCGTTCACACGAACATGTGCGTCATCGGCCGGCCTTTCGGTCTGCGGAACCTCACGCGGGCCGGCAAGAACGTCGTGCTGGCGCGCGACCTGACCGACACGATGTACAACTCACGCAGCAAGCCCTATGTCTCCCACTTCAAGGGCACGCAGCTCATCGTCGATTACATCGAAACCTACGTGTGCCCCACTATTACGTCATCGGACATCACCGGCGCCGCGCCATTCGCATTCAAGATACCCGCCGGCCCGGTGATAATACCGCCCGCAAATGTCGCGGCGCTTCGACGCGCCATCACAGATCTGACCCAAACGTTCGGCTCGCGATATCCCAAAGGCACCGAATATCTCAAACGCCTGGACTCCATCAAGGGTCGCAAGGCGTTCGATGCGTTGAAGCGCGAGGCGCTGCTGGCCAATCCGCTCCTTGACTTCGACAAACTGCTTGTCGTAAAACGCCGCCCCAACAGGAAAGGCCAGCCCGGAAACCCCGACCTGGCGCGCGGGTGGGACATCGGCTTTCCGCGAAGCTCGTTCGGCAAGAGCAGCCTGAAACGCAATGCGCTCGAAGGCGAAATCGCCGTGCTGTCGCCAGTGACTCCCGAAGGTAAGCTCACTACGCTGTACAAACCGAAAACGCCGCTGTTCGTCGGCGATGTCGATCTGCATTTCAGCGCCGAGCGGATGCTGTTCACCAGGCGCGACGAGCGCGGCAACTTCCAGATACACGAAATCAGCGCCAAAGGCGGCCCGCCGCGACAGGTAAGCAAAGGCGATCAGATCGACGTGCACAATCACGATGCGTGTTACCTGCCGAACGGAGATATTGTCTTCGCGTCGACCGCGTGCTTCCAGGGCGTTCCCTGCAACAGATCGAAAGTGGCGCTGCTGTACCGCATGAACCCAAAAGGTCAATCCGTACGGCAACTCTGCTTCGACCAGGACCACAACTTCCACCCCTCAATCCAGGAAGATGGGCGAGTCATGTACCTGCGATGGGAATACTCCGACCTGCCCCACACCTTCAGCCGCATAATGTTCCAGATGAACCCCGACGGGACCGGGCAGATGGCCCTCTACGGCGGAAGCTCCTACTGGCCTAACGGAATCTACAGCGCACGGGCGATTCCGGGCAAACCGACTATGTTCGCAGGGGTGGTCGCCGGGCATCACGACTGCTACCGAACCGGCGAGCTTGTCCTATTCGACGTAGCCAAAGGCCGCCGCGAAACCGAAGGCGTCGTCCAGCGAATACCAGGCTACGGGAAGAAAGTCCAACCGCTGATCGAAGACAAACTCACTTCGAAAACCTGGCCGAAGTTCGCACACCCCTGGCCGCTGAGCGACCCCTCGACCGGGCTCGGGGCAGGCAAGTACTTCCTGACGACGTGCAAGCTCAACGCCCGCTCACCGTGGGATATCTACCTTGTCGACGTATTCGACAACATGCTCCGCCTGCATCACGAAGACGGCTGGGGCCTGTTCGAGCCGATCCCGTTCCGCAAGACGCGACGCCCGACTGTGATACCCGACAAAGTCGATCTCAAGCGCACCGACGCGACGGTCCTGCTGGCCGACATCTATCGCGGCAAGGGCCTTACCGGCGTGCCGCGCGGGGCGATCAAACGCCTGCGACTGGTAACGCTGCACTACTGCTACCAGGGACTCGGCGGCCAGTACGAACGTGTCGGCCTCGACGGACCGTGGGACGTAAAACAGGTGCTCGGAACCGTGCCTGTAGAATCGGACGGATCGGCGAATTTCCGCATACCGGCCAACATGCCGATCAGCGTGCAACCGCTCGATGCCGAGGGCAAGGCGGTCCAGCTCATGCGAAGCTGGCTTGTCGGAATGCCGGGAGAAGTAGTCAGTTGCGTGGGCTGCCACGAGACCGGCAACATGTCGTCGGCCGTCAAGCAAACGATCGCGCTGCGGCGTGAACCGTCGGAGATCAAACCGTTCTACGGGCCCAGACGCGGCTTCAGCTTCAATCGCGAAATCCAGCCCGTGCTGGACAAGTACTGCCTGGCCTGCCACAACGGCAAGGCCCGAACCGACGGTAAGAAGATCCCCGACCTGCGGCTGACCAAAGAGAGCAAATACCGCGCGGGCCATTTCACGCCGTCGTACATGGCGCTGCGGCGCCTGGTCCGCACGCCGACGATGGAGCCGGACATGCACATGCTGGCTACCGGCGACTTCCACGCCGACACTACCGAACTGGTGCAGATGCTCCGGGACGGACACCACAACGTTAAACTCAGCGCAGAAGCGTGGGAACGCCTGATAACGTGGATAGACATCCAGACCCCGGCCCACGGAACATGGCGAGCGATCGCCGGCGACAATCGCGTGATGAAGCAGGCCGCCCGGCGCCGAACACTGCTCAAACTCTACACCGGTAGAGATGAAGACCCCGAACCGGCGGCCGAGAAACTCGCGATCCGCATCAAACCAATCCTGCCGGAACCGGAAGACGATACGCCGCCGAAGAAGGCCACGTGCGAGGGCTGGCCTTTCAGTGCGAACCAGGCCGCGGCGAAGCAAAAGGCTCTCGGAGCCACGCGCACCACGGTAGATCTCGGCAAGGGGCTCAAACTGAAACTCGTCCGCATACCGGCCGGGCGGTTCGCCACCGGCTCGCGGCGGGTAACCGTCGCGAAACCGTTCTGGATGGGACAATTCGAAGTCACCAACAGACAGTACGCCGCCTTCGATCCGTCGCACGACAGCCGAATGGAGCCGGGAGACGCGCTGCACTTCGAGTCAATCGCACGCGGTTTCGCTCTGAACAAACCGGACCAACCGGTAGCGCGGGTCTCGTGGATTCGGGCGATCGAGTTCTGCAAATGGCTGTCGAAGAAGAGCGGCAAGAAGGTCTCGCTGCCGACGGGCGCCCAGTGGGAATGGGCCTGCCGCGCCGGGACCGACACGCCAATGTGGTTCGGAAAGCTCGACACCGACTTCGCAGCCAACGCCAATCTCGCCGACGCCACGTTCAAGCACATCATAAACTACGGCGGATACGACAAAGCCGCCAACATCGTTCCCCCCTGGCGCCCGGCGGCCGACAAGATCGACGACAACTTCCGCGTCTCATCGCCAGTAGGCAAATTCGCCCCCAATCCCTGGGGTCTGCACGACATGCACGGCAACGTCGCCGAGTGGACGCTGGACGCCAGCAAGCTGCACGGCGCCGAACGCCGCATAGCCCGCGGCGGATCATGGTATGATCGCCCCAAACGCGCAACATCAACATTTCGCGGGAACTACAAACCGTGGCTGGGCGTCTATAACGTAGGATTCCGCATCGTGATCGGAGAGTAGTTCCAGGCGACGTTGACGCCGATCAGGTCGGAGCCCTATACTTAAGCGACACTTCCAGCCGCCCCAGCGGGCGGGCGAGTTAACCAATTAAGGAGACTAATCATGACCAGATCGGCACTCACGGCTGTCATCCTCATGTTGTCCATCGCGTTTTCGCTAGCGGGATGCGGTTCGCAAACCGATCCGCCGCCGGAAAACTCCGAGCAATCCAGCGGCGATCCCAAAGCCGCCGCGGGAGATTATTCGATACTGGCCCAGATCCCGGCCGGGTCGAGCTATGCAGTAACCGGCAATATTGAAAAGGCCGTCGGCGCAGCGGAGATGTTTCTGATCGATATCGGCCTGGGCGAACCGCTGGGAATCGGCGTAAGCCGCCCCGGCGACGGACGCCCCCCTCGCAGCGACCTGCTGGAAATGATCAAGAAGGAGTTGAAACTCGGCAAGGGCTTCGACCCCAAAGGCGGCGCGGCGTTCGTGGTGCTGGATCCGAAAACCGTGGGAGTCGATCTGACCAAGATCATGGATAAACCCGGACCCGGCGAGGTTCGCCCAAAGGAAGAGGATATGATCGCCGCGATCCTGCCGGGCTCCGTCGAGACAATCTTTGCCGACGCCAAGCCGACTAAGGAAGGCGATCTGACTATCCTGACGCCCAACAGGAAAAAGATATACGCCGCACAGAAGGGAATGTACGTGGTGATCAGCCCGAGCAAGACCGCCGCCAAAGCGGTAATCGACGCCAAGACCTCCGCCGCGTCGGAACTGTCCAAAGATGAACTGGCGATGGTCAACGGCAGCGAGATCGCCATCCACGCCAACGTAGCGTCGTATCGGCCCGTGATCAATATGTTGCTGGCCGAAGCGAAGAAGGAGATGGAAAGGGAGCTGGATCCGGCCAGTGCGATGGGTTTCGGCGTCTATCTGATGATGGGTCAGGCGATGATCCAGCAACTCGACACAACGACTCTCGGCGTGAAGATGGGCTCCAACGGTCTCAACATCGACTCGATCTGCACCGCCAAACCCGGCAGCACGATGGCGAAAGTCTTCGAAACCGAGTCCGACTCAACGGCCGGGGTAAAAGTGCTCGACTCTCTACCGTCACTGCCTTATGTCTGGGCCATGGGCGTTGACGGATGGATGGACAGCGCCGCGCTGCTGGAGGCGTCGAAGGAATTCTCAAAAGCGATGATCGGCCCGGATTCGCCGTACAAACTCGATGAAAAAGACGTCGCGGCGATGGAAGCCATGCAGGCCAAAGTCGCCGGTCTGGTCACCGGGGTGCAATTCGTCGTCGGCGGAGCCCCTACCGGCAAGGGTGTAGCCTCGATGACATACGTCATCCGCTGCCAGGATTCGGCAAAGTACCTCGAGGCCTTCCCAGAGGGCATAGCCCTGGGCAACAAAATGATGGCCGCCGCGCAAACTCAACCCGACGCGCCGAAGATATCGATGACCTACGCCAAGGATGTCGAAAAAGTCGACGGCAAGTCGGTCGATGCGATTAACATCTCAATAACAGGTTTGCCCGGGGTCAAGCCGGACGAAATGGGCCCTATTCTCAAGATGTTCGTAGGTGAAGAAACTATCCGCATGCTGGTGGCGGCGCCTGACGACAAGACGCTGGTCATGACGCTCGGCGGATCGACTGAAACTCTCAAGGAAGCCTTCAAAGTCGCCGCCAACAAGGGACCGATACCCGCCATGCCGGAAACAACACAGGCGATGCGGAACCTTCCGAAAGACTCCTCTATCGTGTCGCTGTTCAGCGCGGCGAACTTGCTGGACGTAGTGCGCACCGGAATGAAAGCCGCCGGCGCGCCGCCGGAAGCCCTGAAGGACATACCCTCGCTGAAATGCAAGATCCCGATCGCGTTCGGAGCAAAAGCCAAAGGCCCGACTCTGCACACCAGCCTCTACACCGCCAAACCGCTGATCAAAGAGGCCATCCAGGCCGGCATGGCCGCCTACAACCAGGCCAGGCAGCGCGCCATGGACAACAGGACCAGGGCCATGGAGCGAATGAAGGAAATAGAACGGACCGCCAAGGAAGCCGAAGGCGACAGAAGAGTCAAACCCTGAACCGTTTGGACGCCTGTCGGCGAACCTAAAGGTCCCGCCCGATCGCCTGGGCGATTTTGCGGAGCGAGCCGGTCAGTTCGGTCAGCGCCTCTGGGGTCAGGCACTGGGCTCCGTCTGATAATGCGTGTTCGGGGTCTGCGTGGCATTCGATTATCAGCGCGTCGGCGCCGGCGGCTATCGCGGCGCGGCACATAGCCGGTACGAGGTGTGCGTGGCCGGTTCCGTGCGAGGGGTCCACGACGACTGGCAAGTGGCTTCGTTCGTTCAGTTCCGGGACCGCGGCCAGCGGCAGCGTATTGCGAACGTATTTTTCGTACGTGCGGATGCCGCGTTCGCAGAGGATGACCTGCGGGTTTCCGGCGTTGATGATGTATTCAGCGGCCAGCAGGAACTCATCGAGCTGGGCCGAGAGTCCGCGTTTCAGCAGAATCGGCTTGTTGGTCTTGCCTACCGCCTCCAGCAGCGGGTAGTGCTGCATGTTGCGTGCCCCGATCTGCAGCACGTCGGCGTGAGCTGCGACTACATCTACGGTCTCCACGCTGACAACTTCAGTGACGATCGCCAGTCCGGTGTTGCGACCGGCCTCGGCGAGAATCTCGAGCCCCTCTTCCTGCAGGCCCTGGAAGCTGTACGGCGAGGTTCTGGGCTTGTACGCCCCGCCGCGAATGCCTATCGCCCCGGCGGCTTGTACTGCATCGGCGACGCGAAGGAACTGCTCGCGGTTCTCCACGGAGCATGGTCCTGCAATAAGCCCTACCGAATTCCCGCCGACGGGGAACTTGCCCGGGCCGATCTCGATATTCGTGCGGGTCTTCTTGACCTCTGTCGAGGCCATCTTGTACGGAGCGAGGATCGGCACGATGCGCTCGACCATAGGAGCGGTTTCGATCGCGCCTTTGTCTACGGATCTCTTGTCGCCGATGCAGGCTATGACCGTTCGATCGGTTCCGTAGATCGGGTGATCCTTGAGACCGAAATCACGCACGAGATCGATCACGTGCTGTATAGCTTCATCGCTGGCGCCGGGTTTCATTACTACGATCATTTTTTCACACCTTTATGTGTTTGTTGACTTTGTTCATTTCGGCATAAACGGAGGATATCTGCAAGAACTCGGCGCAGATTGCGAGAGTTACAACTGTCAATTGGCTCGGCCTGGGGAGTCTAGCTGGACGCTTCGATCTTCGCCAGACCGCCCATATAGCCCCTGAGGGCCTGCGGGACATTGATCGATCCGTCTGCGTTCTGGTTCAGTTCCAGCAGCGGGATGAGCACTCGCGGCGAGGCGATCACGGTGTTGTTCAGCGTGTGGCAGAATTGAACTTTTCCGTCTTCGTCGCGGTAGCGGATGTTCAGGCGGCGGGCCTGGAACTCGTAGAACCGACTGGCCGAGTGGGTCTCGCCATAGCTTTCGCGGCTGGGCATCCAGGTTTCAATGTCGAACTTCTGGACCTGTCCCTGCCCCAGGTCGCCGGTGCATACGTTCACCACGCGATAGGGAAGCTCGAGGGCCTTGAGCACGTCCTCGGAGTTTGCCAGTATCTCCTGGTGGAATTCGATCGACTGGGCTTCATCGTTGAGCCCTACGACGACCTGCTCGACTTTGTCGAACGTGTGTACGCGGTACAGACCGCGGGTGTCCTTGCCGGCGGCCCCGGCTTCGCGACGGAAGCAGGTGCTTACGGCGATGTACTTCTTCGGCAGATCTGACGCGTCGAGAATCTCGCCGCCGTGATACGCCGTAAGCGGGACCTCTGCGGTTCCGACGAGGCTCATGTTGTCGCGTTCTGCGAGGTAGGCCTGGTCCCTTCCCAGCGGGAAGTAGCCGGTGCCGTACATGATATCTTCGTTAACGAGGACCGGGACCGTCATGAGCTGGTAGCCCTTGTCGATCATCTGGTCGATCGCCAGTCGCAGCACGGCCTGCTGCAGCATCGCTCCGGCGCCCTTGAGTATGAAGTTTCGGCTTCCCGCCAGCTTCACGCCGCGCGGAATATCGATAATGTCCAGCGCCTCGCCGAGTTCCACGTGATCCTTCAGTTCGAAATCAAATGTAGGAATCTCGCCGACGATGCGCAGTTCGACGTTCTCAGTGTCGTCCTTTCCCAAGGGCGAGTCGTCAGAGGCCGGCTGGGCGACAAGTAGCATGAGTTCGTCGAATTTCGGCTGGATCTGCTCGACCCGTGATTCCAGATCGGCGATCTGTTTCTTCAGCGACTGGACCGACATGATCGCGTCGGTCTTTTCCTGTCCGCTGAGTTCTGCGATCTGCTTACCGGCGGCGTTCTGGGCCGTGCGAGCGTCCTGCAGTTCCTGGTTAATCGCCAGCAGTTCGGTATCCGCGGCGATCAGCGCGGGGATGTCGGCCGACACGTTCTTGTCGGCGGCGGCTTTTATGTATTTGTCCGGATCGGATCGAATGAGTTTTATGTCTATCATTTCAGTTTCCGTCTTCCAATAGCAGGCCAATCGGTTTGGTTGGCCCTGGATAGTACAAAAAGACCGCCCCGCTGGCAACCGGCAACTGACCAATTGCCCAGCGTTAGCGATTGCCAACGGGCCGTCGCCGAAGTATACTGAACCCGCCGATTACCTGTTAACGAGCTATCTATGGAACCCAAGACAAGAAAATCGCTCATTGCTTCAGCCAAAGCAGTCATTGCGCTGGCTCTGGCCTGGACGGTGCCCGGTGCGGGCCACGCCTTTATCGGCCGGCCTTGGCGCGGCGTCATCATATTTCTGGCCATAGCGGCGATATTCTGGGGCGGGGTCGCCATGGGCGGTGTAATGACCATGGACCACAAAGGACAGAAATGGTGGTTCGCCGCACAGATGCTCACCGGCGTACACGGACTGGTCGGCTGGCAGAGAGAAACCGAGCAGATCAGGAAACTCCAACCGCTGATCAAGAAGAGAATGGTCCAGGAAGGAGCCTCCCTTCGCCACAGAATTGACGAGAATCGCAGAAGACAGACCGAATACAATCGGGACATAGGCGAACTTCGAGTCAGGCTTCAGACCACCGCCAGCGCCGAAGAACGACAGATGCATCAGGACGACATACAAACGCGCCTCGATGCACTGAAGAATCTCGAAGAGGAAGTGATCGCGATGCACAGGCAACTGTACAACCTCCAAAGCGCTCATGTCGCCAAAGTCCTTGCCGACAAGAAGCTCGCGCTCGTGGCGCCTATGGCTACTCTCGCGCGGGCCTATGCGGGAGTCGCCGGTCTGCTGAACCTGATGTGCATGTTCGACGTGGTAATGCTCTCGCTGATCGGAATAGTGGCGCCGGACCCGGAGGGTGGCAAGAAATGATCGCCGAACTCTTCGTACATCCTTACGTGCTGCCGTACCACATGACGCTGCTGCTGCTTCCACCGCTATGTATACTGGTGGCAATAGTTTACAAGACGGTCCGAGTCAGGGAGCTCCGCATGCTTCCCAAGCAGGCCGGCATACTGATTCTCTACATGCTCGGCGGACTGTTCGCTCTGGGACTCGGACTCTGGGCGATCCACGAATTCATGCCGTAGCCGAAGGCATAACCACCTACTCATACTCGCCTTACACCCATTTCATAAAAACCGCTCACCCAACTGGATTTTTACCCCATTAATTGGAATTGTGGGATATAATTTAATGAGGTACAGCAGGTTGTCTGTACTTGGGTCGCACCCGCCCAGGACGGGAGGAAAACATGGGTTATGAACGCATACTACTGGATATGGAAGTCCAGAAAGACTTCTTCTGCCGCTCGGGAAGATTCTACAGCAAGACCAACTCACAGGTACTTAAGCACATCAAGGAACTGCTGAAGTGGGCCAGGGGCGAATCTGTTCCCGTCGTGAGTACGATGCTCAGGGTCTATCGCAGCGAATCCGGGCCGCACTGCCCACCATACTGCAGAGAAGGCACTGAAGGCGAATTGCGAGTACCCAGAACTACCCTCCCCAACTACATTGCTTTCGGGACCAGAAGGACCACTGACCTGCCGGAGGCCATTTTAGACAACTACCAGCAGGTGCTGTTCGAAAAACGCGAATTGAACATACTCAGCAATCTGCGAGTCGAGCGACTATTGACCGAACTGAGCGGAAACGCAACATTCATACTCTGCGGCGCGGGCCTGGCCGAGGGGATCGCAAAGGCGGCGATAACATTGCGAAGTCGGCGGTTCGGAGTGATCCTGGCAACTGACGCCGTGGCGGATCTCGGCGATCCGGACGCCGATATGGCTATGCGGAGAATGTCGGCCAAGGGAGTGGTGTTCTGCCCGACAGCAACGATCATCAAACCGCCTGTGCGCCCCAAGCGCAAAGTGCGTCTGCACGCAGCCAAGCACGCCTCTGCGGCGCGTCGGAGATGACAATCTGGTCCCGATCCCAGGGACTTTGCCTTGCAGACGACGCCCCGTTGTGATACTTCCATAGTATGAGCAACGAATCACCAGCCCCATGGACGGTGCTGCGGCTACTGGAGTGGACCAAGAAGTACTTCGCCGAGGCCGAGGTCGATCAGCCCCGCCTTTGTGCCGAAGTACTGCTGGGGCGCGTTCTGGGCTGCGAGAGAATCGAACTTTACACCCGGTTCGATTACCTCCCCAATCCTGATGAACTCACCAATTACAGGCAACTGGTCAAGCGGGCGTCGCTGCACGAACCTACGGCATATCTCGTGGGATCGCGCGAGTTCTACTCCTTGAAATTCAAGGTCACCGGCGACGTGCTGATCCCGCGACCCGAGACCGAGCAGCTTGTCGCCGAGGCCGAGGCGCATTTGAAAACGCTCGGGCGGGCCGGGCTCATGTGGGACATTTGCACCGGAAGCGGATGCGTGGCCGTCGCGACGGCGATACAGGTCCCGGAAACCCGAATACTGGCCAGCGACATATGCCCCAAGGCCGTCGCGGTCGCCGGCGAGAACATCGAGGCCCACGGGCTGGCCGATCGAGTAAGCTGCGGCGTGTCGGATCTGGCGACGGTTCCCGGCAACTGCGCAGAGTTCGACGGTAAACTCTTCGACGTGATAACCGTCAACCCGCCATATGTCGCCGAAGCCGACCAGGTCGATAAATCAGTTAAACACGAACCGCCGGCCGCTCTGTTTTCCGGAGCCGACGGACTGGACTGCATACGAAAACTCCTGCCCCAAATACCCGGGCTGCTGCAACCCGGCGGGATACTGGCGATGGAGTTTGGAATCTCTCAGCACGCGGCGATATGCGAAATGATCTCGCAAATCGACCTGTTCGACCGGCCGCGAGTGCTCAAAGATCACCAGGATATCGAGCGAACTGTCGTAGTCAGGCGAAGCGGATCATGAGCAAACAACTCGAAGAACTCAAGGGTTTCGACGCCAAGAGCCAGGCCGACGAGTCGACGAAGACCGCCAGGGAATACCGCACCGCGCCGGAGCGCGCGATGCACCTGGCGACAGAAGCACTCAAGAAGGCCAAGCGCAACAAGGGCTCGCTCAAGGGAGTCATAAGCGATCTGGCCACGCTGGTGCGACTGGTCCGATCGTGGTCGGCCGGGAAGTATCGAGAGGTTCCCTGGAAGACAATCGCCATCAGTCTCGGGGCGATTATCTACTTCGTAAACCCGTTCGACGCGGTCCCGGACTTCCTGCCGGGCGTAGGCTACCTGGACGATGCGCTGGTGATCGGAGTGACGGCCCAGTCGATCAAGACCGCCCTGGACGCATTCAAGATCTGGGAAAAGAGCGACAGGAAGTAGCCCGCATACTCACGGCGCAACGGCGTAAAACGCAATCATCGATACGGCGATTCCGCCGAGTAACGATGGGAAGAAGACCTCGCGACAAACTGCAGGCGATTTCCATTGACGAGTCGCTCGAAAACCATTCTCGCAATTTTTGACTATCTTAGAATGCGCGCATATAGTACCCTGTGGGGCTTGTCGTATTGCGAAACACCAGAAATAACACGCTGAAAGGACATAAACATGAAGATTGCAGTAATTGGCGGCGACGGAACAGGACCGGAAGTAGTAGCAGAAGGTCTCAAGGTTCTCGAAGCTGTGGCGGCGAAAGTCGGCTTTGAATACACAACCCAGGACTTCGACGTCAGCGGCGATCGCTATCTCGCGGCCGGCGGAGATCCCAACAACGCGTCGATCCCGGTTATCACCGAAGAGGAAATCGACGAGCTGACTAATTTCGACGCTATCTATCTCGGCGCCGTCGGTCATCCCGACGTGGCCCCCGGCATCCTGGAAAAGGGGCTGCTGCTGAAGGCCCGCTTCCAGTTGGACCAGTACATCAATCTTCGCCCGGTCACGCTCTATCCCGGCGTTGAGACCCCGCTTGCCAACAAGACCCCTGACGACATCGAGTTTGTAGTGGTGCGTGAGAACACCGAGGGGCTCTACTCCGGCATGGGCGGCAACCAGTACAAAGGCACGCCGAACGAAGTGGCGACCCAGACAATGTGCAACACGCGCATGGGCGTAGAGCGGGCCATCCGCTACGCGATGGACCTCTGCATGCGACGCGACGACAAGAAGCTGATCACGCTTGTCGGCAAGAACAACGTGCTGACGTACGCACACGACCTGTGGTTCCGCGCGTTCATGGAGATCGGCGAAGAGTATCCCGAACTCGAGAAGGACTACAACCACATCGACGCGGCCTGCATGTGGTTCGTAAAGAACCCCGAGTATTACGACACGATCGTTGTCTGCAACATGTTCGGCGACATCATCACCGACCTGGGCGCAATGATCCAGGGCGGCATGGGCGTGGCCGCCGGCGGCAACATCAATCCAAACGGCGTGAGCATGTACGAGCCCATCGGCGGATCGGCTCCCAAGTACACCGGCCAGAACGTCATCAACCCGATCGCCGCGATCGCATCCCTGGCGATGCTGCTCCGCGAGACCGGCAACAACACCGGCGACGCCAAACTCGTAGACGCCGGAAACCGAGTAGACCGGGCCATCCGCGCGACGACCCCGAAGATGCAGAGCCAGTCCGCCGGCCGCATGGGCTTCTCGACGACAGAAGTCGGCGACCTGATCGCCCAGACAGTAACCGAAGCCGAATAGAACCCAGACGCACAATACGCTTTTCAGAAGAGACGCCCATCGCGGGCGTGGCGTTTTTTTTTTTGTTTTATGGGGGGTTGACGTGGTCGGCC
>CAYMSH010000144.1:0-1008 GCA_964392945.1 uncultured Planctomycetaceae bacterium | reverse complement strand
TTTTTTTTCGGTTTGGTGGGTTTCGGGCCCCCCCCCCGCCCCCCCTCCGCCCGACTCGGGGGGCACGCCGTTAGCCTCTCGCCGTTTTCATCATTCATCATTCCGTACTCATCACTGCCGTTAGGTTGTCACAATAGTGTCACAGGTTTCGAGGTGTGATACTCTCGTGTCGATAAGCGGTACTCCTTTTCCGCACCAGGTCTGGCCCAAACGGGGTTTTGGGCGGAACGTGTTTTGCGTGCGGGTGTTAGCGATCAAAGCGCTGAGGCGATTGACCGCAGAAGACCGGTCCGGCGGCTCTGGGGGATTGCTGACCAGGGTGTCACAATCAAGCGGGCTGTGACGCACCCCGCGGCCGCGACAGCACCGTTGGACAACGAAATTGAACTACTCCGAACACTAGTACGCGGAAGCCTCAATCTTATACCTGGACTGACAGAACCATTAAGTCACTCTGTCCAAGGCAGTCGTGAACAGCTCGGCGTGCGTTCGAGGCGTCGGGGCCAGGCTATTGCGGTAATGTGGAGCGCCAGACATGAATAATCTCCGAAACGGTTACGAAACAAACGTATAATTACTTGTTGAGATGTTGTGTCTCCCGAGCACGTATACTCAGGCATACTGAAGAACGGATATCACAACCAATCTCGCCGACCCGCTGTTTAGCGAACGGGCAAGGGCTCGGTGGTTGGGGAATAACGCGCGGGACAGAGAATGCGTATGACCGAGGAACGAATGAAACTGAGATGGCGTACTCCTGTGAGCGTTTGCCCACTGATCGCGATGGCAGTTCTTATGTGGGGGTGTAGTCCGCATATAAACAACAACGCAGGCGAGAATCTCACGGCCAGGGACGACACTCTGGGCAGGGTCGCTCTAGTCCATCGTGTGCAGGCCATTATATATGAGGATGAGGGAGAGTATATCGACGCGATCACATCTTGGAAGAAGGCCATTGCCATACAACCAAAAGACGTAGAGTAGCACAGTGGCCTGGGGAAAACGTAT
>CAYMSH010000143.1:0-14108 GCA_964392945.1 uncultured Planctomycetaceae bacterium | reverse complement strand
CGCTCAAGGGCTACGGAGGGGGCAAGTCCGGCGGAAACGGAGCCCTGTTCAAGAACGTAAACTCCCGTTCGGTCCCCGGCAAGATCGGCGCCAAGGCCTCGAGGCTTTATGCGCATCTTACGAACCCCAAGGGACACCACGATCTCAAGCTGACTGACGAAGAGCTTTATCGCATAACGCTCTGGATCGACTGCAACAGCAACTTCTACGGCGCCTACTTCAAGACCAAGGAACAGGCCCGCGGTGAGATAGTGATGCCTACGATCAAATAAAGGCGCCACAAGACACGTATGGGAACTTTTCAGGGCCCCCGGGCGTCCAAAGTCCGCCTGGCGGCGGTCGTTTGGCGTTGCATTTGTGTCTTCGCCGGGTATGATAGTACGTGTAGTCAAGTTGCAGGTTAGTTCACGGGGTCTTAGGTAGGTGCTGTGCATGACCGGAATGGGAAAACGTGGTTTTTCGCTGGTTGAACTTATCGTCGTTACGGCGATCATTGCGCTATTGGTGCTGCTGCTTATTCCGACGTTCGTCGGCGTCAAGGAGCATGTTTACGCTACGGAGTGTCGCAACAATCTCAAACAGATAGCCGAGGGGATTCTCAGTAACGCCGACAGACTTCCTTATCCGGCCCAGTGGCGAGCGTCCCTCGTGGCCAAAGAGCTCGGCGGCGTCTTGCACTGTCCTTCCGACGATCAGATCGACTCTGAGGCCGAGGCCGACGATATTCCAGATCTCGACGATGTCTATGTCGTACAGAAGCAGGGCGGCTCGGTGCGTTTCTCGAACGTGCAGGTGGTTCTCGATACCGGCACATCTCCCGAAGACGGCCAGATCATGCGCGTGCAGTCGGCTCACGGCATAGAGGCCGGAGCCGGGCAGATGCTCATCAAAATCGGCGGCGAATGCGCGCTTCTGAGAGTTACCTACGGAAGCACTGTCAGTTTCGAGTCGATCATTGTTAACGCTTCGCACGGCTGCGGGTCGGTGCACTGGTTGTGCATTGACGACGGATCGCCCGATTGGCGCAACAGGATAGTGCAGGGGCTCGGCTCGTACGGGCCCGAAGATGAATATCACCCCGATCCGAGCATCTTCGCGATGCGTCTCCAGTCCGGGCCGAGGTACACCAGGCAATGGCCCGATCTTTCGATAACGCGATCGCGAAAGGCTTCTTACGGGATGAGCAATGCGGTCTCCGGCACTGATCCGCGCCCGGGCCAGGTGCTCGTCGTGGAATACGCCAAGGATATTGCATCGATAACCAAGGAGGGGTATTTCATAGATGATTTCGGGGTGAGCAACACCGACGAAGACGGATTCCTGAGAACGCGGCATTTCGGTATGGCTAATTTTGTGACCGCCGGCAGGAGCGTTCAATCCATGACTCGCGAACAGTTGCAGTGGGAATACGACCAATACTACACCGGGATATGGGCTCCCTGAACGCCTCTGGGGCTCCGACACTATGAAGAAAGTGCACAAGATATTGCTAGCCGTTCTTCTTGCCGTCTTGATCGGAGCGCTGGCGGTGCAGTATTGGCCCGGCGGAGCCGATCCGAAATCCCCCGACATGCACCAGCGATTGCTGGCTATCGGCCAGTTGGCCGAGCGCAACGACGCAGAGTCTTTTGCGATACTAACCGAGTTGTCCGACGACTCCGAAGCGAGAGTCGCTCGCTCGGCGATACGGGTTATCGCCAGCCGCAAGGATAACCCCGAAAGCGCCGTGCTGCTGATGAAGATAGCCAAGACCAGCAAGAGCGGAATTCTTCGCGGAGCGGCGGCCGCAGGGCTCGGGTATTTCAAGAAGACCGACTACAAACAGCTTGTCGCGATGATGCTGGAAGACAAGGATCCCGCAGCCCGCGCCGGTGCGGCTATGGGGCTCAAACGCCTGCATAACCATTCGTCCAGGGATGCGCTGCTGAAAGCGATGAGCGCCGATTCGCACGTCGAGGTCCGCATAAATGCTCACAAGGCGCTCGGGGTGATCACTGCTCAATGGTACGAATTCGACGCGAAGGCCTCCAGTGAGGTCCGCACCGCGCAGATCGCGGCTATCAAGAGGGACCTGGCCGGCATCAGTCGCCCGCACGGTCCTTGACGATCTTGCGAGTTAATTGCATTTCTGCTTGCAGCGGGGGGGCGGGGCGGTAGAATATCCCCTGTTCGCATGGCGTTAGGGTCATGCGTTTTGGAGCGGCATGACTGATTCACAGCAAACTGAAGACGGCAAGGATGACCCGATCGGCGGCGTCGATTTCTCCAGCGCGTTGAGCAACGTTTTCGGTTTTCACGGGTTCCGGGATAACCAGGAGGATATCGTTCGCGCGATCGTGGCCGGGCGCGACGTTTTCGCCGTTATGCCGACTGGCGGCGGCAAGTCGCTTTGCTACCAGTTGCCGGCCCACCTGCTGGAAGGCACGTGCGTGGTCATCAGCCCGCTGATCTCGTTGATGAAGGATCAGGTCGATGCGGCCAAGGTAAACGGACTGGCTGCCGAGTTTCTCAACAGTTCGCTGGACGCCGCAGATCGCACTCGCGTGTCGCGTGCGATGTCGGCCGGCCAGCTCGATCTGCTCTATGTGGCTCCGGAGCGTTTCGCCGCGCCGGGGTTCCTTGGCGCTCTGCAAACCGTTCCGATCAGCTTGTTCGCCATTGACGAGGCGCACTGCATAAGCGAGTGGGGCCACGATTTTCGCCCGGACTACCTGTCGCTTTCGCAGATCGTTTCGCAGTTCGGCGATACCCCAGTGGCCGCGTTCACCGCTACGGCGACATCGCGCGTTCAGGACGATATTATCAATCGCCTGGCCCTTCGCGATCCGCACCTGACGCGGGCGTCTTTCAATCGGCCCAACCTTACGTACCAGGTCGAGCCAAAAGGCGACGTTGACGAACAGATTCTGGCGTTCCTGGCCGATCGGAAAGACGAGGCCGGAATTGTCTATCGCACCACGCGAAAGGCGGTAGAGCAGACCGCGGCCGAACTGGTCCGCAACGGAATCAACGCTCGGCCCTACCATGCCGGCCTTGAAGACGAAATCCGCCAGGCCAACCAGGAGGCGTTCAATCGCGACGACGTTTTGGTTATCGTGGCCACTGTTGCGTTCGGGATGGGGATCGACAAGTCCAACGTTCGCTTCGTGATCCACGCCGATTTGCCGAAGAATATGGAAGGGTACTACCAGGAGACCGGGCGGGCCGGGCGTGACGGCGAACCGGCCCACTGCGTGCTGTACTACTCACGTGGCGACATACCCAAGATTCGCTTCTTCATCAACCAGATCGAAGACGACGCACAGCGAGCCTCGGCCAGCAGCAAGCTCAACGATATGGTTAATTTCGCGACAGTGAATGTTTGTCGCCGCCGCCAGTTGCTCGGATACTTCGGCCAGGTGATCGACGAGGCCGACTGCACCGGATGCGATGTCTGCTCCGGAACCGTCGATCGCGTGGACGCCACGCGAGAGGCCCAGATCGTGATGTCGGCGATAATGCGCACCGGTCAGCGGTTCGGGGCGGTTCACATCGCCGACGTGGTCACCGGAGCCAACACCCAGAAGATACGCGATTTGAAACACGATCAGCTCAAGACCTACGGCGCCGGGTCGGATCACGACAAGAGTTACTGGCGCGGGATCATTGACGATCTGACCGCACAGGGCTGCGTCGTGCGCAGCGATGGGGAGTACCCCGTGCTGCACATGACTGTCGCCGGCCGCGAAGTCCTGTTCGGCAGGCGCGAATTCCAGGTGCTTCGTCGCCAGGAAGCCGCAGCGGCTCCCAAGCCGTCGCGAACTCGGCGCAAGCAGACAAAGCGCGCCAAGCAGATCAAGCAGAAGATCACCGATTTCGACAAGTCGCTTTTCGAGAAGCTGCGGGGGATCAGAAGGGCCCTGGCCCAGGAGCGGAACCTCGCCCCGTTCATCATTTTCTCAGACCGCACTCTGCGCGAGATGGCCCACTACACGCCGACAACGCCGTCGGAGATGCGCGAGATCACAGGCGTAGGCGATCAGAAGCTCCTCCAATACGGCGGCGACTTCATCGCCGCGATCGAAGAACATCTTAAAGACAGGTGCTAGGTGTCAGGTTCCAGGTGCTAGGTTTTTAGGCGTGTTCCGGGGCCTTCGGCCCTAGCCGAAAACCAAATCCCAGAATCCGACTTCCAGCATCTAGAATCTGGCCCTTTGCATCCAGGACCTGGAACCTGGCCCCTAGTCCCTAGTCCCTGGCCCCTGCCTTAAGCTGTCCGCATGCTGCGGCGATGTCGGAGCCTCTTGACTGGCGGACTGTGGCGTTGGTTCCGTTTTCGCGGAGTGTGTTTACAAACGCGTCGGTCGCGTTCTTGCTCGACGTGGCGAACGGCAGCGACTTGACGGGATTGTAGCGGATGAGATTCACGTTGCAGCGGAGCCTGTGGGCCAGGCGGCTGAGGTTCTTTGCGTGATACTCCGCGTCGTTCACCCCGGCCAGCAGAACGTATTCGAGCGTGACCTCCCGCTTGCGGGCCTGGTAGAACTCACCGGCGGCCAGGAGTATCTCGTCGATGGAGTATTTGGCGGCGCTGGGGATTATCTCTCTTCGCAACTCGTCTGTCGGCGCGTGCAGGCTGATGGCCAGCGTTATCGCCAGGTCTTCGGCCGCCAGGCGTCGAATGGCCGGCGGGATGCCGATTGTTGACACCGTCACGCGGCGTGCGGATATCCCGAACCGGTCCGGATCGATGATCGCCCGGACTGCTCCTACAGTCGCCTCGTAGTTAGCCAGCGGTTCGCCCATGCCCATGAAGACAACGTTCGTCGGCGCAGTTCCGCTGGCCTGGCGAAGATGGATCAATTGCTGGAGGATCTCGCCTGAGGAGATGTTCCGCTGCAGCCCGCCGAGACCCGAAGCGCAGAACTTGCAGCCGATGGCGCAGCCGGCCTGGGTTGACAGACACGCCGTGGTCCGCTTGGGAGAGGGGATCATAACCGTCTCGACCTGGCAGCCGTCAGAGAGGTCCAGCAGGAGTTTGATTGTCCCGTCGCGGCTGTCGGCTTGCGCGGCTATGCTTGAGGTCAGAAACGAAAACTCATCGGTAACGGCTTTCGGCAGGTTGCTCATGGCGTCGGGATCGGTAACGCCGCGGCTATACACCCAGTCAGCCAACTGCTTGGCCCGAAACGCCTTATGCCCGGCCGCCGCCAGCGAATCACGAGCTTCGTCCCGAGTCATTTCAAAATAAAGATCACGAGTGTCCATAAAAGTCGCCTGAGTTTCCGTGGGGGGTTATTGAGGTCGAGAAGTATACCAGAATCCCGGGCGGCTTTCAGCCCCATTTGTTCAGGCGTCGTCTGTGGCCTATGCCTGCCGGCAAGGCTTTCGGCGTGTCAGAAGATAAGGTGACTGTAGAAGAAGCGTTCCTTCTTCTTGATCTCTATCCCGCCGAACTGCGAGATCAGAATTGTGTATCGTCGGCAACTCCAGTTCTCGTGTGTCGTCACCAGCACACAGGACACTTCCCAACCTTCCCACCTCTTCTTCCACGAAATTGACCAGTCCAGCGCGTCGGCCTCTTTCTGCACGTCCTTGTATCCGTCGAGTTGATCGGAGATTTCGGGGGCTTCGGTTATGATCTGGTAGCCTGAGAGTTCCGCCAGCGCCAGGAGAACGTGCTCGGCGTCTTGTTGTGACTCGGCGATGAACTCGCAATGGGCGTTCAGGAACCGGACGACGTCTTCATCGCTGTCGAGCAGTACTGGTTCGCCGTCACTGAATACGATTGTGTCGATCTCTGTCCAGTGCCAATAGGCGTCGGACGGGCGGACGATGCGAAGACAATTCCTATGCAGTACGACCCTTCCGAGACTTTCTGTACGAAGCGGTTTCACCCAGACGATGGGCTGGTTCGGGTGGCGGGGCAGGCGCCAGGATTCTGTTGCGGACATGTAGTCTCCGCGAAGATCCGCGATCGGCAGGCCGCAATTAGGCAACAGGGCCGGCGAAATGGGTTTGGCCCGATCGTGTGCTGTTAGATCAGCGGGATCGGGAGCGGGGGCGGGGGCGCATCCGCTCAACCCGGCCGCAAGGATGATTGCAAGTGTTGTGTTTTTCATCATGTGCATGGCCTCATGTCACTATCAACGACCGCGATCGTTTTCGTCGGGCCAACTCGCTGGTTGTGTTCTCTTGGGTTTGGCGTTCATAAGAGCGGTGACCGAACGTGAAGACGCCAGCGCCACGGCGAAGCCAATATATATTATGCCGATGTAGAGCGTTAGAGGGCCCTGTTTCAGCAAGATTGGTATAGTCAGTCCGCTCAGTATTCCCATCGCGCCGCCGAGCACGAGTAGAATGACGGCGATCCAACGCGCAACTTGCGATCCCTTGTAGACGAAGAAGAACATGAGGGCCGTCAGGCCCAGCCGCACGAGTTGCCGCGGGAGTTTTTCATGACCCACTCGCGCATTGTAGGAGATGATGACAAACAGCGATATCCCGATAGTCAGGCCCGCGATCACGAGTACGACGGCGCGGCCTTGTTTTACCTGGTTGCTCATTGGGCGATCCCTTGCCTCGACATAACGACGCCTGCTCAGTTCCCGTATGCCGGCAAATGCTCCGGCAGCCGTGCCGGCGTGGTGCGGTGTCCCATAAGTACTGGGCGGTATTATAAATGCCCCGCGCATTTGAACCATGGTTTTCTTCAGAAACGGCTGACGGCCGACGGCGTCATGGTCCCCAACCCGGCCCTGATGACGGCGCGGCCTCACGCCTCAGACCGAGGGTGTGACAGAATTAGCAAGTTTCGCCAAGGTTCACCGATTCGATACGTGTGAACCCCGGAGACAGGACGATTGCGAGCGCCCCATGCGTCAGCCCCGGCATGTGACGCATGCTCTGAACTGACGCTGCCGAAGTATGTTACGCAAAACAGAGGCTTGCTCTATGCCTGGTGCGGAAAAGTAGTACTTGATATGGTGGTCTATGTTCACACACCCGGAAGCTGTAAACCAATTGTGACATGCGGCGGTGGTGAATGCAGCGAACGGCGGATGGATGACGGGACAACTGCGAACTGAGAACGGCCGAACGGTGCTGCGGCTGACGGCGAACGTCGTCACGACTTCGTCGTGAATAGGCCGACGCGTGAGTCCTGCCGCTAAACGGGGCGGTGCGGAGCGTTGAGGCATGGGGTGTCTGGGGGGATGGCGGCGTTTGCTATTTGCGCTGGTCTTGGAGTGTGCTTAGTCCGCCGTTGGCGATGAACTTTTCGAAGGCTTCTGTGTCGGCGAAGATTTCGTCGCTGTAGGCTCGCAGAACCCAGTTGGGGGCCATCGGGCTTATTGTCAGGACGATTGCGTTGTTGCGTGCGGCCTCGTATATCTCGATTGCGGTGCCCATCGATGCGCTGGGTACGTATGCGATCAGGAGGTCGCAGTCGGCCGAGCGCTGGAAACCGTCGGCCAGCGTCTCCTTGATCTCCGGCAGATCGTACGTGATGGAGTTGGGGTGGACCGAGTAGTGGCAGTAGACCTCGGCGTCTGGGTGGTGGGCGGCCAGGATACGCTTGATCGGCGTGCGCCAGTCCTGATCGTGGATCGTCGCTTCAGACAGCGAGCCCTGGATGATGCCGGCCAGGAATACGTTCATGATTTGCTCGCCTCTGTCTGCGGCGGGTTCTTTTTCGCGGTGAACATCGCCGCGGTCCAGTGGAGCATCATCATCGCCACGCCTACAACCAGCCAGACGTCTGCGATGTTGAATATCCAGACGTATTTGAACCCGAACGGAAGCGGTACGCTGCTGCAGTCCAGGAAGTCTCTAACGTTATAGAGTATCGGCTCCATTCCGGGCAGGTCGATCCGGCTGGCCATTCGATCGTAGAGATTGCCCAGTGCTCCGGCCAGTATCAGGGCCGTCGACAGGTGGGTCCACCAGGCCCGGCGATGCGATGTGGCGAACCACCAGGTCATGAGGATCGTTACTACGGCAGTTGCGATTGAGACTATCAGGCGATGGACCGATCCGGACTCGTGAAGCTCCATTCCGAATACGGCGCCTTTGTTGGCCGACAGCACGAAGTCCAGCCCGGGGCAGATTTCGGCCCTTAGGTTCAGGTGGTGCAGCACTTCGCGCGAGTCGAGTTTTCGCCCGATGCCGGGATCGGCCTGCGCTCTGAGTTGCAGGTTCTCGACCCGCTGGGCGAGGATATCGTCTGATGGGGTCAGGGCTTTGAAGACGTGATGTTTGCTCAGCAGGTCGGCGGCCAGTGCGGCCAGGGTGAGCATCAGAAATGCGCAAATCGCTTTCCAACTGCGCATCGCGCGATCCTGCGGCGGCACGTCTGACGGCGCCGGGGACCTCGGACGTTTGGTTTTTGCGCTGTCTCCCAACGGTTTTGATGCGTCCTTTGGAGGGGGGGGCCTACTAGTCTTCGAAGTCGTCTTCATCGGGGTCTACCGGATCGCCGGGTCGTATGAGTCCTTGTTCGACCATCCTGGCGTATTCGATACCGTACTTTGACCAGGGTCTGGCGTTGAGTCTCGGAATGCCGATGGGTTTGCCGGTTCCGACGCAGACTCCGTAAGTGCGATCTTCGATTCTCTGCAGCGCCTCGTCGATCTCTTCGAGCAGGGCCCGTTCACTTTCCAGCAGTCCCAGGGAGAATTCCTGCTCGTAGTTGTCTGAGCCGATGTCGGCGGGATGGGTCGGCATGCTCGACAGGTCGCCTCCGCCGTTTCCGCCGCGGAATGCGCCGGCGGCTATCCCGCTCATGTCGCCTAAGAGTGCTCTACGCTTCTCCAGGAGCATCTTGCGATATTTGTTTAGTTGAGACTTTTTCAGGGGGGATTTAATCTTCTTCTTTTTCTTGGGCGGCTTGGGCTTAGCGGGGGCCTTCTCGGCGACTTTCTTTGCGGCCTTCTTGACAGTCTTCTTAGCCGCCTTCTTGACGGTCTTCTTGGCAGTCTTCTTGGCGGTCTTCTTCACGACCTTCCTGGCCGATTTCTTTGCGGCCTTTTTGGTCTTGCTGGAAGATGACTTTGCTTTAGATGTCTTTTTTCCCACAGCCTAATCCTTACCTTGCTCTGGTGTCGAGGCTGACAGGGCCAACTGCCCTGACGGTCCCAGCACGGGCGGGAAAGTATAGATATGTGCGGCTTGTAAGTCAAGCTATTTGAAGGCGGAATTTGCGGCCCCTGGTACGAGATTACCGTCTGCCGATTCGGGCCTGTCGTTCGGAGTGTAGATAGCCTATTGCAGAAACCGCATTGCAGGGATATACTGATGCGATTATTCTCCGACCAAAATGAACCGCAGATAAGCGGATGAACCAGAAAAGGAAATGCAATGGCAACCAAAAAGCCGAAAAAGACACACTTTTTCACGAGTGAATCGGTAACCAGAGGCCACCCGGACAAAGTCGCTGACCAGATATCCGACGCCGTTCTCGACAGTCTGCTGGCCAAGGACCCCGACGCCAGAGTCGCTTGCGAGACGCTCGTAACAACGGGTCTGGTGATTCTCAGCGGCGAGATCACCGTTCATAACGACAAAGCCAAAGCCGCGCTGCTCGACGTTGAAGACACCGCACGAGCGATGGTCAAGGATATCGGTTACACCGATCCCGAGATCGGGTTCGACTACCAGTCATGCGCCGTTTTGACCGCACTGCACAGCCAGTCGGCCGATATTTCCCAAGGAGTGACCGCCGGCAAGGGAATCGATCGTCATCAAGGCGCCGGCGACCAGGGACTTATGTTCGGTTTCGCATGCAATGAAACCAAGTCGCTGATGCCCCTGCCGATCTACTTGTCTCACAGGCTGACCGAGCAGCTTACCAAGGTTCGCGAAGAAGGCACGATCGACTGGATTCGTCCGGACGGCAAGAGCCAGGTAACCATCGAATACAAAGACGGAGCCCCCAAACGGATCGACACGATCGTTATCTCGACTCAGCACACCGAGGCTGCGATCGACCCGAAGACCAACAATATGTCGGAAAAGGCTCGCAAGCTTCTGATCAAAGAGGTCATAAAGCCTGTTATCCAGGCCGAGTCCCCCAAGCTGTGGAGCACGAAGATCAAGTTCCTCATCAATCCCACCGGTCGATTCGTCATCGGCGGACCGTACGGAGACACCGGTCTGACGGGACGCAAGATCATCGTCGACACCTACGGCGGACGCGGCGCCCACGGCGGCGGGGCGTTCTCCGGCAAGGACCCGTCAAAGGTCGATCGTTCGGCCAGTTACATGGCTCGCTACGTGGCCAAGAACATCGTTGCGGCCAAGTTGGCCAAGGTTTGCGAGATCCAGTTGTCATACGCCATCGGCGTATCGACTCCGACCAGCGTTCTGGTTGACTGCGAAGGGACCGCCGTTGTCGATGAAGGCATCATAGAGCAAGCTGTTCTGGACCTGTTTGACCTTACGCCGCAGGGAATCATCGAGCACCTGAAACTCCGTCGCCCGATATACTCCGAGACCGCCCACGACGGGCACTTCGGCCGCAAGGGCAGGGGCTTCACGTGGGAGAAGACCGACATGGCCAAGAAGCTCAGAGAGGCCTGCGGACTCTAAGTCCTGCTGAAATAAGTCACAATAAAAGAATCCCACGCCTTTGCGGGCGTGGGATTCTTTCTTGCGCTGTCTACAAAAATGTGCTGGAACAGATTATCAAACGTCGGGTTCGGCGATCGACAAGGTCGAGCGTGCTAGACTGCTTGAACCTGTCTGCCTTTGCGACGCTTGTTGTTGATGATCCTGCGGCCGTTAGCTGTACGCATGCGGGCTCTGAAGCCGAGCTTGCGGGCGCGTTTACGTTTCGAAATTCTATGCGGATAATGCATCATTCACCTCACAGTGATACTTCTATTGGGGTTATTCAATGTCAAAGAGATCGAGGAGTATACTTACTGATCCGCTCAGTGGCAAGGAAAAAGTCGCACAATTGTACGGATTTGTGCGGACTTAGTTCCTGGGGCGCCTTCTTGAGGCGACTGACTTGTTGAATGCGCGAAGTTTCTTGCGGAGTTGGTTTATCGCCCATGCGATGTAGGCTTCGTGGTGTGCGGGCTTTCCGCGGCGTTCGGTTATCAAACCGCGATAGATCGGAGCGAGGAACGATTCGATTTCCGCGTCGGTCAGCGGGGTCGGCTTAGCGCCCCAGTCCAGCAGTTTTCTGAATCTCTTGCGGTAGGCCTGGTTGCTGTTGTGCTGCTTGACTGTCAGGAAGCTTCCCAGCGACATGCCCAGTTGCAGGCCTTTGAGCGCCGTTGCGATCAGTTCGTAGTCGATGTTTTCCCCGAGCCTCATGAACTTGAACTGCTGGACATATCGCCCGGGAGCTCGTCCGGTTCGAACGGCCCCGTACGATTCGTCGGAGCTTTCGCTCCGCCTTCGCGAGACCCTGGAAAACTGCAGTGCGTTGGGCTTGAGCGTCGAGGGGCTGTCCGGCGAGGAGCCGGCTCCGAAGTCCTTGCGGATAATTTCGTTGTTCTTCAGGCGATGAATGACGATATTCCCGTCGCTGTCGCGTCTGGTGTCGCCGGCTAGTGCGAACAGGCATTTCAGGACGCTCAGCGGCGGGGGCCTGTCAGTCCTGGGTCGGTGCAGGCTGTTTCTCAGCTGCATGGAGATATGGATGCTGTGCGGTGCGACATGCCCGTAGAATTTTCGCGTTTCGGTGATTATCTCGCTTAGTACGCGCGGGTTGTCGGTGATCGGCATGGAGATGTTCTCTTCGATCGAAAGGCTGCCCAGGGCCAGTTCGAAGAATCCTCTCCGCTGATCGGTGGACGTTTTGACGTAGTGATCGTCGAGATGACCGCCGAGTTTCCAGGTAAGCACATCCAGTCCGAAATCGGTGAAGTACATGAATCCGTCGTATTGGCGATCGTGTACGCGCGTGGCCTGCGGGTCGAGGATTACGTCATGACCGATGTTCGAGAACTCCAGTTCGGCGCCCAGGGGTATGTACCCGCGCGGTCCCATGTTGTCGTTTATGAAGTCCAGTTCGCGTTTGACCTGGTCCGGATCGTACAGTTTGTCGGCGGCCATTATCGCCCAGCGTACGAATTCGACCAGGTCGTTTTCGGGGAACGACATAGCCCCGAGACCGTCTCCGACGATGAGTTGGAGCATATTCGATCTGGCGTTCAGAAATTTCATCGCCGCCAGTGAACTGATCGTGCGATCGTACATGTCCTTGCGGAGGTCCATCTGGTCCAGTTCGTAGTGGAAGTCGTGATGGACTCGCTCTTCGATCTGGTTGAAGACGACCTGCCTTATGACCATAGAAAGGTAGTTAGGCGCCATGGCCTTGGCTTTCGGATCGTTTCGTATGCGAGCGAAACTCGGTAGCCTTGCGTCCATAAGGGCCTGCCTGATGGCGTAGTCGCTGATGCCTCCGGATTCGAAGTGATGCCGGACCATGTCTCGAATCTTCGGTCCGCAAAGTTCGCCTAAGGCCCGTCGCGTGAATGCGTCAGTCGTCTGGAGGCGTTTCTGTTCGGCCTCGAGCAGGGCGGCCTCAATCTTCTCGCGAAGGAGGATCTCCTGCTTGAAGTCGTCGCGAAATGCGTATCCGAACGAGTGTTCCAGCTTGGTTGTGTTTCCCAGGAAAACTATCGCGTCCTGGCGCCCTCTGCGCGTGGCGACTCGGACTTTGCGCCGGCGGTAGTTTCTGCCCTCGTACTTGCGGAGTACCGGAAGCAGATCGAGGCTCAAGGGGCCTATCATGTATCCCTGTATTCTCGCGTGCCTGCCTGGTACGGCGTAAAGGTATGTGTTGTCGGGGCTTATGGTCCTGTACCCATTAAGGACAGCCCGTCTGGCCAAGACGCAGTCATCGTCTACGACTTGACTGCGATGGGTGACAAGACGCTTGCCGAGGACCGCACGAACGATCGCCGGGTTCTTCAGCGTTCCGTACACGAACAGATTAAATGTCTCTCGTTTTGCCGTATCGTTCATTTTTTCTACGCCAGCGGATCATTGTAGCGTCAACCCGCGCCTTGAGCAATCAATCAGCCATTGCCTGCGAAGCAAACGCATTACGACATACGGAAACGGCTTTTGCCACAGAGTTCACAGAGAACGGCAAAGACGCAGGATTTTCTACGGCCACGACTTAGCTAAAAGGCGAGAACACAGAGGACGACAACAGCCCAGAAGCCGAGCCCCGGCGGTCTGAGACCTAGCTACTCCTCGTCGCCGTTGGCTTTGCCTACCTCTGTGCCCTCGTCGTAGACTTGCCGTGCCGCCGTGGCCGTAGCAATTCTTACGTCTTTGCCGTTCTCTGTGAACTCTGTGGCAAAAGCCGTTGCCCGTGTTTTGCCCCTGGCCAAACCAAACGTATTATTCTCTTGACGGTGTTGTGCCCGGGGCAATATGGTCTTGGTGTATTCGGTTTCGGCACGTATGGCGAAACTTTTCCCGCAACATCTCTATCGACGATCTTGTAAGCAGGAAGCTCTGAATATGCAGAACGAACCAGACGGCAAGTCGGAAGCAAAACCGGAAGCCAAACCCAATCCATCGATGGAAACCGAGTTGGGCAAGCTGATTATCGAGCAGGGCCTGGCGACTCAAAATGAACTCAGATCGTGCCTCGACGTGGTCCAAGCCCGAACCGAGGGCGATTCGAACATGACCCTTTCGCAGGTTCTTGTCAAGAAAGGCGTTGTGACGGCCTCTCAGATAGTGCGGGTCAAGAAGACCATCGAAGCGTCCAGGGGCCAGGAGATACCCGGATACCAACTGCTGGCCAAGATCGGCTCGGGCGCGATGGCCAATGTCTTCAAAGCCAAGCAGATCAGTCTTGATCGCATTGTGGCGATAAAGGTCCTGCCGCGCAAGCTCTCGGAAAACACCGAGTACGTCAGCATGTTCTACAAGGAAGGCAAAGCCGCGGCCAAACTCAATCACGCCAACATCGTCCAGGCCTTTGACGTAGGCGAGGCCGGCGGATACCACTACTTCGTCATGGAGTTTATCGAAGGCCACGATCTGTGGGACGAACTCCAGAGCGACGGTCCGCATGCCAAGGATTTCACCGAACGCGACGCACTGGACGTTATCATCCAGATTGCACGAGCCCTGGAGCACGCACATAGCCACGG
>CAYMSH010000142.1:2370-14249 GCA_964392945.1 uncultured Planctomycetaceae bacterium | reverse complement strand
AGGCCGCCGGTTATGATTGCGAACTGGCCGGGGTCTTCTGGCACTGCGGCGAGAACGATCGCGCGCTGCACCAGCAGTCCAAGATGTACGCAGGGAATCTCAAGAAGCTGATCGAAGGGTCGCGCAAGGACCTGTCGGCTCCGAAACTCAAATGGTACATTACCGAGCAGCGAGCGATTTCCGAGCCCTGGTCCGGCAAGCAGAAGTTCCTGGACGTGACGAAAGACCTGCAGGACATGGCGGCCTCAGATGCGAACATAACGTTCATCAAGACCGCACACTTGCCGCAGCGCGCCGTGCTGTTCGGAACCGAAGGGATACTGGCGTTAGGCGCCGAGATGGCAAAGGCGCTGGCCAAGTAGGGCGATTGGGCCTACACAGGCTCTTCAGGGCGGGAATCCGATTCGGTCGTCGATTGTTCGGCGCGCAGATTCCTGTAAGCCGAGATCGAGCTGCGCATGGCGATCAGCGATAGAACGCAGAGCGCTGCTGATAGTGCGACGCTGGCGGCGAATACGGCCGGGTGCGTTGTTTCTCTAACCGTTGTCAGCGTGATGATCAGGAGCGCGACGTTGCTGAGAAACGCATAGCCCGATAGTGCAATCGCGGCGCCGAGATACCTCCCATTGGCTGCTGTTCGGGCGGCGGCAAAGCACATGATTATGAGAATCCCGCGGTTCGGCAGGGCGGTCAGCCCGAACACCAGGCCGACAGGCCCCAGCGCCAGAACGATCATCACGATGTCCAGAACCATCCACAGGCAGTAGAGAATCCCGGAGATGAAAAACACGCGCGCAGCCGTTCCCGTCGAGCGATGAGCAACGCTCGAATCCGGCTGATCATGCTGGCCGTTCTCATCATTCCGCATTCATCATTGCCGTTCTGTCACTGCAGTTCGACTACTATTCGGAACCCGTAGTTGTAGTGGCGGTACTTTGGTCCGGTCCAGCTGTTCCTCGCCGCCGATCTGAGATGGATCGGATCGTTGTACCACGATCCGCCGCGGGACGTGACGGTCTTTGATTCTTTGAGATTCACCGGATCTACGTTCTTTCCGTTGGCGTAGAAATCCTTGTCGTACCAGTCGCGGCACCATTCCCAGACGTTGCCGTGCATGTCGTAAATGCCCCAGGCGTTGGGCTTCCTGAGTCCGCCTTTTCGCGCGTAGGTGCTGGCCTTCTTGTTGTCGATCATGTTGCTGCCCAGCCAGCCGTAGTCGCCGATCTTTTTCGGGTCGTCGCCGTAGCAGAATTCGGTGTCCGACCCGGCCCGGCAGGCGTATTCCCACTGTGCTTCAGTCGGCAGGGCGATCTTTTTGCCGAGCTTCTTCGACAGTTTGGCGCAGTACTCGTTGGCCTCGGTCCACTGCATCCAACTGGCCGGGTAGTCCGGTCCGATTTTGGTGACCATCTTGCCGTCGTACGGCTTTTCGTCCATGACCGCTTCCCACTGGGCTTGCGTTAGTTCGAACACGCCGATGTAGAACGGTTTGCTGATCGTGACTTTGCGGCGCGGGTGTTCGCTGGCGTAGTGGTTGGCCTTGCCGCCGAACTTCTTGACCGACTCGGCCGGTGAGAACTTGCCGCCCATCATAAAATCACCGGCCGGGACCAGCACGAGCTTCATCGTAACGCCTTTGCCCAGATCGAGCGTCAGCGTCTTCGGCGGAGTTTTGGATCCAGCTTTCGCCTTGGCTTTAGCCTCGGCTTTAGGCGCATCTTTGGCCTGCACGCTTTCCGAACAGCCCGACGATGCGATCATGGCGATCGCCAGACACGCTGCAAATACGATTTCGAGCTTCTTCATTTCGCCGTCTCCAAAACAGTGTTGCGCTCACGTGTTCGGCGCCGCGGCGCCGCAGTGGTGTCAAACGCGGCCGACGCCGGGCCAATTGCAGGATTCCACGATCCCGGGCGCCTGAGGCAAATCGGCGTTGCGTTGTGCTATCGTTTTGCGGGGACTTCGGCGGGGGCTCGAACACGCAACGGGAGGTCGGGTAATGCTATGCGGAATTCGAGCAGCGCCGCCTCGACTTGTTTGGCGCGTTCCTGTAACTGCTCTATCTCGTTTTCGAGTTTTGAGATCTTGGCGACGTCGGCATCGAATGTCTTTGATTTCTGCAACAGTTCGTTGTACTGGTTCCCAACGACCAGCAGTCTCTCGCTGATCGCGGCGACCTGTGATTCCTGCTTGAGCATCATTTCCTTGATGAACTTTTCGGTGAGTTCCTTTTTCATCTCCGCTATGGTTTGTTCGACCAGCTCTATGCGAGCCTGTGTCGATTTGACTCTGCGGTGGGATGGACCGAGTCGCTTCAGCGAGTTGAGTTCTGTCTTCAGGTTCTTCAGGTTAATTAACAGCGAACGGTATGTCGGGTCGGCCTCCAGCTTCTGTTTTATCTCCAACGACTCGGCCAGCTCGCCGCTGGCGGCCTGTTCCTTCAGCGCAGACAAGGTTTTTTCCGCCTGGGTTTTCAAGAGTCGCAGTTGCGCCAATTCGCTGGTCAGCGATTTCAGAATCTTCTGCATCAAGTTTCTATTTTCGACTATCAAACGGGGCTCTTGGCGACCACGAATCTGCTCGATTTCTTTCTGCTTACTCGCAATGCGGCTGTCGATTTCATCAAGTCGAGCGATGAGAGTTTTCATCTGCGCGGTGCGTTGCTGTTTGGCCATATCGCCCGTGGCGTGCACCATCGCATCGGCCACTGCGTTGACGGCGTGGACCGCCTGTTGGAGGTCCGGTCCTCTCAGCGAGAGTCGAATGAGGTTTGTGTCTTTGACACTGACGGCCGACAGTTCGCTCTGCAACTGCTTGACCGTTTCGTTCGCGTCACCGGTGAACCACGCCGTCTTTCGGATGCGGTTCAGTTTGTTTCCATCCTCGTCGATATCGTCATTCACCGCCCGGAGAAGCACCGCCTCTTTAGTTGCGAACTTTACGTAAGAGTCCTTGAGCACCTTCAGATCGGCCGCGATGTTGTGACTGGGGCCAAACGGATGCGGCCGCGGCGGAGTGACGGCGATGTAGGCCGTCGCGGTGTGTCCGCCGTCCAGCGCATCTCGCAGCGTATTGCAACCGGTCGGAGCCAGCACACCAACCGCCAGACAGACCGCCAACACGATTCCGAACTTTTTCATAACAAAATCTCCCAATCAATGCTACGCTCGCGAGTCCCGTCTGGTTCGCCGCCGTGTTTTTGTCGTTGCCGTTACCTGGCAATTGGGCGTTTCTTGTTGGCTGTTGGATATTGTGGTGTTAACGACTTCGCGGTTCCACGCCGAGCAGGTGTCTTACGAAGAAGTCGCTGCGTCTGCGCATGCCGTATCTTCCGCCGTCGCCGTGGCCGTAGCCGGGGATGTAGAGCATGTCGAAATCCTTGTCGGCTTTGATCAGCGCATCGACAACCTGCAGCGTTGAGGCCGGGTCTACGTTGGTGTCCATCTCGCCTACGATCAACATGAGTTTGCCCCTGAGCTTGTGCGCGTCGGTCGTGTTGGACTGCGCTTTGTAGTGCGGCCCGACGGGCCATGACATCCAGGCCTCGTTCCACCAGATCTTGTCCATGCGGTTATCGTGGCAGCCGGCGCTGGCTACCGCTACTTTGTAGAAGTCCGGGTAGTCCAGCACGGCGCGCATTGCGTTTTGCCCGCCGGCCGAGCCGCCGTAAATCCCCACGCGCGAAATGTCCATGTACGGATACTGTTTCGCCGCGGCTTTTATCCAGAGCATGCGGTCCGGCAGGCCGGCGTCGGCGATGTTCTTGAAGCAGTAATCGTGGAACGCCTTGGAGCGATGGGAAGTTCCCATGCCGTCGAGCTGGACGACGATGAACCCCAGCTCGGCCATCGCTTGTGCGTTGTAGCGGCGCGAGAAATGCTTCGGCGTGTAGGCGCCTTGCGGGCCGGCGTAGATGTGTTCTATCACCGGATACTTTTTCACTTTCGATTCGTCGAGATTGGTCGGGCGATAGATCACGCCCCATATGTCGGTCTTGCCGTCGCGCGCCTTGGCGGTGAAGCGAAGAGGCATCTTCCATTTAGTGGCCTTCAGGGCCGTCATGTCGGCGGTCTCCAGCACGCATACCAGCTTGCCGTCGGATGTGCGGCGCAGCTCGGTGCGCCCCGGATCGTCAACTCGCGAATAGTTGTCGATGAAGTATTTCTTCTCCTTGTCCGGCGAGTATTGGATCCGGTGCGTCCCGTCGCCTCTGGTCAGGAGCGTCAGGCCGCTTCCGTCGAAGTTGATCCTGGCCAAGTGAACGTGGTAGGGGTCCTGGCCGGGAATGATCCCGCCGGCGTGGAACCAGATCTGCCGCTTGGCGTCGTCTATGCGATCGATCCCGCGAACGAGCCACTTGCCCTTTGTGATCTGGTTCTTGAGCTTGCCGGTTTTCGCGTCGAACAGGTAAAGGTGGTTCCACCCGTCGCGTTCGGAAGCCCAGATAATCTCGCCGTCTTCCTTGGGCCAGTGGCACAGCAGCTTGAAGGCGTGATCGAAAAACGTCTTGCACGTCTCGTCGATCAGGGCTCTCGCCGTTCCGCTGGCGGCGTCTACGGCCACGATCCGCACGGCCTGGTGACCTCGCTGATTGTAGAAGAACGTGAAGCGTTTCGAGTCGGCCGACCAGTTCACGTGACTCAATCGCCACGGGGTTTCGAACAGCTTGTTTGATACGGGAATCTCTTTGCGTTTTTCGATATCGAACAGGTATGGGCGCGGCGTGTCGATCGGGTCGCCCGGGCGCGCGTAGTTTCGCGTGTGCAGCTTGGGGTGCAGCTGTCCTTTCGGGCACGATTCGATCAGGTACATCTTGCTGGCCTTGCCGGGCTTGATGCGCATCGCCACGAGCTTCTTCGAATCCGGTGACCAGGAGACTCGATTAACGTAAGGGTTGCCTTCGGTTCCGTTCTTCGTTACGGGCCAGGATTCCTTCGCATCCTTTGCGTTCTTCTTACTCTTCTTATCGCCCTCGATTCGGATATGGATGTTGAAGTCTTTCACGAACGCGGTCATCTTTCCGTTCGGCGATCTGTTCCCGCTGGTCTGCCGGCCGCGGAAACCGCCCATGCCGTGATGGCGGCGCCTGGGCCTGCGTTTGGGGATCGCTTTGGGTTTGATCTTGCTGCGCGTGACCTTGTGGGTCTTGGTCGAATACTTCCAGACCGCCCGGCCGACCTGCAGGTGAATCTCGTCGGCGACGAATTCGAGCAGATCGATTGGGAGTTTGTCGGCCGCGCATTTTCGTTTGAGCGCTTCAGAAAGACCGGCCGCGACTTTCGCGTGATCGAACGCCGGGGCCCGCGAACCTCTCGCCGGGTCTACGAGGATAAACTCGCGTTTCCTGTCGGGCAGATCGTTGCGGTACCAGAACCGCTTGCCGCTGTCGAACCAGTGCGGTCTGACGCTGGTCTTGAAGACCGTGTTGTCGGTCATGCGACCCAGCTCGGCCGCGCGTTTGTAATCGGCGCGCGTGCCTTGGGCCCGGGCCAAACCGCCGAGCGCCGCCAGAACCGTGATGATAGTGATCGACAACCGTATGCATTTTGAACTCATCGGACTTCCTCGCAAGGGTGCAGCGAACATTCGGTTTGCGGCGCTACTGTTTAACTACTTCTTTGCTCCATTCCCGGTGCAGTCTTTTCAGGCGGGCTACTACTGCCGGGAACTCATCGGCCAGGTTCTTCGTTTCAGTTACGTCTTTCTTCATGTCGCTGAGGAACAGGTTTTTTGACTTGCCGCCGCCGACGAGTTTCCACTTGCCGTCCCTTACCGCCCACATGCCGCACGACGACCAGTGCAGGGTCTTGTGCGGCGACGGCGCCTTGGCCGATTCGATCACGGCTTTGAGGCTCTTGCCGTCTATGCGCGTCTTGATCTCCGGCAACCCGCAGTATTCGGCGACTGTCGGCAGCCAGTCGATCGAGCAGGCGACCTGGTTGCGAACCTGCCCGGCGCGTATCTTCCCCGGCCAGGAGATCATCGCAGGCACTCGCAGCCCGCCTTCCCAGCAGGTGAACTTGTGGCCGCGGTAGGGGCCCGCGCTCCCGCCGCCGCCGAATGTGCGGACCTCGACCGAATGCCCGTGATCGCTCTGGAAAACTATGATCGTGTCGTTGCGCAGCTTGAGCTTGTCTACAGTGGCGATGACCTGGCCGATCTTGTCGTCCAGCGAGGTCACGAACGACGCGTACCGCTTGCGTTTGATGTCCTTCATGACGGCGTACATTTTTACGAACTTCTGCTCGGCCTGCAGCGGGTAGTGGGGCGTGTTGAACGGCAGGAACAGGAAGAACTCCCGGTCCTTGTTCTCGGTGATGAACCGTTTGGCCTCGCGGACCATTATGTCGGGGAAGTACGTTCCGTCTTCGAAGTGCTCCTTGGTGTTCTTCCACAGATCGTGCTTATTCGGCCCGGACCAGTAGAAGAAGTGCGAGTAGTTGTCGATGCAGCCGACCTTGTGGCCGAGGAATTCGTCGAACCCTTGCGCGTTTGGGCTCAGTTTCATATCATCGCCGAGATGCCATTTCCCGAACAGCCCGGTGCGGTAGCCTGCGGATTTGAAGATTTCGGCGATTGTTAATTGTTCTGCGGGCAACCCGCGGGCCCCCCAGGCGTTGCCGGCGAGCTGTGCTCGCTGCGGATATCGACCGGTTACCAGCGAAGCTCGCGATGGCGAGCAGACCGGAGCCCCGGCGTAGAACTGGCCGAACCGAACGCCGCTTTTGGCCAGCGCGTCCATGTTCGGCGTGATCAGGTCCTTGGCTCCGTAGCAGTTCACGTCAACGCTGCCCTGATCGTCTGTCAGGATTATGATAACGTTCGGCTTTCGTTTCGAGTTCTCGGCCGCGCCCAGACCCAGCGGCGCCGCGGCCAGCACCGCGGCGGTTTGGGCTGCGTTCTTAAGAAAACCTCGTCGTGTGATTCTGCGTGCGTTCATTGCGGTTGACTCCTGTTTGTCTGCGGCGGCGGTTTGTTCTGCGATATCGTACTTGTCGAGCAGTGCGGTGACAATAGATTCGCCGAACGCGGCCGGGTTATCGGCCAAACAGTGCTGATTTCGGGTTGCCCGCTCGCTTGCTCGGATGTTAGTATTCGCCTTGACCCGGGGAGTCGGGCCGCCCCGAATCGGCCGACAGAGGGAATGACCCGGCGTTTCATTAACGGATACTTCAAGGGACAAGCCGCATGCTCGCATACGTAATGACCGGACAGATTGACCTGACAAGAACTCTAAACGCAGGCGTAACAGGCGCTCTAGTAGCGATGGCGGGATGCGCGATATTCTACGGCGTTCGCCGCCTGATGAACAAGAAAGACGATCCCGATCGGAAGCCGGATCGATAAAGGTAATGTAATTGATCGGGTTGTTCTTTCGATCGGCGCGGCGGGCGGCCCGGCCGGCAGGTGAAAACGGCCTGCGGCTTGCGGCGTCCCGACTTTGTCCAGATGAGGCCGACGCGTGAGCCCTGCCGCTAAACGGGAGTTTGAAATGTCGATGTGCTGGGATTGTGCTCTTGCGGCGAACGGAGTTTTGGAATAACCTTGTGCTTTAGTCATGAGCACCCGGAAATTAAAACACGTTACGATTGTCGGTGTCGGGCTCCTCGGCGGGTCGGCGGCGCTTGCGATAAAGGCGCACGATCCGTCTGTGCAGATCGCCGGTGTCGGCCGGCGGCAGGTCTCGCTCGATGCTGCGCTGGAAGTCGGGGCGATAGACACCGCTCACTTCGACCCGGCCGAATGTGTGGGGAAATCCGATCTGGTGATACTGGCTACTCCCGTGGGCGCGTTCGAGAAGCACTTGAAGGCGGCCGCTCCGGCATTGGGCAAACACACGCTGGTTACCGATGTGGGGTCTACGAAAGTTCGCGTCGAGCGAGTGGCCCGGCGGATACTGGGGCCCGGCGGTCCGTTTGTCGGCAGTCATCCGATGGCCGGCAGCGAACAGAAAGGCGTTCGGTTTTCGCGCGGGGATCTGTTTGTCGGAGCGTCGTGCATAGTTACCCCCACCGCCGACACGCCGAGCGACGCGGTTGATACTGTCGAGGCGTTCTGGAAGACTCTCGGCATGCGGGTGGTTCGTCGCACACCGGCGGCTCACGATCGGGCCGTGGCGCGGATCTCGCATTTGCCTAACGTGCTGGCGAGTCTGATGATGCTGCATCCGGGCAACAACGATCTGGACGTGTCGGCCAGCGGGTTCCGCGACGTTACTCGTCTGGCCAGCGGCGATCCGGAGATGTGGCGCGACATTCTGCTTACCAATCGCGCCGCGGTCCTGGCGGCGATTGACAAGTTCTCGGCTGACACCGCCAAGCTCCGCGATCTGATCGACCAGGGCGACGGCGCGGCGATAGAGAAGTTTCTCACTCGCGCAAAGAAGCGGCGCGATACGACTATCATGCGTACGATCGTGGATCGTCGCGTCTCGGCCGAGTAGTGGTTATTCGGTCTTGGCGGCTTCGGCGGCCTTTGCGGCCTCGGCGGCTTTGATCTTTCGGCCGACGGCGAGGATCTTCTCGATGATCTCTTCAGTCAGTTCGTAGTCCTTCAGCAGCGGGAATCCTTCCCAGATAACGAATCCGCCTGGCTCTACGATGATCACGTGGGGGATTCCGAAGACTCCCATTTCCTTCTTCATTCGCATCTGCGTGTCGATTGCGCTGAAGTATTCTACTTTCGGGGTCTTGAGTTTCAGCACGTCGGCCTCGGACTCTTCCGACAGGCCGATGACGACCAGTTCGTCGGCGTATTTCTCGTGGAACTTGTTGAGCAGGTTGATCGACTTGCGACATGGCGGGCACCACGTGGCCCAGAATTCGATCAGTACGTATTTGCCCTTGGTTTCGGGCTTGTCGGTCAGCCATTTTTCGACTACCAGTTCCGGCGCCTTGGCCCATCGGTAGGAAGTGGCCCACATGCGTCGGGGCTTCTTGTCTGTTGCTGTTCCGGGATCAGCCGGCATGACCTTGGGAGCCGGCGCGCCCTGGGTGGTGCACGGTTCGCCGGACCCGGCCGGCTGGGTCGTGGCGATCGGGGTTACGCACGGTTCGCCGCCGGCCGGCTGGGTAGTCGCGGTCCCGGGTGTGGGAGCCGGTTGGGTCTTCGCTGCCGGTGCGGGGTTCGGATCGGTGTCCGACTTCTTCGGGCCGCATCCGCCGACAGTAGACAGCACGATAGCAGCAGTCAAACATACCGCGCCAAGCACGGTCTGGAAACGACGATTGGAGTTTTTCATTTTGCAGTTCCTTCTTCAGAGCCCCGCAGAGCGGAGCGTTGAGTGTCCCGTAATTTCGTTCATATCATACTCGCCGGGGTCCGGCAATTAAAGCCGCTATCCGGTAACTTCTGGAAACGCTCGCCAGCTTGATATAATATCGCCCCGCCGGCCCGGGCTGATCCGGGCTGCGGAAACCAAGCAGGAGAAGACATGGCGTCTGCACAACTGGTCGTGATGGCCGCGGGTATCGGAAGCCGCTACGGCGGACTAAAACAGATCGATCCGATCGGCCCTTCAGGCGAGATCGTGATCGACTACTCGGTCTACGACGCTCTTCGCGGGGGATTCGACAAGGTGGTATTCATCATCCGCCGCGAAATCGAAGAAGTGTTCCGCGAAAAAGTCGGGCGCTCGATCGAAAAGCAGATCGACACTTCGTACGTGTTCCAGGACCTCGATAACCTGCCCCAGGGCGTGGTCTGCCCGCCGGATCGCGTAAAACCCTGGGGCACCGGACACGCCGTTCTGTGTGCCGCCGAAGAGATAAGCGGCCCGTTTGCTGTCATAAACGCCGACGACTTCTACGGAGCCGAATCGTTTTCGATACTGGCTGACTACCTGCACTCGGCCTGCGACAGTGAAGGGAAATACGACTGCGCCATGATCGGCTACATCCTCGGCAGGACGCTGACCGAGCACGGACACGTCGCTCGCGGCGTCTGCAGCGCCGAGGCCGGACGATTAATAGAGATCATCGAACGCACGTGCATTCAGCAGTTCGACGACGGCGTGAAGTACACCGAAGACGGCGACAACTGGGTCCCGATAGACCCCGCCAGCACGGTCTCGATGAACATGTGGGGCTTTACGACCGGATTCCTCGACGAACTGAAAACCGGCTTCGTCGAATTCTGCCGCACGAGCCTCAACACGCCGAAATCCGAGTATTTTGTTCCTATGGTGGTCAACGATCTGATCGTGGCCGGCAAAACATCACCGGCGGTCCTGATGACAGACGAGCAGTGGTACGGCGTGACGTATCAGGAAGACAAGCCGGCGCTCAAGGCGGCTGTCGCTGATATGGTCGCTGCCGGTCGATACCCCGATAACCTATGGGGGTAACCCCCAAAACTGCGGATATCGGACGGATTACCCCCTAATGCGCACGGGTTTAATGAAGTAAGATCTCCGGCGGGCCGATATGGCTATAGGTTTGATATGGCATGTGCGGTCGCATCTCCTGCTTGCGGCGCACGTATTCGGAGTGTTAATTGTATGCGGATACTCGTCTCGGAAAGCGATCCTGTTTCACGGCGATTGCTCAAGGCGGTCCTGACAAGTTGGGACCATGAAGTGATCGAAGCCGAAGACGGGGCCGAGGCTATGGCCACGCTCAAAGGCGTCAACCCGCCGAAACTTGCAATTCTCGACTGGATGACCGGCGGAATGAGCGCTTTGGAAATCTGTCGTCAGCTCCGCCAGTTGCAGAAGGAGGATTACGTTTACGTGATCGTCCTGACCCAGCAGGACAACTCGGCTGACATTCTCGAATGCACTATCGCCGGCGCCGACGACTACGTAACCAAACCGTTCAAGCCCGGCGAGCTGGAGGCCCGGATATTCGCCGCCAGCCGGATAGTCGATTTGCAGGAAAAGTTCATCGAGGCCCAGCACCAGCTCACCCAGCAGGCCACCCGCGACTGCCTGACAGGTCTGTGGAATCGATCCGGAATACTGGACCTCCTGGACAGGGAGCTGCATCGAGCCGGTCGGGACCAGACGTCAGTAGCGGTAATGCTCGGCGATCTGGACGGCTTCAAATCCGTCAACGACAGCTTCGGCCACAAAGCCGGCGACTGCGTTCTTAAGGAAGTGGCCCGGCGAATGACCGCGGCGTTGCGTCCGTATGACTGTTTCGGGCGTTACGGCGGCGAGGAGTTCCTCGTTGTCGTCCCGCACTGCGACATTACGTTCGCTGCAGAAGTCGCAGAACGCATCCGCCGGAGAATCTGCGCCAAGCCGATAGTCTGCGACGGCCGGGAGATTCAAACAACTATGTCGATAGGGGTCACATCTGTCTGCGGCGTCGATCCGGACCAGGCCGAGGCGATTATCCAGGCCGCCGACGCAGCCCTCTACGCCGCCAAGGAAAACGGCCGCAATCGCGTGGAGCGGACCGATTCGGCCTTGCTGGTCGAAAACGCCGCCTGAGGCGCCCCGATCGCTCGTGTTCTCTGTCAAAATGTGTTTTTCGGGCGCCAAAAGTGCGGTACTGGCAGGTTTTGTAAGGGGCGAGCCCTTTCTTGTTATTCTATAACACGTTGTGTTTGCAGGGCTTAGGCTTTGCGGCATGGAGCTTGCTGTAGATACCGTGCGGCAATGTTGTCGCGGCCGGGATTGGTGTTTTCTCACTGTCCGGTGATGTGTGAGCTTAATTACAGCAAAGACAAGCGTTTATACGGTTTGTCTTATGAACCACTAACAAGGAGAACTCGCAGATGGCTGCAAAGCAGTTAGCGTTTGAAAGCGAAGCCCGAGAGGCGCTCCTGACCGGCGTACAGAAGCTGGCCAGAGCGGTCAAAAGCACTCTTGGACCGCGCGGGCGAAACGCCATCCTGGATAAAGGATGGGGTCCCCCCACGGTAACCAAAGACGG
>CAYMSH010000142.1:0-2270 GCA_964392945.1 uncultured Planctomycetaceae bacterium | reverse complement strand
GGCGAAACGCCATCCTGGATAAAGGATGGGGTCCCCCCACGGTAACCAAAGACGGCGTCACGGTCGCAGAAGAGGTCGAACTGACCGACAAGACCGAGAACATGGGCGCCCAGTTGGTTAAGGAAGCCGCTTCGAAGACCTCCGACGCCGCTGGCGACGGTACAACTACAGCCACGGTCCTGGCCGAGGCGATCTTCACTGAAGGTTACCGCAACCTGGCCGCCGGAGCCGACGCAATGTCGCTGGCTCGCGGAATCCGCCGTGCTGTCGACGCGATCGTCGACGAGCTGGCGGATCTGGCTACTCCCGTCAAGACCGACGACGACATCCGCAATGTCGCCTCAGTCAGCGCCAACAACGATCCGGGCATTGGCAAGATGCTCGCCGAGGCGATGACCAAAGTCGGGCGCGACGGCGTGATAACCGTCGAAGAAGGCAAGAGCATTGAAACTGTCGTCGATGTCGTCGAAGGCATGCAGTTCGACAGAGGATACATCTCGCCTCACTTCGTGACCGATCAGGAAGAGATGGAAGCGGTGATGGCAAAGCCCCTAATCCTCATCTACGAAGACAAGATCTCCAACGTAGCCAAGCTCGTTCCGCTGCTGGAGAAGGTCACCAAGGCCAATCGCCCGCTGTTCATCATCGCAGAAGACATCGAAGGCGAAGCACTGGCGACTCTCGTGGTCAACAAGATGCGCGGCATCCTGTCAGTGGCCGCGATCAAGGCTCCCGGTTACGGCGATCGTCGCAAGGCGATGCTGCAGGACATCGGCATACTTACCGGCGGAAAGGTCTTCACCAAGGATCTGGGCATCGATCTTGAAGTGATCGACCCGATCGATCTGGGCATGGCCAAGAAGGTCACGGTAACCGACAACATCACAACGATCATCGAAGGCGCCGGCGCCACTGAAGATATTCGCGCTCGAATCGACATGATCCGCACGAACATCGAAACGACTGACAGCGACTACGATCGCGAGAAGCTCCAGGAACGCCTGGCCAAACTCGCAGGCGGCGTGGCCCAGGTCAACGTCGGCGCGGCTACCGAGTCTGAGATGAAGGAAAAGAAAGCCCGCATCGAAGACGCACTGCACGCCACGCGAGCTGCAGTCGAGGAAGGCATCCTTCCCGGCGGCGGAGTAGCGCTGGTTCGAGCACGCAAGGCCGTCGATAAGGTCAAGGCCCGTGGCGACGAGAAGACCGGTGTTGAGATCGTCTTCAAGGCTGTCGCCGAACCGCTCAAGCAGATCGCCGCAAACGCAGGCGAATCCGGACCGGTTGTCCTCAAGCAGGTCGAAAAGGCCAAAGGCAACAACGGTTTCAACGCCGACACGCTGAAGTATGAAGATCTCGTCGCAGGCGGCGTGATCGATCCGGCCAAGGTGACCCGCACCGCGCTGCAGAACGCAGCTTCCGTGGCCGCACTGCTGCTGACGTGCGACGCTGCTGTCAGCGAGATCCCCCAGGAAGAACCTGCCGGCGGAGCGCCAGGCATGGACGGCGGAATGGGCGGAATGGGCGGCGGCATGGGCGGCATGGGTGGAATGGGCGGCATGGGCGGAATGGGCGGCATGATGTAAAGCCCCCGGCCCGATTGACCCGGCCGCGAGACGCCCAGTTCGTGAAAACCAGACAATACGATACGATATAAAAAAACCTCCAGATTCAGGAGCTAGATGAAAATGGCAGTGAAACCTTTAGATGACAGAATCCTCGTAAAGCAGTGTGACGCAGAAGAAGTGACCGCCGGCGGGATCGTACTTCCCGACTCGGCCCAGGAAAAGCCCCAGCGCGGCATCGTGTCGGCTGTGGGTCCCGGCAAACTGCTCGATTCGGGCAAGCGTGCGGCAATCACGCTTAAAAAGGGCGACGAGATCTTCTACGCCAAGTATGCCGGCAGCGAAGTCAAGATCGGAAACGAAGATTACGTGATCCTGCGTGAGTCCGACGTCCTGGCGCTCTTGGGCTAGCAAGCCTCAACAACACCAAACTAAACTACCAAGGAATATGAAAAATGGCTGCAAAGCAAATGCTTTACGACAGTGACGCTCGCCTGGCTATGCTGGACGGCGTGTCAAAACTGGCGGCCGCCGTCAAAGTGACCCTCGGACCGACGGGACGCAACGTCCTGTTGCAGAAATCGTTCGGTTCGCCGAAGGTCACCAAAGACGGCGTGACGGTCTCCAAAGAGATCGATCTGCCCAATCCGTTCGAGAACATGGGCGCCAAGATGGCCAACCAGGTCGCCTCGAAGACCAATGACG
>CAYMSH010000141.1:0-14318 GCA_964392945.1 uncultured Planctomycetaceae bacterium | reverse complement strand
TTCAGGTCCATCGTGAAATACGGTTGTCCCTCTTTGTCGACGCCGACATCGTGAACGGAGATGACGTTGGGGTGCTCAAGCATCGCTGTCAGCCGTGCCTCGCGAATAAATGGGTCAAAGAGCAAATCGCTTGCGTCTTCATGCAAACGGGCCATGGCGACGTGGCGATTGCTGTGTCGATCAAGGACCTTGAGTATGCGTTTCATGCCGCCAACCGCAATCAATTGAGGTTGACAGTAGCGTTCCTCAAGCGAACAAAGCTGACCGTGAAGAGGCGATTCTGCTGCCGGATCAATCTCCTCAAACGCTTCGTCAAAGAGATTATTCAAGGCTTGGGTTCGGGCTCTCGATTCTATCGTCATTGGTTAAACTCCAGGTAACTGCGCAATTGCCTTGCTTCCTTGCGGAAGCGCGATTGGACACGATTACGCAGCACGTATACCGAGTCTTTGGTCAATTCAAGCGCCGAGGCGATATCGTCAACGGACTTTCCATCGAGAGTCATCGTGAAAACGTCCATGGCCTTGCCGGAGAAGCTGGCATTCAAGCGTTCAATGACCAGTGCGATGATGTGTTTTCGCCACTCGGTTTCAATGATGTCCTCAATATCCGGTGGAACTACGTTGGCGATGGCGGCGTTGGTATCGCGGCGTTTTCGCGAGGCGGCCTGGCTGCAATGCGTATAAAAAGTGTTGCGGATGACCGTTCCCAGCCATGTGCGAAACCTGGCGTGGTCACGGTCCAGTTTCACTGTTGACAGGTTCCGCCATAGCTTCACCAAGATGGTTTGGCTAAGATCTTCGAGGTCATCCTGTGGCGCGCGCAGCTGCATCAGCACCATGCGAATAAAGTTCGCATAATAGTTAGTGAATTCGTCCCAGGCTTGGCTGTCGTTGGGATCGCGCGCCCGGTCAATCAACGTCTGCCGTGTCTTCCACTGCTCTTTCGACGAGCTTATCTCATGCCGCTGGTCCATGCCTTCAGCCCGTACTTAACTGGGATTTCCTGTTTGGCGGTCTGCCCACGACCGTCGTGGGCCTGCATAGTGATTCTATCACAGTCTCAAGGCTCAGCAAAACACCTTTCACGCCCCGACAGCCCTGCGTGTGTGACTAGATTTCCTGGCGGAACTCTTTTCACACACCCGGTGAACGGTTTCCCGGTTTTTTGATTGCCCTTAACGCTGATTCCCTGTAATAACGATTCCAGTCGCATACAAATACCAGGCTCCGCACGGTGAGATTGCGGCGCGGCGTCTGAAAGAAGTGAAGGACAAGTGCGTATGGACAATCCACCTGCAGACCCGGCGTCAATCCAAACCGCCGGCGATTTGGATCGGGAGCGTGAAGTTTTTGCAGAACTGCAAACCAGGCTGCCCGGGATATATTCGACTTTTGGCGATCGCGCGGCGCAACAGACTGTTGTTATCGTCCCGAGCCTCTCGCTGGACGCTGAAGTGCTGGCCAAGGTCTCCGGCGTTCATCACTACGAAGAGCGGCTGCTGTGCCTCTTGATTCTTCTGCGGCTGCCGCGCGTGAACATTGTCTTCGTAACGAGCCAGCCGATCGATGATTCGATTATTGACTACTACCTGCATCTCCTGCCCGGGATCCCGAGCAAACACGCCAGGAGACGCCTGACCCTGCTGAGCTGCCATGACGCATCGCCGGCGCCGCTGACGCAAAAGATCCTGGAACGCCCGCGATTGCTGAAGCGCATTGGCGAGGCGATCGTCAACCCGGCCTCGAGCCATATCACCTGCTTCAACGCCACGGGTCTGGAAAGAGCACTGGCCGTCGCGCTGAAACTGCCGTTGTATGCCTGCGATCCGGACCGCATACACTACGGTTCCAAGAGCGAAGGCCGCGATATCTTCCGGGCCGCCGGAGTTGACATACCCGACGGAATAGAACATATCGCCGATGAAACCGAACTGGTCAAGGCCCTGGTCGATGTGAAACTCCGCAACCCCGATCTCCGGAAAGTCGTCATCAAACTGAACGAAGGCGTTTCCGGGGAAGGCAACGGGCTGCTGGACTATGAGACCATCGACACGTCGGGTCCGCGCCAGGAGTTTGAAGCCCGCATCGCCGCGGAGTTACCCGATCTTATCCGGTTCGAGGCCGCCGACATGACATGGGACCTCTATCGAGAAAAGTTCAGGGAGATGGGCGGTATCGTCGAGTGTTGGGTGGAGGGACAGGAGAAGTTCTCGCCGTCGGTGCAATGCCGGATCGACCCGCTCGGGGAAGTCAGCGTCATATCAACTCACGATCAGGTCCTCGGCGGCCCGAACGGACAGATCTACCTGGGCTGCACGTTCCCGGCCGACGAACGCTATCGACTCGGTATTCAGGAAGCCGGATTGAAGATCGCACACGTGCTCAAGGAAAAAGGCGTTCTGGGCATCTGGGGCGTGGACTTTGTTTCGGTAAAATCCGGAGACCAGTGGACGCATTACGCCATCGAGATCAACTTGCGAAAAGGCGGGACGACGTTCCCGTTCCTGGTGCTGCAGTTCCTGACCGACGGCGCGTACGACGCCGAATCCGGCGTCTATCGGCTGCCGGGCGGACAGACCCGCTGCTATTACGCCTCGGACAATCTCCAGAAGCCGCGATACAAAGGCCTGAGCCCTGATGACCTGATCGATACGATGGTGTATCACCAACTGCACTTTGACAGCACCGCACAGCAGGGAGTAGTGTTCCACCTGATGGGAGCACTTTCGGAATTCGGTAAATTCGGCGTGACATGCATCGCAGAAGACCCCGCACAGGCCGAGGAACTCTACCGCAGAACAATGCGCATCCTCGACGAGGAGACAAGCCGGGAAGCCGAATCTGCGATAACGACATAGCACCCGCAATGAAGTCGATCTCGCAGGTGTTTGCGGTAATATTGGCATATCTCTTTTGGCGCACGTAGAATGGAATATGATCGGAGCCATTTCCATTGTCCGTTTTCGCGTTTCTCTCACGCTCGCCAGGAGATTGACATCATGAATTCTCACACACTATCAAAATCGTTATCCCTTGTCGCAATAGCGGTTATCGTATCGCTAGCGGGCACGGCGCTTGGCGACAAAGACGCCGACAAGCGTCTGGCGGCGAACTCTAAAGCCAGCTTCGACAAGCGGATCGAAGCATGCACGCGGCTGATCGACGGCAGCGAACTGTCCAAGACCGAACGGACCTGGGCGCTGATAAAGCGAGGTTATCTATACAGGGTCAAGGACAAGTTCCCCGAGGCCCTGGCCGACTTCGCGAAAGCCGAGAAACTCGATCCGGGCAATCCGCGCATCCATCGCGAAAGAGCATACGTCTACTTCAATACCAAGAAGTATCCCGAAACCGACGCCGAGCTTACCAAGGCCATCGAGATCGATCCGCGAAACTCCTGGAGCTGGTACGTTAAGGGACGCGTCTACACTAACCAGAAAAGGTACGACGAAGCGCTGAAGGCGTATGACAAGGCGTTAGCGCTGAATCCGAGGTATTTCGACGCGTACAACGGCCGGGCCCGACTGAATGTCAGGCGCAAAGAATACGCCGCGGCCGTGAAAGACTGCGACGGGACACTGGCGCTGAATCCGTATTATGCAAGCGCCTACACGGTGCGCGGCTCGGCGCATTCGCTGACCGACAAACCCAAAGAGGCCATCCGCGATCACGGAGTCGCGTTGTCGCTGAATCCGAACCTCGACGGGCCGGAGCGCGACTTGAAAAAGCTCGTGGCCAAGGCGACGCCCCAGGGCCCGTCCACCGGAACCGTTGACTTCAAGCAGCCGAAAAAGGGACTGTCGATCGCGTATCTGATGACCGTAAAAGACCACGTGCCGAAGAAAGACGAGATGGAGGAGGCCATCGGCGGGCTGGTCGGATGGTTCAAGAAGAAACGCGTCCCAACGCCGAAATTCAAGAGATTCATCCTGCGAAAGATCAGCGAGGGCAAGGGCGACGTAACGACGATAGAGCCCACTAACCAGTATCCCGACGTGGATCGCAAGAAGTCGCCAGTCAAGTCGCTGGACTACTATCGATCCCTGACGCCTACGGTTCTGCCGATGGGCAATACCGGCATGGCGCTGACGATCGAATACGACACCGCGGCGCTGGACGCACTCTGGCCGCTGAAGGTCGGCAACAAAGGCAAAGGCGCAGCCAAGCTGTTCTTCATCGGACCGGACCCGCTGACCCCGCCGGCGAAGTTCATGGGCTGCAAGAAGCCCGGCGACAAGATCCCGTTCGGGAGCATCAACTGGACCGGCTCGGTAGTCGCTCGCGAAAAAGTGACGGTCCCGGCGGGAGTCTTCAACGCAGTAGTGATCCGGTTCGAAGAGGAAACGGAAATCGTAATGATGGGCAGATCCCGCAAGCGAACCGTAACCATAAACTGGTGGTACGCACCCAGCGTGAACTGGTGGGTAAAACGCACCCAGGTGGCCGAAGGCGACATAGTCACCAACGAAGCAGTAACGATCAAGTAGCTCCTCGCAGCGGGCCTGCTTTAGAGAACGCCGTACGGGCTGGCGTGGGTCGCCGCACCGTCGAGCACTCTCTTACGCTGCAACTGCCGCGCTGACACTGACGATACGATTATGACCGTCAGGAGAACGAAGATCGCCATAAGGCATGAATCGGCGACGTCCATCCAGCTGTACGAGATAAACTCCTCGAGCGAATCGGCTCTCAGCGAGAGCCTGCCGACTATTTGAGAATAGAACGACCTGAGGAGAAAAACGGTCCACCAGAGACCTACAAGTCCGCCGGATACGCCCCTGCCGGGCCGGATCGTGGCCGAGTCACTGCCCTGCCATATATCGTTCATGGCCTGGCATGGTTTCCAGAAATTGGCGATGGGGCAGAAATACCATCCGACCGAACCGCCGGGAGACATCCGAATTTCGCGTGCCGCCAGCGCCTTGAGGTTCTTGTAAGCGCGGTACTTCCAGACCAGAAAGAACACGAGGAACGCCACATAAGCCGCCAGATACGCCAGCGCCCAGGCTTGAACGCGAGCGTCGTTTGACAGCAGTTCATACTCCGAAACCGAGCCTGCCGGGCTAACGGCCACACGTTCGAGAAGCTGGACCTGAAGGTGGCTTGACCAGGCGTTAATACCGGCGACGATCATCATGACAAGACCCGCAAAAATCGCCAACCGCGATCGGGTCGAAGGCGATATGAAAAACCCTCTCGCTCGCTGCTGCGCATTGCCGTTGGCCTGGCGACTTGCGCCTGCAAGAGCGCTGAGCGGATCTTCGGGAGCTTGAATCGGCGGAGGACCCGACGGCGAACTAACCGCCGGACCGGCGGATACATCCGCGCCGGACAACTGCACGGACTGCCCGCACGAGGGGCACGCTAGCGTGCTGCTGGCGGTCTGGGCCATTGAAACAGGTGCGCCGCACGCTGGACATTGAATACTCATTTCCACAATACTCCCTGCTTATTCAAGCGTATATGACCGCCCCGGATTCCCCAGGCAGTTCTTACAACCAAAGTGTTTTACCGAACCACTCGGGGGCCATTGTACGACTAAAGCCCCGCCGAGTCTGCAACAAGTTCGGGTTTCCCCACAAATATCTGCATATTTCGTCGACGCATTTATCTCTTCACTCGCGCGCCGCAGCCGGCGATAAGACTCTCAACTTCCGCCAGCGTGGCCATTGTGGTGTCGCCTGGGGTCGTCATCGCCAGCGCGCCGTGTGCGGCTCCGTATCGCACGGCCCGCTCGGCGCCCTTGCCGGTCAGAAATGCGTATATCAGGCCCGATGCGAATGAATCGCCGCCGCCGACGCGATCGTAGATCTCCAGGTCCTCGCGGATATCGGCGTGATGAAATTCGCCGCCGGCCCAGCAGACGGCGCCCCAATCGTTGACCCCGGCGGTCTTCACGCCGCGAAGCGTGGTGGCCACGACTTTCAGATTCGGATACTCCGAAGTAACGTTTGCGATCATCTTCGTGAAATTCGTCGGGTCGAGTTTCGAGCAGTTCTCGTCGAGCCCTTCTACGCCGAAGCCGAGAGCCTTGGTGAAATCCTCTTCGTTTCCGATCATCACATCGACCAGCGAGGCGATCTTGCGATTGACCTCTATCGCCCGGTCCGAGCCGCCGTAAGCCTCCCAGAGGCTGGCGCGGTAGTTCAAGTCGTAGCTTACGATGGTCCCGTTTGCGCGTGCCGATTGCATGGCCTCGATGGCGACCTCCGGCGTCTGTTCGCCAAGCGCGGCGAAGATCCCGCCGCAATGGAACCACCTGGCGCCCTGCCGAGCGAAGATCGCATCCCAATCGATATCACCGGGTTTGAGTTGCGAAACGGCGGTGTGTCCGCGATCCGAGCACCCAATGGCCCCACGAACACCGAAGCCTTTTTCCGTGAAGTTCAAGCCGTTGCGTGCGGCGCGCCCGAGCCCGTCGAAGTCAACCCACTTGACGTGCGAACTGTCTACCCCGCCCTGGTTTATCAGGTCCTCGAGCAGTCGCCCGACAGGATTATCTACAATCGCGGTGACAACCGCGGTCCGCAAACCGAAACACTTCCGCAAACCGCGCGCGACGTTATACTCGCCGCCGCCTTCCCAGACGCGGAAGTTGCGAGTAGTCGTTATGCGAGAGTCGCCGGGGTCCAGACGAATCATGATCTCGCCGAGCGAAACCTCGTCCCACATGCAGTCGTCTGCGGATCTGATATTCAATGCAGTCATGCCATGAATCCTCTCTAGAACCAGCGATCACTGATTACCAGTCTTTCTCTTGCCTGTATATTTGCCTTCTATGTTCAGCGTCTTGTCACTCTTGATAACGTGACGCCCGGCGCCTTCTACGTCCACAGTCTTGTCGTCGATCACGCGGAACGGTTTCTTCCAGTGATGCTTGCCGTTCCGCCGCAGGATGCAGATTCCGTTTTTGGAAAACTGTCGAGTCCAGACGGTCTTGCCGAGTTTGTACTCCCAAACGCCGAGTATGGCGTGATCGCCTATCGGCTTAGGCGGCGGCGGAGGTTTCGGGCCTTCGTTTCGCGTCTGCAGCGCCTTGAGAACTGACCAGTCTTTGGCGCCCTTGTCGAAATTCAGAATGCGGATCTCGCGGGGTTTGAGTTCCATAGAGATCGTATCGCCGAACTTGTAGCTCTTCCCGAGCCCGATCAGGCTGTCGACCAGCGGAGATGTCAGGCCGAACGCCCCACTGTCCGGGATGAGTCCAAACGCACGATCCAGCGTGAAGCTGTACTTCTTCGTCTCATCTGACGGATTGTGAATCGACACGTATCCGCGATCGGCCAGCCAGGCGGTGTAGCCGTAAACCTCGCCGCGGCGCGGATCGCCGCCGTGCATGCGTGACCGCTTGAACGTTGGGAAGACGTCATGAACCCAGTGGAGTCCTTCGGCCAGCACGTCCCAATCGTATTCGCCCAGGACCGCGGGTTTGACGTACAGCTCCACAAATCCGGTCCCGCGCGACATGTTCATGTAGAGGTACTTGCGGAACACGTCTTTTGTCTCGCCGGTCTTGCGTTTCTTCGGCTCGTGGTTGAAGATCGCGTGCATCGGAAACTGCGTGTTCTCTTTGGCCCATATCTCGTAATACTTGCCGTCGCGATAGACCAGTTCTTTTGTTCGGCTCGATCCGCCGGCCGCATCGCCGGCGTTGATCATCCAGACCGAATCGATGTGCATCAACCACCAGGGGCTCAAATATGCCCCGTTGGAGATCACAATGTAAACGTCAGGATTGGCCTTCGACATTTTTCCAAAGATCCGCATCAACCGCTCGGTCCCGGCGACAAGGTAGTACGTCTTGAGTTCGTCGTACCTGGCGTTGTTCAGCGCCGCATCGCCGGACTTCATATCGCCCAGCTTGAGCTGCGGCATGTGCGGGATGCCGTACTTATCGCCGTGCAGTTCGAAGTTGCGGGTGTTCAAATGGCCGAACAGACCGTCGAGTTTGAAGTACGAAACGCCGCTGGAGGCCAGTTCGACCATGCGTGCCTCCAGCAGGCCCATGTACTTCGGACCGGCCAGCGACATCCAGTTATCCAGCGCCTCGAATCCCTTGGCGCGATATTGCCTGACAACTCGCGAGGCCCCGAACAGGCAGCCCGGGCTCATCCACAGACCGAGCTTCGAATCGGCTGCTTTTGTCGACGCCAGTGATGTTGCGAAATTGTCGTCAAACTTCGAGTTAACGCGCCAGGTCTTCTGCGTCCAATCTTTGCCGGTATCCTGCCAACCGTCGTCGATCACATACGCCTTCAGCGGTTTGACGCCGCGCTGGGTCACCAGCTTCTTGTGGATCAGCTTGATGCTGTCGCGGAATGATTCTTTCTTGACGCCGCGTCCGTAATCGAACCAACTGTTGTACTGTGTCTGGAGTCGCAGCGGGCGAATGCGGATGCGATCTATGTACGCAAAGAATGCGTCGGTGTTAAACTTCGGATCGTCCGAAACGCCGACAACCGCCTTGTACGTCTTGTACGGAGTGTTCGCCTTGATCTGACGGCCCCAGAGGTACCCGCACTTCATCGTCTTGTCGGCTACAAAGTTGTACGAGGCGGGAAACTCCACGCCCCAGAACGTTCCGCTTTTCGTGGTGTACAGCGGCTGGCCCAAACCCGGGCTCCACTTGCCGCGAGCGTTGATAGCCTTGATCTTGTACGGCTGGGATGCGTCGGCAAACGCGATTGATTCAACATCGACCCGCTCGAGCGTAACGGTCTTGCCCGGAGTAACGATCAACTGCTTGCGGAGATAGAAATCCTTGTCGCAAAGCTCGTATCGGACCTCGACAGTAAGCTTGTGTTTATCGTTCTGCAGAACAAACAACACGCCCCTACCGCCGGTGATCGCATACTGCTTGGACGACTTGACCGCAAAATCGGCGCCCGTCAAAACAGCATCCGTATCGGTCGTGTGCGTCCCCTCGGACAACCGCAGTTCAAACTCATTGCACGAAACCGGCGAAGCCTTGGCGCCGGCGAGCTTGTTAACGACGGAAACAGTCCGCAGCCGCCCGTCATCAACGCTCAGCGTGCGAGCGATGGATTCGTTAGCGATACAAAACCCATTGTCGCCAACCTTCTGGACAGTAACCGCCCCGCCAGCGGTAAGAGCAACGCTCAGAACACCCAACACAGCGGCCCAACGATATCCAACACTCATAACAATCATCTCCATTCACCATGTTAACGAGCATGCCAGAATACCGCCGAACACCCCGCCGGGGCAAGAGTATACAAAACCGCGGGCTGCGGTCTTCTGGACCACAGCCCGCGGCGTGTGCTTCGTTAGTCTATGAAGGCTTACGCCATCTTGTAGTACTGCTCCCAGCCCTTGCGCGGCGGCGGGCCCACGAGCAGTTGGTTGGCGACTTTGTTGTTGGTGATCTGCTTGGTCTTGGTGTCGAACTCCAGTTCGCCGCCGAGCCGCTGGGCGATGCAGCCCAGGCAGAATACCTGCGTCAGAACACCCGAGACGTCGAACGACGAACGCGTCTTTTCCTTGCCCATCGCCGACAGCAGGAAGTTCTGTGCGTGGTTTGACTGCCTTTCGGTGATCCTGGGCAGCTTGTCGCCAAGATCTTTTCTCTTGGCGTCCGGGAAGATAGACAGCGTCGCCGAGTGGGTTCCGCCGATGAAGTTCAGCTCCTTGCCGTACATAACCTTGCCGCAAGCCGGAACGCGACGGCCCTTGTCCAGATCGGCCGGGCGCGAGGGCTTGTTCTTCGTGCCGTCGTACCAGTTGATCTCCAGCGCCGGATGCTTGCCGCGGGCCGGGAAGTCGAAGCGGATCGTCGAACCCATCGGGAAGATGAGCTTGCGGGGACCCTGGATCTTGACCGCGGTGATCTTCGTCGGCAGTCCGCAGTCGAGGTATCGGTGAATGGTGTCAAGCGTGTGCGGGCCCCAGTCGCCGAAGGCGCCGTTGCCGTATTCGAACCAGCTTCGCCAGTTGCCAGGGTGCAGGTACTTGCTGTAGGGATGCTCCGGAGCCGTGCCGAGCCAGGTGTCCCAATCCATCGTGTCGGGCTTGGTCTCGCTCTGCCATTCGTCGAACTTCCACGGATGCCAGCGGCGTCCCTTGTTCATGCAGGCATCGACTTTGGTGATATCCTTGATGATTCCGGCTTCCACCCAGCTCTTGAACTGGATCGGGTTGCTGCCGGAGTGGCCCTGGTTGCCCATCTGGGTCGCGACGTTGTACTTCTTCATCGCCGCGATCATCAGTTCGCATTCGTTGAACGTGTGAGCAAGGGGTTTCTCGACGTAAATGTGCTTGCCCTTCGACATCGCGAGCATCGAGATCGGGAAGTGTGCGTGGTCCGGAACGCCGATGGTCAGCGCGTCGAAGTCCTTTTCGGCCTTGTCGAACATCTCGCGGAAGTCCTGGAACTTCTTGGCGCCTTTGTACTTTCCGCCGGCGCGTTCGAGGGATCGACCGTCTACGTCGCAAAGCGTCGTGACGTTGCACAGACCGGTGCTAGCGTGCCAGGCTCCGATGCTTCCGCCGCGTGCGGCGCAACCGACGATGGCGAGATTGACCTTATCGCTCGGCGCGGCGCCTTTGGCTTTGGAGTTCTTGGACTTACCGATAACATGACTGGGAACAAACGCAACACCGGCCGCGGCCACAGCCGTGCCTTTCAGGAATGTTCGACGAGCCATACTGTTGGACGATTTAGTTTTCTTTTCCATTCTTATTACCTTTCAGGAATGTTTCCTCTCAGTATACAACGTGCCAAACGGACGGGCCAAGACTATATTTCACGATACCGGCTATGCGACGATACGCCGGATAGCTGAAATCAGTCGGCTTTCTTCTTCGGCGCCGACGCGCCCAGGCGCCTGTTGACGAACTCCAGCGAGCGTTTCATGCCCTGGGCGAGCTTGGACTTATCATCGATGGCGATCGCCTCCTGGAGAATTTTCTTGGCTCCGGCCATATCGCCGGAATAGAACGTGTACATGGCCTTCATGCTCAGGAGGTTCTGCTTGTCGGCGCCTTTAACGGGATACTTCTTCTCGACGGCGTTGACCATGGCCAGGCCCTGGGTTCCGAACGCCTTAATCTGCTCTGGATCGCGAGTGCGAGGCGGGCGGATATCGGCGATTTTGTCCATCTCGGCCAGGAATGCGTACTTTGTCTTCAGGCCGGCTTTGTCGTCCTTGTCCAGTTCGATTATCTGCTTGACCAGATCCTTGCGGGACTTGCGGACCGAGTCAGGCGAAGAACTGAGGGCCTTGTCCAGGAGTTTGGCTTTCTCGAGCCCCTTGGCCTTGTCGGCCTGGGCGATGAGCTTGTCAAACGCCTTCTTTTCCTTGACCAGGCCGGCCAGGTGCTCGATGTACTTTTCCGGACCGCCCTTGCGGTATCCGGTCTTTGCGAAGGAATTGCCTTCCGCGTCCATCAGCAGGATCGACGGGAATCCGCGAACGCCGTATTTCTGGCTGAGCTTGGTGTTCTGCTCTTTCAGCTTGGGGGCCAGTTTGGTCCGGCGCGGGAAGTCCAGTTCGACCAGGATGAAGTCCTTCGGCGCTTCGGTCTTGAAGTGGTCCTTGCTGAAGACCTCGTCCTTGAGCTTTATGCACCAGCCGCACCAGTCCGAACCGGTGAAGTTGACCAGCAGGTACTTGCCGTCGGTCTTTGCAGAGGCCTTGGCGGCCTCGAAGTCCGTGACCCATCCGGCGTCAGCAGCCAGGGCCGATGCCGCGGTGATCATGACAATAGCGATAGCGATAGTCGTTTTAATGCTGTTCATCAGACAGATGCTCCATTCTGGGCGAGTAGTGAGGGTACTATGGCGACCCGCCTGGCCGCCGGGAACATAGTACATGATCGGCATGGCCGTATCCAAGTCTATATTCGTCCGCCGCGAGGGCTGGCGGGGAATTCCGCGAGTTTGATGCTGGCCAACGTCGGCGTCGAAGCGTTACAATCTGCGGCGATAGGAGAAATAACATGGCATCACAACTTCCGGACTACGTAGCGTCAGCAACACCAATTCCCGCCGAAGCCCGCGCCCCGTGGTACAAGAACACCGCACAGACCTACGCGGGGATCATGCTTTGGTTCGTGTTTTGGAAAGCCATTCCCCTGGGCGGCGGAGCGGCCGGCGGGACATTGTCGCACGGATTAGCCGTGGCCTTCCTGGCGCTGATCGCGGCGGGGCTGGCGTGCCATTTCCTGTTCTATCTCGTGCCCGGCATGCTGGGTATGAAAACAGGTCTTCCGCTGTACATCGTCGGCACGAGCACATACGGAGTCCAGGGCGGTTTCCTCATGCCTGGTTTCCTGATGGGCCTGCTTCAGTTCGGTTGGGTGGCGGTCAACGCGTTCTTCGCCGCGATCCTGCTCTGTGCGCCATTCGGATACGGAGTTTCCACGTTGCCCCATGCGATCGTGGCGATAGTGTGGGCGGGCGCGGGTATGTTCATCGGGCTCAAGGGTATCAAGTACGTAGCCCGTGTGGCGACGTTCCTGCCGCTGATCCCGCTGACGATCCTGATAATGCTGCTCGTTTCGACTCTCGGCGGATTGGGCGACTTCAGCAGCGAAGCGATCGTTAAGACCTCTCAGACAGTTGCGCCGGCGTCCAAACCACTATCAATATTCGGTATATTCGCCGTGCTCATGACATACGTAGTGGGTTTCTTCGCCACGGCGGGCGCCGCGGGCGTTGACTTCGGTATGAACAACCGAAACGGTAAGGACGTGCAACTCGGCGGGCTGGTCGGTATTACGCTTTCGACGATTTTCGCCGGCGGCATAGCGCTGCTCGTGGTCGCCGGAGCCCACGGTCTGGGCCTGGCCGGTACGGAAAAGGCGATCATGGACCCGACGGCCCTGATGGACAGCATCCTCGGAAGCAAACTCGGACCGGTCTGCATGTGGTTGCTGGCCCTGGCGGCTTTCCCGACGGTATGCATATCCTCATTCATCGCCGCCAACTGCTTCAAAACCACCCTTCCGAAGGTCAACCCTTTCATCTCCTGCGGGATCGGAACGGTGATCGCCAGCGTGCTGGCCGTAACCGGATGGGCCGGCGATGTGGCCGCGGTCTTCGGCATCATCGGCGCGTCGTTCGGACCGGTCTGCGGCGCTATGATGGCCGACTACCTGCTGGCGGGACGAAAATGGGCCGGACCGAGAAGCGGATGGAATATGGCCGGATGGATATCGTGGGTCATCGGATTCGCCGTCGGATCCGTAAACGTCATAGCAAAAATACCCGGACTCGAATCGCTTGCAGGCAAGATTCCATGCCCGCCGGTGGCCGCTTTCATCGTCGGACTGGTGCTGTACATCGTCCTGGCGAAGATCGGCCTGGAGGGCAAAACGCTCCAGATGCCGGAGGCCGCCGCCGCAGACGACGCGGAGTAAATCGGCGACTCAATCGACGAATCGAACACGCAAAAGGACAGGCAAATGCTCCAACGATATTTTGTATGCGTACTGGCGGCGGTGATCTTGACCGCCCAGGCGAATTTGACCGGCGCACAGACCGCACTGAATTACGACACCGAGTTCAAGGACATCGGCGCACAGTTGAAAATGTGGAAAGACGGCAAACTCAACAAGCCTCGAGTGACCAAAGAGGCGATGCACCCGGCAGCCCTGATAGACGACGCCGACAAGACGCCGGCCGACGTGCTCATCCGCCGAACCCGCGCGCTGGTCAAGCATCTGGCCGGCGTGAAGGATCCTCCGAACATTACCGCCGAAGTCGCGGCGTTCGAGGCCGCTGTCAAGAAATGCGATCCGTCCGACAGCAAGACCGCCAGGGAAACGTTCAACACTCTTGCCGGACTGCGACGCAAGATCGTACTGAAGAATCCGCTGCTGGACTTCGCCGACATAATCTTCCTCCGCCGCCAGCGAATGGTCCGCGGCGAACGACACATGGTCGATCAGTACCTCGGATTCAACTCATCCAAGTCCGGCGGGGTTTACGTCCTCAAGAACGCCTTCACTGATTCGGCCAAAGCCGTGAACCTGCTGCCCGGGCCAGTGACTAAAGGCCGCCTCAAGGGCAAGAAGCTCACTGACGCCGGTTCGTTTATCGCACTGGATCTGGACTACGACGCCAAACGGATCGCGTTTGCGTTCACCGAGGCTGACTGCACGCTGGCCGACAAACTCGACTGGACCGGACAGGACTGGTCCCTGAAAGAGTGCAAGAGCAAGCCGAAGAACTACCACCAGTATCACTGGCGTCCGGAAAGCACGTTCCACATATTCACCGCCGATATCGACGGACGCAATCTCAAACAACTCACCGACGGTCGCTACAACGATTACGATCCTGTCTTCATGCCC
>CAYMSH010000140.1:0-14346 GCA_964392945.1 uncultured Planctomycetaceae bacterium | reverse complement strand
GCGCTTGTTGGCGTCTTCACTGTTTTCCAGCGCGCTGCGGGTCCAGTAGCAAGCGCTCTCGGCGCCGATATTGAAGTTGCTCGGTTCGTAAGTCACCGCGCAGTCATGATTGCCCAGAACCGTCAGGCAGCATCGATCCATTATCAGATCGATGCACCCGCACGGGTCGGGACCGTATCCCACCACGTCGCCAAGGCATATTATACGTTCGACGTTCCGCTGACTGATATCGTCCAGAACGGCGGTTAACGCGGCGGTGTTTGAATGAATGTCACTTATAATCGCGATCATAAGGCCGAAACTCTCACATTTTCCGTTAAGCGGCGGTTCCCCAAGCGGGGCGGTAGACCGTAATATGCTACGGACCACAGCCCCGATTGTCAAACCCATTGCAAACCTTTATTAGCCAGCGTTGGTGGGCGTAAGCTTACGCCATCGCCGTTTTTCATCATTCATCATTCCGACTTCATCACTGCCGTCTCCCTTTGGCGTTTCATATTTGAGCGCAAGGGGCTAAAATGGCGTTGCAATGGAAACAACAGTATCACTGGCTATTGAAACGTCGTGCCGCGCCGGCGGGGCTCTGTTGGCGCGAGGCGACGAGATTCTCGGCGCGATTAACTTCGAGGCCTCGGCCCGACACGCGGTGCAACTGGTCCCCAGGATCGCCGATTTGCTGGACCAGGCTTCGCTGCTGCCGGCGGATATTGACGAACTCTACGTCTCGGCCGGCCCCGGCAGTTTCACCGGCGTGCGAGTCGGTCTGACTGTGGCTCGCACTATGGGGCAGATGATAAGCTCCCTGCGATGCGTAAGCGTGGCGACTCCCGTTGCTGTTGCGCTGCAGGCCGAAGATCTTCCCTGGGATCGACTGGCCGTAGTGCTCGATGCGAGGGAAGCTTGCCTGCACATAAGCGAATTTGTTCGAACTGACGGGCGCATCGTCCCCCGGGGACCCAGCCGACTGATCGGGCTCGAGGAATTTCTCGCCGACGTCGAACGTCCCATTACGCTGACTGGAGAAGGGCTGTCGTATTACGATTGCGCCGCGGCGGATATCTCGATAGCGCCGCCGAAACTCTATTTTCCGACCCCGCGATCGATATGGCGCGTAGGCAGACAGATGGCCGGCCAGGGACAGTTTACCCAATACAACAAGCTGACCCCGATCTACGCCAGAGAGCCCCAGGTCCTGCGAACCGAGGATTGAATTGGTTCGTTGACGCCGGGGCGATGGTAAGCGCCGCCTGTAGGGCGTATAATGTAAGTATGAAAACGAGCACGTTCAGAAAGGACGTTTACATGCATATAGAAACGCAGTTCTCGGTATTCCTTGTTAACAAACCCGGCGTATTGGCGGTCGTCACTGGCGCACTGGCCAAGGCCAAGGTCAATGTCTCGGCCCTTACGCTGATGGACTCTGTCGAGCACGGCGTGCTGCGACTGGTGACCGACAACGCGGCCGGAGCCCGCAAGGTGCTCGGGACCAGCCACGACGAGTGGGCCGAATCCGACGTGCTGGTGATGGAACTGGACAACAGCCCCGGCGCTTTCGCCAAGGTGACAACGGTTCTCTCCGATGCGCACATAAACATATCCTACGCTTACTGCACCGGCGGCGCCGCCGGCGGCAAGACCACAGCCGTGTTGAAAGTCGCCGATATCAAGAAGGCCAAGAAACTCCTGGGCCCAAAAGCCAAGAAGAAAGCCAAAGGCAAATCCGCCAAGACAGTCCGCAAATCACCCGCGCGCCGGGCGAAGAGATAGCCGATCAATCTTCGTCGCGTTTGACCAGCAGGGGGGCTTTGCGCTGCGGCGCCGCGACGGATTTGTAGCCTACTGCGTCCTGCAAGCGTCGGTGCGGCGAGAGGCTTACGTGCGGCAGGAGGGCGGTTGTCAGGCTTGGCGCTGCGGTCCCGTATTTCTGCTCGTGCGAGGCGATTATCCTGTCGTGGTATCGCCAGAGCACCGGCGGGACCAGGATACGCTTGGATTCCGTGTCGATGGCGAATCTCTCGCTGTCGTCTATGAACTCGCTGAATCGCTTGTCGATAAGTTCGCCGACCTCGAGCGTCTCAAACGGGCGCATCGGGATCGCCGCTCGCAGCGGACATACGCACGGGGCGGCTATCACCGCCTTGAAACCGAACTCTTTTTCGAGCAGATCGTCTATCAGGCCCAGCGTCATCGATCGGGAGTCTATCGGGAATTCCCTGTTGTTGAAGTCCTCGATCGTCGCGCCGTCGGGGCTCATCAGCCAGCGAGTCGCCGGGCCGGTCTTCACGCCTGCTTCTTTGAGACGCTCGCGGCTGAAGGTCAGCATGAGCCGCAGGGACCACGCCGCACGCGCGTTTAACCAGTAGTTGAGAATCGTTCGATCGTCCTTGAACAAATCCGCTCGGGTTTTCGGGCCGCTCAGGGCCATGAGCATCAGTTGCCCTTCGAGCATTTTGGAGTTGGCTTTGAGTTCGTCGGCGGATATCTCGCCGCCGGGTGAGACCGCCGCTTTCAGAACCTCAGCCAGCCCGCTATAATCTACTGCGCTCGATGCATTAGGCGCATCCAGAGCGATTGGTTCGAATTCTCGCCGCGGCTGCAGTCGCCAGCATCCGCCGACAGATACAGTTACTACGAGAAATGCTGCGATCATGCCTGTCGTTTTCATGGTGTAGATTGTAGTTCTTTGGTCCGGGGCGACAACCCTCTTGTGGAGGTTTAATGAGCGATAGAAGAAAAAGAAGTTGGTTTTCTCGCCTGGGACGCGGGATTCTCTATCTCTGCGTGCTGGCCGTGGTGCTGTTCTGGGTCGCCAAACTGTGGGTGCTGCCGCAGATCGTTCGAAGCCAGGCCCGCGAGCATATAGGCGAACTCTGGTCGGGGACCGTTCAGCTGGGCGACGTGGATTTGAATCTCTCCGGCATGTCTTACATCCGGGGCGTAACCCTGAAAGACAAGCTTGGCAGAATCTGGCTGGAAATTCCGGAGATTCGCATCGAACCGGCATGGGACGGGTATACACCCAGCCTCAAGGCCTTGACAATTAATTCGGTCAACGTCTTGCCGCAATTTGTAGGCGGCAGGTGCACGATACCTCTCAAACGCTCCAAACGCACCGGCAAGGGCAGACCCCTGGCCGAGGCGATCAATGACCTGAAAGGAATTGATCTGAAAGTCGGCTTCGTTGCGTTCAAGCCGGTCAACGCCGACGTAGCCGGCGTGCTGGACGGGATCGCCGTGCCCGACAGATTCGACGGTTTGATCTCGCGCACTGACATTATATTGAAGGACATCCTGTGGACCGGCGGGGAGTTCAGCGTTGCTGAATCTTCCGGCAGTATCGGCGACGATCCGATTACGATCGCCATCGGCGGCGGAATCCAGGACGATGAATCGGTCAAGCTGGACGGCCAGGTTCGCGGCGCGATCGGCCAGGAGTCTCTGGCCGCGAAGTTCGATCTGGGGCTGAGACGCGACGGGAGCGGGCGTTTTGCGGTGAAGTTCGACGGACGTATCCAGGGCGACGTCAGCGGCGAGGTCCGCCCGGATCAAACCGTGCTGGCCAGGGTGGCCCTTTCGGCCTCGAAGATCCTGCCCGAGAAGTTCCAGTGGCTCATCGGTTCGCACAGGACCGTACATCGCGCGATCGACGGTTCGGATTTCACTATCCGTCTCGACGCGACATCGGCCCCGGGCAAGCCGATTGAGATGCTCGGCGACGCGGAGTTTACCGGTCCGATCGGACGGGCCGAAGCGAAGATCAAAGGACAACTCGGCGACAAGGGCCTGCGTTGGGCCGACGCCGATATCACCGGCGATCTGTGCGACGGTAAGATCCAGGCCAAGCTCAGGATCGACAGCATCGGTGACAAGCCCATGAAGTTCAATCTCGACGCCGTCGCCGACCAGGTGAATATGCCTGAACTTACGCGAATAATAACGCCCAACAAGATCATGGATTCCGGTGTTGGGGCCGGCGAAATAAGCGTAAGCATGTTCGCTCGGAACACAGCCGGCATAAAGGGCAAAGGCGCCTTTTTCCTGGACAACGCCGATCCGGCCAAGGTCCCGATCCTGTCGGATCTGTTCGCACACATGAATATAAAGCTGACCAGCGCCGACCTGCGAGGCTCGTTCGAGCTCCGCGGAATGATCGCCACGATCAAGACCGGGCAACTGGCTACGACAATCTGGGCCGCCGACGCCGAGGCCGGCGGGACTGTAGACCTGGCCAGCAGGGACGTTGACATGTACGTGCTCTTTCTTCCGATCAAACAGGCCGGTCCGATATTAAGCGCCCTGGACGCGGTCAATCCCCTCAAACTGCTGGTCAAGGAAGATCCGCTGACGCTTATCGTCAAGAAGATTATCCGCCAGCACGTCACCGGCACGCTTGACAAGCCCGTGATCACCCCCGAACCGCTGAGCGATCTGTCGAAGGCTCCCGCAGGAGCCGTGAACTTCTTCAAGAGCGTCGCACAAGGAGCCGGACAACTCGGCGGCGGTATATTCAAGGCTATTTTCAACGGCGGCAAGTGACGATCGATTCGCCCCGGGGCTTGAAGCCCGAGGTTTGGAATACGATAATAGCTGTCTGTATGTCCGACTTGCGCAAACAGGAGAGTTTCATGCGAGCATCGATTCTGCCGATGACGACAGTGCTCATAGTGTTGACGGCGTTTACGGGCGTTTCACACGCCGCGGCGCCCGAACACAAAGCGGCGTGGAGCAAATCTCTGGCGGCCGCTCGTAAGGTCATGACCGACCAGGCTGCTCTGGCCCGATCCGTTAAAGACGCCGGCGTGACGCTCGGTCCGTGGCACGCGATAGGTCCGTTCAAGGATGAAGCGTTCGGGAACATCGCCAAGAGTTTTCCGTTCGTTTTCGCCCCGGAGAGGGACGCTCTTGCTGCGCACAAAGGCAAAGTCGATCTGTTGAAGGTTTACCAGGCCAGGAAGTTCCCCGGCATGCTCACGACCAAACGCACTTGGCTCAAGCATCCCAAGTGGTCCGACGGATACCGCAATATCCTGCCCCGCGGACCGGCTCCGTCGCGGAACGAATCGGTCTACCTCTATCGTACGATAACCGTTAAGAAGGATGTGCGGCTGGCCGGAAGGTTCCGCACCGAGGACTTCTGGCGGATATGGGTGAACGGACAGCCCGTGATCTCCCGCGCCCGAGTCTCGCGATATCCCGGTGTGACCGGCGTGTATCTCGAACTCAAGGCTGGAGTCAACCATCTGTTGATCAAAGTCACCAGTCGCTGGGCCGAGCACGGTTTTTCGTTTGCGATCGCCGGGCTTACCGCCGATTACTCACCCCGCCCCAAAACGCCGGTCTCGTGCGCCAATCTTCCGTACGCACGATCCGAAACCGCCGACGGAGCCGGATATCCGAAGAACGCCGCGTTCATGTCACTGTGCATCGAACGCCTCCGCGCGTTCCAGGGCCAGCCGACACCGATCCCCATGTACTCACCGGCGAAGTTCCAGATCGACGAATACCTCAATCGCAGGTATCCGCCGGCGCAGGATGTCCAGGCCTATGCAAGGCAGCTCGCCGCGGTGAAGCTGGATGTTAACGCTGCTTTGTCGGCAGTGGCTGCGGGAGCGTCCGATGCGGCCGACAGAGTGATCAAGGCGTGCGCCAAGATCGATAAGATGCATGGCGATCAGATCGCCAAGCTGCCGCCGATACTGTTTATTCGCCGACCTATGATGAGTGTAAACGCCATCGCGCCGTTCCAGTACTCCGCGGTCAAGAAGTCGAGCATCTGCGTGTTCGATCCGTCAAAACCGAACCAGCCGGTGCGCGTGATCGTATCCAAGCCGGACCTCAGCATATACGACATGAGCCTGTCCTGGGACGCAAAGACCATCTACTTTTCGGCAAAATCCCACGCCGGCGGACACATCTATTCTGTCGGTGCAGACGGACGCGGTCTAAGGCAACTGACCCGCGGCGCGCACGACAACATCTCGCCGGCCGAGCTGCCTGATGGACGCATAATATTCGTCTCGACACGCCTGGGCACTTACGTTCAATGCCAGGGCCGCAAGTCCAGCAATCTGTTTTCGATGAACTTCGACGGTTCGGAGGTCCGCCACCTGTCGGCCAATATCGACTCGGACCACACGCCTCGCGTCATGAACGACGGCAAGGTGCTCTTTTCGCGTTGGGACTACGGTATCGAGAAAAACGTCTTCGCACGCCACGCACTCTGGGCGATGAACCCCGACGGCACGCAGTTCCAACTGGTCTTCGGCAACACGATCGAAGATCCCGCCGCGTTCTGGAAAGGCCGCTCAATCCCCGGCCGGCCCGAGATTGTCTGCGTGCTCGGCCCGCACCACAACTTCCAGGCCGGTATGATCGGAATCGTAACCACGCACTTCGGTCCCGAAGCCGAGCGCGGGCGCGGGTTCCGCTGGGTCACGCGCGAGCTGCCGGTCTACGGCGACAGGCGTTACGCCAACGGGTTCCAGGATCCGTACCCTGTGAATCCCAAACAGTTCCTGATCTCCTACGGCGGCGACGGCGGACCAAACCGCCTCTACCTGCTGGACGATTGCGATAACCGGAAGTGTGTCTACGAGGATGCGAAACTCGGATGCTGGTATCCGATGCTGCTGAAGCCCCGCAAGGCTCCGCCGGTTATTCCGGCCCAGTCCAAAGAGACCCGGTTCGTCTTGCGGGACCCCGAGGTCCGCAATCGAACGCCTGACGACAAGAAGTTCGGTACGCTGTTCGTGCAGGATGTTTACCAGGGCATTTCGGCTCACGTAAAACGCGGCCAGGCCAAGAGCCTGATGGTGATCGAGCAGGTGCAGAAGTCCCGGAGAATGTCCGGCGGCGAGGCCTGGGGACACACGCCGATCATCGGGCGCGGAACCGTTCATGTTCGGCGAGTGCTCGGCACCGTGCCTGTCGAAAAAGACGGGTCAGCACACTTCACCGCCCCGGCGCTGCGGAGTATTTCGCTGAACCTGCTGGACGCCGAAGGCAAGCTGCTCATGCGGATGGGTTCTGACATGCACATCATGCCCGGCGAGCGTAGAAGCTGCGTCGGATGTCACGAGATTCGCGAAAAGGACATGGTCCCGCCGGTAACCGCCGGTCGGCGTCCGATCGCGGCGATGCGCCCGCCGAGCACGCCGAAACGTCCCGACTGGGGGACCGACGGGCTGATCGACTACATTCGCGTGGTTCAGCCCGTGCTCGACAAATACTGCATCAAGTGCCACGCCGGCGCTACGCCGAAGGGCGGGGTGAACCTCACCAGCGATCGTACGCGATTCTTCTGCCAGTCGTACGACAGCCTGGTCGATCGCGGGCTGGCGAATTTCGTAAACGTGTTCGCCCAGGGCCACGACGACGGCACGCCGGTCTCCGAAGGTTCGTACACTTCGAAGATTAACAAGTACATCGACACGAAGAAGCACTGCAAGAAAGAGATTCCGCTGGCCGATCGCCAACGCATATACACCTGGATCGACGCCAATGTGCCGTACTACGGAAGCTACACCTATACGATGCTGCGATCGCGGCGGATCGGCGCACGCGACAGTTGGGGCGGCAAAGGCGGCGGCCCGTGGATCCGCAACGGCGTGGCGCCCGTGTTCAAGAAACGCTGCTACGGTTGCCACGCGCGCAAGGCGTTCAACCCGGCTTGGTACACCCCGGGCAATATCACGATCACCAGCGACTTGTGGACCGATCGCGGCATCATGGCCCACGGATTCCCGTCTCGCTATCCCATGAGCGGGCTGCTTGGCCCGGAGTTCCGCATCAACCTGACGAACCCCGAGCACAGTTCATTACTGGCCGCTCCGCTGGCCAAGAAAGCCGGCGGCATGGGTCTCTGCAAGTCCGCCGACGGGAAGCCGTACATCTTCAAGGATAAGACCGACCCTGACTACCAGACTGTTCTGAAGGCCATCGGCGTCGGGGCCAAAGAGATCAAAGATCATCCGCGGCAGGACATGCTGCCGGTCGGCGTGATCACCGGCAAGGGACGGCCCGAGGATTTCTATCCGAACACTCCGCCTCCGCCGCCGGTCAGGAAGGCGCCGGTCTTTGTGAAGACCAAACTGGTGAATGTCGCGATGCTCAGGGGCATTGACGGTACGGCGAAGAACTTCGCCCGCGGAGCCGAAGCGACGAGTCCCGACAAGGTTTCGCCGCAGGGACCTTGCCCGCCGTCGGCGGCTATTGACGGAGATAAAAGTTCGTACTGGGACGATGAAGACAACGCCAAGCTGTACGTGCTGAAACTGGAGTTCGAAGAGCCGACGAACATCAACGCGATGTCGATTGTCGGCTGGAAACATTACGATTTCGCTCCGCGCGATTTCGAGATCGTCTGCGACGGCCAGGTCATCGCCTCGGTAGTCGGCTTGAAATACGAGAAGAACTACGCGGCGATGAACATTCCGCAAACCGAGTGCAAGACGTTCGAGCTGCGAATAACAGGCAGCTACGGCGGCTCGCCGGCGATCAGGGAACTTGGGGTATTCAACGTGCAGTAAGACAGGAACAACGCATGAGGAATCTGATTTGTTGTGTCGTTATCGCCGTTACCGCGGGCTCCTTGCCGGCCGGCGACGCGAAACCCGCCGAGTATCAAAAGGCCGTTCGCGCCGAAAAGTCGCTGATCAGCTACTACACGTTCGACGCCGGCGACGCAGCGGACAGTGTTGCGAAGAATCACGGTAAGGTCATCGGCAAGGGCGCGAAGTTCGACGCCGGCGTGGCGGGAAAAGCGATCAACTTCACCGCCAAGACCGCGCTTGTCGAGTTCGGATACGTTCCGGAGTTTGCCTTCAAGGACGGATCCGGCACGATCGAGGTCCTGCTGAATCACAGCGGATACAAAGGCGGTACGAACTTCGTGTTCGCCCAGCGAAAGGGCTGGGAGACCAACTGCATGCGGCAGGGGGTCTGCCTTACGAAACTCAACGAGATATGGGTCGTCTCGCGCGGCGCGACGGAGAATTTCGCCAAGGGCAAACTGTTCCTCTCGCAGAACCAGTGGCATCACCTCGCGGTTGTCTACCGCGGCGGCGGATTCGTCAGCGCGTATCTGGACGGCAATAAACTATCGCTTAGCGGTCGGGCTCCCCTGGTCAAAGACGCCGACAAGCACACGTTCCATCTCGGCGCGCCCAACGCCAAACCGGACTGGGAATGCTGGTCCGGCAAGTTCGACGAACTGGCTATCTACTCCGATCCGCTCGACGAGAAAACGATTATCCGTCACGCAAAGCTGGCCGGCTGCGCCAGGAAGCTGCCGACAGACCCCGCCGCCGCACAGGCGTTCAAGTCGACGCTTAACTTTAAGGATTACCCGCTGCTGACCGCACAGCCGATCGTGTTCGTCACGCGCCGCCAGTATTCCAGCCACTACCACGCGATCGACACGCTGTTCCACACCGGCGAGCTTAACTGGGACCGCAGGCGAATGCACGCAGACGGCTTCGCTCCCGGCGGGGCGTTGAAGACGATCGACTTTAAGACCGGCAGAGTAACCACGCTGCTGGAAACGCGCGAGGGGCTCATCCGCGATCCGGACGTGCACTTCGACGCCAAGCGCATTGTCTTCGCCATGCGTCGCAACAAGGCCGAGGACTACCACATCTGGGAGATCGGCGTCGATGGGAAAGGCCTCAAGCAGCTCACATCGCTAAAGGGCGTAAGCGATTTCGATCCGATCTACCTCGGCGACGATTCGATCGTGTTCGCCTCGACCCGCGAGCCGAAATACAACATGTGCTCGCGCGATCATGCGGCCAATCTTTACCGCATGAACGCTGACGGCGCCAACATTCGCCGCATCACTCGGAACACGCTGTTCGACAACCATCCCGACCTGCTCCCTGACGGGCGTATCGTCTACGCACGCTGGGAGTACGTCGATCGCAACTTCGGCGACGCCCACGGCGTGTGGGTCGTAAATCCCGACGGCACCAACCAGGCGATCTACTGGGGCAACAACACCGCCTCGCCTGGGGCCGTGTTCAATCAGCACATCATCCCGGGAAGCAAGCAGATGCTCTGCATCCTCGGCCCGCACCACGACAAGCTCCGCGGCGCGATGGCGATTATCGATCGACGATTGGGGATCGACGGCAAGAAGCCGGTGGTCCGCACCTGGCCGGCCGGCGCGATCAATATTATTCGAGCAGGCGGACGGTTCGATTGCGATTCGTTCGCGCGGTTCCGCACGAAGTACGAAGACCCCTGGGCCCTCAGCGACAAGCAGTTCCTCTGTTCGCGAACGTTTGGTAAAGGCGATCAGACCGGGCTGTTCCTGATCGATCTTAAGGGCAATGAATTCATGCTGCACACAGAGGCCGGCGGCTGCTACGATCCGATCCCTATCAAGAGGCGCAAACGACCGCCGACTCAACCGTCACGCCGCAATTTCAAAGGCGAGCCGGGGCTCGTGCACCTGCAGAACGTCTACCGCGGAACGCACATGGAAGGCGTCAAGCCCGGTTCGATCAAGTGGCTGCGCGTAGTGGAATCGCCGCCGAAGAAGACCTGGTCCGGCGGCTCCTGGAACGGGCAAGGCTACCAGGCCCCGGGAATGAACTGGCACGATTTCACGGCCAAGCGGATACTCGGCGATGTGCCGATCGAGAAAGACGGTTCGGCGTATTTCCAGGTCCCGTCCGACACGTTCATATACTTCCAGGCGCTCGACGAAAACAAGATGATGGTCCAGTCGATGCGGTCGGGAACAGTCGTCCAGTCAGGCGAGACACAAAGCTGCATCGGCTGCCATGAGGACCGCCTGAAGACCGACCCAGCGGCCGCTGCGGGAGTTACGCTGGCCGGCAAGCGAACGCCGAGCAAGCTCGCCGGTTGGTACGGTCCGGCCCGGGCCTACAGCTACACCAAAGAGATCCAGCCCGTATTCGACAAGCATTGCGTCAAGTGTCACGATTTCGGCAAGAAGGCTGGCGAGAAACTCATCCTCGCAGGCGATCGTAACCCGTATTTCAACGCATCCTACATCGACTTGTGGATCTGGCGGCGGAAGCTGGTCAAGCTGGTCGGCGGCGGACCGGCCGAGATCCAGCAGGCGTTTTCATGGGGCTCCCATCCGTCCAAGCTTTCGAAGGTCATCCGCACCAGGCCCGGCAAGCACAAGGACCTGAAACTCAGCACCGAAGATTACGAGCGGATCTACACCTGGCTGGATATGAACGGGCCGTACTACCCAAGCTACACGTGCGCGTACCCCGATAGCCAGTCCGGCCGATCGCCGATACCCACCGGAGAAATGCAGAAACTCTGCCGCCTGACCGGTATGAACTACGGTTCACTGCGATCCAACGGGCGCGGCGAGCGGGCGCAGGTCTCGTTCGAACGTCCCGAACTGAGCCCATGCCTGAAGCGTATCAAGGCCGGCAAGGAATCCGGCGCCTACAAGCAGGCGATCGCGATTATCCAGGCCGGCGCCGCAGCCCTGAAAGCCAAACCGCGATGCGACATGAAGGGTTTCGTCCCGTGCGCCGAAGACAAGAAACGCCTCGACAAGTTCGACTACCTCGACAGCATTGAGCAGAAATATCGCAAAGCCATCGACGCCGGCAAGAAGCTATACGATCGCGACATGGCGACCGCTGCACGCTAACGCCTGTGTGCGCATGACAATACGCCGGCATCAAAAAATGTTGATCGCGGTGTGCGGCCCCTTTCGTATGCCCCTGACCGTCTGCTTACACTTTTCGTGAGGCTTGCACCAGCCAGCGGCGGCTGGGCAGTTCCGGCACGGACGAGACGCATTTGCGTCCGTGGGCTTTGATCTGAGACACCGAATCATCCGGAGCTTCAGACACAGACCCGGACACCTTGTCCCATGTCCACGACGGAGACGACAGAGGGAATGTCGTATCGTTAAGAGTCATCAGTCTAATCCTTTTCTTGTGGCGAGCTTCTCTACAAGTAACAACTCATCTTTGCGGCGATTATTGCAGAGATAGCTGTTTCATTTGGCTGAAACCCAGCCCTTCTACAATATAAGTACGATTCAGAACCGAATTGGTAACTCCAAAAATGATGTTTTTCAGCGGCTTTTTCTCTCGGCTACCAAGCTTCCGGTTTGAGGACTTCCGGCGCCTCCGGCAGATCGCGGGCTCCGTCTGCGTTGAAGTCGCCGCGCTGGTAGGCTTCGATGTCGATCGACGAACCGACCCAATTGCCGCCTTCCGCCAGTTGCGCGCCCGGGCTGGCCCCGCCGAGACGCAGGTCCAGCTTCAGATTCGATTGTCTCCCCCAGTTTGCGATCAGCCAGCCTTTTGCGGGTTTTCTGCGCAACGCCGGCCGGACGGTTATTGTATCGCCCTTGATAGCCAGCACCTTTCGCGCAACGCCGTCGAAGTTCACTTCGACAGTATCGCCGACGCTTACCGGCGGATGACCTTTCCGCAGGGGCCAACTGTCGCGCGTGCATTCGGTAAGGCGTCTTGAATCCAGTATCGACAGCGATCCTGGACCGTTACGGAACTTCGGATCGCCGTAGACGCTGCGTTTCTCCAGGCCGGAGGCGGTTCTAAAACTCGACAGATCGTTGTGCCAGGCCTTGTCCGATACGAGCACTTTCTTCTTCGTCAGCCCCGGTGCGTTCCAGAACAGGTTCCTGTCGCCGGTGTAGCCCCTGACGCCTCGCACGCCGTACATCGGCCCGGCGTGCCCGGTGACGAACACGTTGGTCTGCACGTCGTAGGTGTGACCGGTAAGGCTCATGCAGCCGTATCCGCTGAAGGCCACGGTGTTGTTCCGCATGCGGAAGTTGTTGGAGTTCTTGTGCCCGAAGATCACCGAGTAGGCTCCGCATCCGACGATCATGTTGCCCTGAAGCAGCCCGCCGTCGATCTGCTCCATCATCATCGACTGGCCGCCGGCCAGCAGGAGGTTATCGACGAACTTCAGGTTCTTCACGCCTCGATAGACCTGGAAGTTGTCGGGATGGCCCCAGAGCAGATGATGGTGCAGATAGTTCCTCCGCACGGTAATGTCCGAACTGTTCCACGAGACGACCAGCCCGTCGACGCGGTTGTACCCCACGTCGCACTGGGTCACGGTTGAGTTCTTCATCGTATGTAGCGTAACGCCGTGTTCGTTGCGATGGACTATGCAGCGTTTGACCGTCATGTCGCTGCAGTCGCGCATCGCAATCCCGGCGTAGCCGTTGTTGTGCACGACGCATTTATCGATCGTGACGTTCTTGCTGCGATTAACCGCGATACCGTTCTTCGCCGAGCCAACGATCTCGAGCCCTTCGATTCGCACATGAGCGGTTGAGTAAACGCTGACGACCTGGCGAGCTTCGCGCGGCGCCGATATGCGCTTCAGGTCTGCAGCAGCGGCGGGGCGGAGGTACAGCTTGAATGTCTTGCCGTCCTTATCGCCGACGATAGCCCACTGGCCCGGCCGGTCGATCAGGCTGGGATGATTGCGGAAGTAGAACCGATCGCCGGCGCCGATCTTCATCCATTTGCTCGTCTGAACTATAGAGAACGATCCTTTGTCGCGATCGATTTTCGCTACTGGCACAGTCCAGAACGTATTACCGGCCCGCGTCCAGAGATACGCTTCTACGCCGGTCAACTTCGCGGGCATCGCCTTGAAGCGGCCGGTTGAATCCGCCTGATAAGTAAGCTCATTCGCCCCGCCCGCGATCCACCAGCCTTCATTCGGCTCGCGAGCGATCTGCAGTTCGACCAGCCCACACAGCAGCCGCGCAGGTCGAAAGCCCAGCGTGGTTGTATAGATCCCGTCACGATACTTCTTCCACCCGCCAACCGCCGCCGCCCCGGAAACAACTACTCGCTCCCCACCCGCCGCCCGCAGCACAGTAGGTTTCCCCGCCTTACCGCCCGGCACGCGAACCGACTCACGATAAACTCCGGCCCGCACAGTAACAATGTCGCCGGGGGAAGCAGCCTTAAGTCCGGCGCCAATAGTCTTAAACGGCGCCTTGGCGGTCCCGTCAGGCGAAGCAGCCGTCGAAGCCCCATCAACCCAAATCTCAGCGCCAACCGCTCCGCATGCGAAAGCGAGCCCCACTGCAATCGCCCAACCTCCATTACGCGACAAGTCCATCTCCTGTGTAGCGACGCGGCGTTTCCACCCCATAGGAAACGGCCGGTGACGTCAGTTATTTCTGCGCCTTGTTCTTTCGAGCGAGGGCGGCTTGGGCGATTTCAGCCAGCCACTCGTTGCGGGACCTGCTCCATTCGATGAGTTTCTCTGACAGGCCCGGTATGTTTGCCTTCGCCGACGCTTCGATAATCGCAGCCTTGACCGGCAGGGCTATCGGGCGATCGAGTTGTGTAG
>CAYMSH010000139.1:0-14383 GCA_964392945.1 uncultured Planctomycetaceae bacterium | reverse complement strand
CGAACGATGCTCTATTATACTCCAGGACAAAACCTAAACCAGGAAATCCGGGTTAGACGCGGTCTTCATGAGTCTATCTTGCCCGCCGGAGAATCCTACGATTACAAGCTTACGCCGCTGATCCATGCAATGTTGTTTTCGATAGATATTTTCGACAGGACCAAGGGAAATGTCGCTAGTGGTGATCGGCGATTGCGCGAGACGCTGGCAATACTGATCAAGAACGGGGCCGATGTTAAAGCGACGATGGCCGGCGACTATACGGCGCTGCATATCGCCGCCGGACGACCCAATGGGGCGCCCCTGGTCAAGATGTTGATCGCGGCCGGGGCCGACATCAATGCAAAGGATGATGATGGCGCGACCCCGCTTCATTATGCGGCCCTGGCCAAGGGCGTGTATCGCCCTGACTTAGACGAAATGGTCTATCCGGAGCCCTCATCATTAAAAATACTGCTCGCAGCCGGGGCCGATCCGAATGCCAAGACAGCTGATGGGCAATACAATCTTCCCGAGACGGCCCTTGACTGGGCGAAGGCAGCCAAAATAGACGAAGCAGTGAAACTGCTGGAGCCGGTGACTAACCGTTCAGGGCCGAGGTTCAAATGGTCGGGTCGATAGACGCCGGGCTCGGCGCTCGGACTTTGGCGTCTATGCGTAGGTATCTGTCGATCCCGGGGTGAACGGGCGGAACTGTGGTATCAGCCAATATGCATGTGTAGCCCATGTCACATGTGCCGCAGAACGGCCCGAACTGTGAACCTCTCAAGTCGACCGCTCCGGGAAACGCGCTATTGGCCTAGATGCGCGAAACATCCCGGATGATAACGTGTTATACGAATCAGGACTCACGATACGCCCGCGGCTCGCGCCGATTATTCTGATTATACGAGCAGTTGTCACACGTTGACACATGTAAACCAAATGTGACACCTTCGAGGCCGAACATGCACTTGGTTTGCGTGAAAACGACACCGCGGCCTCGCGCCGCGGCTCGGTCCATGCGCGCGACTCGCTCGGTTCAGATTCGGTTCCTGTTCGAGCATCGCGGCGATCGAGTTGGCGTTCTTCCTGGCTGTCTCTTTCGCTGTTCTTGTCGCTCGGTTCATGCTGGTTTTCAAGGGTCGTGCCGATGCGGCGGATTGAATAGATTCATGAAGGGGGTTTTCATTATTGCAAATTTCCATTACAGTGTGTATATGTCGTAGCTCTACAGAGTTGGGTAAGCAGCATCAGGTGAGTGATGGCGCAGAAGCGTGCGATTGAGATCCAGGCCGATCGAGTTAATAAGACGGCGTGTCCCAAGTGCGGGAACGTTGTTGACGGAAGCAGTGTGCCGCCGTTTTCAACGCTGCAGTGCGGCAAGTGCCAGGTCCGCTTCGCCTCGCCCGGGCGACTGGGCGGATTCATACTTCTCAAAGAACTCGGCCGCGGACAGATGGGGGTCACCTACAAAGCCTTCGAAAAAATGCTCGGTCGCTACGTCGCGATCAAAGTCATGCGGGCCGCACTGGGAGGCGATCCCAAACGCGTGAAGGAGTTCATGGCCGAGGGGCGCGCCCTGGCGTCATTGGACCATCCCAACGCGGTCCGGATTTACTCCATCGGCCAGGAAAAGGGCCAGCCCTACATCGCGATGGAGCTGGTCAACGGCCACTCTGTCGGGCACCATATGGGCCCGAGCAAACGCCTGCCCGAGGCCCGCGCACTTGAGATAGCCACAGGCGTGGCTCGCGCGCTGAAAGCCGCCACTGAAATGGGGCTGATCCACAGCGATGTTAAGCCCGACAATATCGTGCTTGACGAGAAGGGACGGGCCAAGCTCGTTGATTTCGGCATTGCGAGATTCGGCCCGGGCAAACTCGAGGCCGACGCCGCGATCGGCACGCCGTATTACGTTGCGCCCGAGCAGGTGCAGCGCGGCTCGGTCGATCATCGCACCGACATCTACTCCTTGGGCGCGACGCTTTATCACATGATCGCCGGCAAGCCTCCGTTTCCCGGCACGGATCTCCAGACCGTCCTTAACGCTCGCTTGAAGAAGGCGGCCCCGAGCCTGATAAAGTCATGTCGCGGTCTGCACATGGAGACCGTTCATGTAGTGGCCAAGATGCTGCAGCGGGACCCCGATCGACGATACCAGAACTACGACGAACTGCTCAAGGATCTGCGCAGGGCGTGCTGGGCCTCTGGCGCCGAACTGACCCAGGAGGCCGACGATATCCCGATCAGCCTGGCCAGTAAGGGACACGGCTCGACCTTCGCCAAGGCGATGCTCGTGCTGCTGGTGATTCTCGCGGCCGCTGGAGTCGGAGCGTGGGCCATGTTCTTCAGGGACAAGGCCCCCCCAGGCGGCGGGTCGGGTACACCGGGCGGCCCGAAGGCTCTTGTTCAGGTCGCCGCACCGGTCTTCTCGCCAAAGGCCCGCAAGATCGCCGGACCGACAAAGATAAACGCCTCGTGCGATACGCCTGAGGCGGTTATTCACTACACCAACAACGGAGACGTTCCGACTAGAAAGTCCATGAGATGGGACCGGTCGATCAAGATCGAGCCGGGGACCACTCTGCGGGCCAGGGCGTTTCTCGACGGCATGAAGGACAGTGAAATAGTCGAGGCCGTTTACGAACGCGATTCAGTAGTCCTCAAAGACGTAGTCGGTCTTCGCCACAACGCCAAGTCCGCGCTTGCTGCGGCCGACAAGATCGACAAAGGGCAGACCCTCGGCGCCGAATTCGCCAAGTGCAAAAGGCAGTTCGACCAGGCCGAAGAACTCTACCAGAAGAACGCTTACGCCGATGCGAAGAATCTCTACGATCAGGTTATCTTTATCTCCAAACGCATGAAGACGCTGGACTCGACCCGCAACAGCGCTCGCAAGGCCCAGCAGAAATGCGATGCGGCGATAGCGCTGATCCCGGATTTCTCGGCCGCGCCGTGGAAACCGGTGTCGGATATGTCCAACAGCGCCAAGGCGGTGTTCGAACGCGGAGACTTCCTCAAGGCCTACCGGCTCTGGGGCGATGTAGTCAAGCGTATCGACGAGCGGTACAAGTCGATGCTGCCCAATGTTCGCGCCAGTTACCAGCGAGCCCTTGCCGCCGGCGATCCGGAGTTGCTCAAGACCCATGGCGGAAACGAGTGGCGCATCGTTAAATCTACGGCCGAGCAAGCCGACCAGGCCGCCGCGGCCGGGCGATTCGGCCAGGCCGTAGCACTCTACAAACGCGCCGAGCACTTTGTCAGCTCGGCGGTTCAGACCGCCAAGACAGCATCCCAGGGAGCAAAGCTCAATGCGGCGATCAAATCCGTGGCGGCCCTGATCGCAAAGGGCAGCTATTACAAAGCCAGAGCCGAGATGAGACCGTTACTCAAGACCGCGCCTAACAATTCGCGGCTTGTAGGTTTTAAGAAGGCCGTCGACGATGCGCTCCAGATCAAGATATCTCTCCAGCCCGGAGCCAAAGCCGAACGCGGCGGCCTGGTGATGAAGCTGAGCCTGGTCACCCCGGGCAAGTTTCTGATGGGTTCTCCGAAGGAAGAAGCCGGGCGGGAGTCAAACGAAACGCAGCATGAGGTGGAAATCACCAAGCCGTACTATATCGGCCAGTGCGAAGTGAGCCGTCGGCAGTTTGAGCATTTCGTAAAGGCGACGAAATACAAGCCCGAAGCCGAGCGGGACAAGAGGCTCCCTGGGATAGTCAAGCTGAAGAACCGGCTGACTCGTGCGACTGGAAGAACCTGGCGGGACCCGGGCTTCGCACAGGGAGGCGATCACCCCGTGGTTTGCGTCACCTGGGCCGACGCCAACGCGTTTTGCCAGTGGTTGACCAAACGGGCCGGCGGCATGACTATCTCGCTGCCGACAGAGGCCCAGTGGGAATACGCCTGCAGGCAGGGCAAACAGACCAGATTCAGCTTCGGCGACGAGGCGACTGAACTCTGCCAGTACGGCAACTACGCCGACGGAACGTCTGGATTGGCCGTCGGGCTCGTGCGAAACTCAGACGGCAAGGCCGACACCGCTCCGGTGCAGAGCTACAAACTCGTCAAGGGTCCGCCGCGAGTTTACGACATGCACGGAAACGCCGCCGAATGGTGCAGCGATTTCTACAAGATATATCCTCGGGGCTCGGACGGGGCGGGGAAGTCTCTCGTCGATCCGGTCGGACCTCCACGCGGGGCGATGCGCGTGGTTCGGGGCGGTTCGTGGGCCTCGACGCCGGCCAAGTGCCGATCGGCCAGCAGAGATCGCGGCGGCGTAAAGTACAGCGCGCGAGTTGGTTTTCGGGTAGTGGCCAGCGGGAAACTCCCGACATCAGCCCAGTTGGATGCCGCGGCCAGGGCCGCCGCCGAGGCGGACAGTAACTGGAAACCCTTGACCGGAATGGTCGGCGTGGGCTCCTGGGAAACCAAGATTCAATACAGGGACCTGATTGTCCGCCGTGACGGCAAGGAGTTACTCCGCTGGAGAGACACCAATCGGCAGAAGAAAAGGGCCGGACACGGAAAGTGGTGGTTCGGGCGCGGAACCGTGGAACAGAGGGAGTTGGGGCAGGGTGACTTCATCACCTTTGGCGAAACCAACTGGACGGATTACACCGTAAGTGTGAAGGCCAAGAAGACCGGAGGCAAAGAGGGTTTTCGGGTTATTATTGCTCATGACGCCGGGGGCAAAGGCAGAAACAAGTGCTATCTCTTCAATGTCGGCGGCAAGAACAACACCAAACACTGTCTTGAAAAGCACCTCCCGGGCAAGGGGCCGCAATACGTCAAAGAGGTTAATGGGAAAGTTGAACAGGGGAAGTCGTACGATATCAGGGTGGAGTTGGCGGGCCGAAAAATCGGCTGCTTTTTGAATAACGAGCTCGTCTTCGAACATGAGGCCAGCTCCAAATAGGGCGGGCCGGAACCGCGTGATCAGACCCCGTCGCCAAAGATCCAACCTGCCGTCGCACTTCCAAGAAGCACTCACTTTCAACACATCGCCGCGAACGAAGAACGCCGAAACTTCGCCGAAACGACGCGGTTTTGCTGGCCCGAGCCCCTTGTCGGACCGATAAGCATATTACATCGCTGGCCCGATCGCTCTGAATCTATCTGGGGTGTAAACTCATTTGCGGGTGGACAGGAGTATCTTCAGCGATTAAATTCGTAAAGGCTGTTTGCTGAATTTTACAAAGAACGCCAGTCCAGTTATACTCAATATGCAATGTTCGCTTGGCGACATATTACTACACGTTAGCTGAGGGCCCCATATGGCTGACGACCAGAGTCACAACATTCAAGCCGACAGCGTCGGTAAGACCGCGTGCCACAAGTGCGGGAATGTTGTGGATGTATCGGCTGAGCCGGCGTTCTCGACTGTCACCTGCCCGCAATGCCGAGCCCAGTTCACCGCCCCGGGAAAACTCGGCGGATTCGTGCTGCTCAAGGAACTGGGCAAAGGCGAAATGGGCGCGACATACAAGGCCTACGAAAAATCCCTGGGCCGCTTCGTCGCGATCAAGGTTATGCATCGGGAACTGGGCCAGGACCCTTCCCGGGTCGAGGGCTTCATGTCAGAAGGCAGAGCCCTGGCCTCGTTGGACAATCCCAACATCGTGAGGGTCTTTTCGCTGGGCCAGGAAAAGGACCAGCCTTATATCGCCATGGAGCTTATCTCCGGCGGCGGGATGGAAAGGCAGTTCTCCAAGGAAAAACCGCTGGACGAGGTCAAGACGCTGGAGTTGATCACCGGTGTCGCTCGAGCACTGAAAGCGGCCGGCCAGATCGGCCTGATCCACGGCGACGTCAAGCCCGAGAACATAATGCTCAGCGAAAAGGGGCGCCCGAAACTCGTGGACTTCGGCATCGCCAGGTTCGGTGGCGGCAAGATCGCCGAAGGCGACGCGCTGGGAACTCCGTATTACGTGGCCCCCGAGCAGGTGGAAAGGGGCCATGTCGATCATCGAGCCGATATCTACAGCCTCGGGGCGACAATGTATCACGCACTGGCCGGGGAAGCTCCGTTTACCGGCGACAGCCTGATGAAGGTCCTGTACGCCAGGATCGAGGGCCCCGTGCCGGATATCGCCCAGGTGCGCCAGGACCTGCACCCAGAGACTGTGGCTGTTCTGACCCGAATGCTGCAGAAGAACCCCGACGATCGATACGCGACTTACGACGAACTGCTCAAGGACCTCCTCAAGGCGTGCTGGGCGTCGGGAGCTGAAATCATACAGGACTCCGAGGAAGCGATACCAGTGGCCGAGAAGCTCGCCGGGCCGGACTTCTCCAAGTTCCTCTGGCCCGGATTGGCGCTGGGGCTTGCGATTATAGCCGCTGTCGTCTGGGCGGTGTTTTTCCGCGGCCCGCCGCCGGCTCCGGAGCCCGATCCGCCGCCGGAGGTAATGAGAGTCGAGGCTCCGGTCCTGTCGCGCCGCAGCGGAGCGATCGCCGGGCCTACCGCCGTGACAATCAAGTGCGCTACTCCCGGTGCGAGTATCTACTACACCACAGACGGCGTGGTTCCCACTGTCGATTCGCCGCTCTACAGCGGGGCGATCACGGTCTCTCCCGGCGACACCCTGATGGCCAGGGCGTTTCGCGACGGATGGGACAAGTCCCCGGTAGTCGAGGCCGAGTACCTTCGAGACAAGGCGGTCCTGAAGAACGTCGTGACGATCCGCGCCACAGCCAACGCCGCCTGGGACAAAGTCAGGATGCTGGACGGCGGTCAGGGTTTCGCAGACAAGATCGCCCAGGGCTCTAAGCTGCAGTCCGAAGCGTCGGACCTGTACGAGAAGGAAGCTTATTCGGCGTGCAAGCCCAAGTACTTGGCCCTTGAGAGACTCAGCCTGGAATTGATCGCTCTGCAGGCCAAGCGCACCGAAGCCGAGAACGCCCGCCAGGCTGCACAGGAAGCCAAAAAGCTCCTGGTCGATGCGTCATCCAAGGCAGTGCGTCCGAGTACCCGAAAAGTCGATCGGGCGATAAGTGCCGGCGGGAACGCCTACAAAAACGGCAAGTTCGACGAGGCCAAAACCAAATGGGACGCGGTGTCGAAACTGGCCGACACCGAATTGACCAGCGTTGTAGCCAAAGCCGCCAAAGCGTTTGAAGACGCCGTCAAGAAGCTGGACATCAAGCAACTCGATGAATTCGGCGGAGACTCATGGACCCGAGCCAAAGCCGCGCATGCCAAAACGAAATCGCCCAAGACCGCCTTCGAACGGGTCGAGGCCGCCAAAGAATGCGGAAACGCCGCCGCCGATTTGCCGCACATAGCCAACACCGCCGCCGCGGCCGCCCGCAACGCCGCAGCCAACGCCGCAAACGCCAGCAAGGCCGCCGAAATCAAGAAACGCATCGCCGAGACAAAGACGATGATCGCCCAGGGCGAATTAGGCAAGGCCGGCGACGAGGTCAAAGCCCTGCTCAAGCTCGATTCGCGCAATCGCGAGATCCACGATCTCAAGGCCGAGATCGAAAAGAAGAAGCGATTCACGCTGAAGATGGGGAAGATCATGATCGACAATCGCGAGCATGGCGGCCCCAATATCGAAATGATATGGATTCGGCCCGGCGAGTTCACTATGGGTTCGCCTGAAGACCAGAAGGGACGCTCGACGTTCGAGAAGCCTCACAAGGTCCGAATCACCAAGCCCTACTATATCGGAATGCTGGAGATCAGCCGCCAGCAGTACGATTTCTACAATCGGGCTCGGGTGTCGGCGGCTGTTGAGGCTGGGGTCAGGAGATTCGTTCGCGCCAAGGGCAGGCAGCCCGAGAACAACGAACGAAACCAGATCAAGGACTTTGTGAGGAAGGCCGATGAGAGAATCCGTAAAAAGAGCCGAGTTCTGGGATGGGACGGAAAACGTTGGGGCAGAATCGCAAACGCCTGGTGGAACAAGCCTGGAGTTCGATCCCACAACGGCTCGCCGGTAACGTGCGTGAACTGGACTGAGGCTACGGCGTTCTGCCAGTGGCTCAGCGAGCAGGCAGGCAGAACCGTTCGCCTTCCTACCGAAGCCGAGTGGGAGATGGCCTGCCGGGCCGGAACGCAAACCGCCTACAGCTTCGGGGACGATCCGGCCGAACTGCACAAATACGGGAATTACGCCGACAAGGCCTCCAAACTGCCTGAAAGCGACCAAGAGCATAATGACGGCCAGGAGTTCGCCGAACACTCCGGGCGGCGCACAGAGAATCCCTGGAAGATCAAGGATATGCACGGAAACGTGGCCGAATGGTGCTACGATCGTTCCGGAGCGTATCGTCCCGCCGGCGATGTCACTGTCGATCCGAGAGGACCGAGCAGCGGACTGAAACGCATCGTAAGGGGCGGATCGTGGTTCTCGGCGCCCAAGGCCTGCCGCTCGGCGGCCCGATTCTCACTGACTCCGATCACCCGCGATGCGGCCACCGGATTCCGCGTTGTAGTGGAAGTCGCCCAATAAGCGACTCGCCGATCATTCGCCATGGACTTCTACGATCAAATCGCCGCCAACTACGCAGAATTGACCGGTCAATCTCGCCGACAAGCCCCGGCCGGACGATTCGTCGAGGAATTGATGCGCAGGTTCGACATTGCCTCGGCGGTTGACGCCGCCTGCGGAGCGGGCCTGTTTGCAATCGAACTGGCCAGACGCGGGGTTAAGGTCCTGGCCAGCGACATATCGTCGGAGATGCTCAAATCCGCCGAATTGAACGCCGCCGCGGCGGGAATCGATACGGATATGTGCTCCTGGCTGCAGGCTCCGATGCAGGACCTCGGCGATCGGACCTCCGGCCCGCGCGACGCGGTGGTATGCATGGGCAACTCGCTGCCTCACCTGCTGAGCGACGAAGACCTGCGTGGCGCGCTGGAGGGGTTCGCGGCGATTCTGTCCGGCGGCGGGGTCCTGGCCCTGCACCTGCTGAACTATCGGGTAGTGCTTGAACGCGGCGAGAGAATCGTCGGGATCACGCGGGACGGCGAGCGGGAATTCGTGCGATTCTACGACTTCGGCGACGATCTGGTGGATTTCAATATCCTCGAAATCCAGTGGGACCCCGAGGGCGGCTCGACCCACAAGATCCTCAGCACGCCGCTCAGGCCGTATCTATATAATGATATGGCGGACGCCCTGGCCGACGCGGGATTCAGCGATATCCAAACTTTCGGCGATCTCCAGTTCAACCCATTCGATCCCGAGACAAGCGACACGCTCCTGCTGACTGCAACGATCTGATAGCGGCGATGCGGCGTAATCGAACATATGATTATTAGAGAAGCACAATACGACAGCGACGAGTATCGAGCAATTCTCGCTATGCGGGACCGCCTGCTGCGAAAGCCGCTGGGTCTTACATGGTCCCAGGCCGATCTTGAAGGCGAATCCGAGCAGTATCATTTCGGGCTGTACGATCAAGACGGAGCTCTTATCGCCTGCGTAGTGATCAAACCGCTGGACGATCGGGCCGCCAAGCTCCGCCAGATGGCCGTCGACGAGCCGCGAAGGGGCCTCGGAGCCGGGAGCTTCCTGATCCGCGGTGTTGAAGAAATCCTGCGAAGCAGGGGGGTTCAGCGGATTGAAATGGATGCCCGCGACACGGCCGTAGCGTTCTACCGAAAGCTCGGCTACCGGACCCACGGCGATCAATTTACGCAAGTCACGATCCCGCATTTTCGAATGGTCAGGGATATTTGACCCCTAACATGTTGCAGGCCATCTGATTAGCCTTTGCTGCTTGATGGGAACTCGGCGTGACGATCTACGAACTCAGGACGTTTAGCGCCGTTCTGCCGCGACTTGGCGGCGATATGTGCAGTTTCGCCGACTGGCTCGATGATTCACTTACCGTGCTGAGACAGGGCCTTGGGCGGTCTCGGATGTCTGGCCGAATGATTCCGGTAATTCACGGGGTCGTGCTCTTCTTGACGCGTTGTTCGGTATGATACGGTTTGCCCTGCTTGTACAGCGATAGTCGCTCTTGCAGCTTTGCAGCAAGGGTGAAGTTCCCCTTGGCGTTGGCCCAGCGAATCGCTTCTTTGGCGGTGGATACAGCCTTGTCGAACTGTCCGGCCTCAGCGTACGCCGCCGCCAGCACATTCAACGTACCGGGAGCCTTCCGCCCCGGGCGATCGCAGAGCGGTTTTACCAGCCCCACGGCCTCGGCTCCGTTGCGAAGGGCCGGGTCGTGATCGGTCGCCAGGATTTCCGCCAGCGCCACACGGCTTAACTCGAAATCGGGTTTTCGAGCGAGCACCTGGCGGTATTGCTCGATTGCTTCTGCTGTCTTTCCGACGCGAGATAGAAAGATCGCCAGATTATGCCTCGCCTTGACGCCGTCGGGATCTATCCGGACCACCTGGCGAAACTGCTCCGCCGCTTCAGTCCATCTGCTGCGCGAGGCGAATATGGAGCCCAAGCGAGCGCGGGCCTCGGCGCTGCCGGGATTCATCTCGACCATTTGACGGTATTGGTCGAGCGCCTCGGTTGACTTCCCTTGCTTTTTCAGGAGCGACGCAAGGAGGTGGTGCGATTTAAGGTTCTGGGGATCAGCTTCGATCGCCCGGCGGTAGCATTCGGCCGCGCCGTCTTGGTTCCCGTGCTCGCTAATGGCGATCGCAAGGTTGTGGTAACCTACGATCAGTGTTGGATCATATTCCAGCGCCTTTCGGAATCGATCGATCGCCTGATCGGTCTTTTCCTGGCGGAAGAGAACGCTGCCAAGGCCATGGTGGGCCGCCGCCAGTTCCGGATCGATCGCCAGCGCCTTGGCGAACGAGTCGGCCGATTCGGTCAGTCTATGTTGTTCAAATCTTATTACGCCTATGCGGCAATATGCATCGGTTGTCGTAGACGTGTGTGAATCGAGTCCGATGACCCGCTCGAATTCACCGATCGCCTCGTCATATTTCCCTAGTTCGGCCAGCGCCTCGCCGAGGGCGATACGCCAACTGGCTCTCTGCGGAAATCGCTTTAGAATAGTTCGGTATCGCTCGACAGCGCCCTGGTGATCGCCGCACCGCGCCAGCAGGTTGGCGAAGTTGTTGCGAAGAAAGAGATCGTCGCCGGATCGTTCGATTGCCGCCATGTAGACGCTGCGGGCCGCTTCCAGGGCCGCCGGCGAACTGGCGCGGCGCTTGAGTTGGGCCAGAAGTCGACCTCTTTCGATGCGGTCAGCATTGTAGTCGAGTTGATTTGTGAACGGCGGCCTCTTCTGCATCTTGAACATAGTGTGCTGCAGTCGGTATCGGTCCCAGTCGCTCAGGGCGATCAACTCAAAGCACTTTGCTTGTGACGGCGGCGCAATCGGTCTGGGTCGGTCGCCGCGGATACTCTCCGGCAGGATCGCCGCGATCCGCCGAAACAGCGTTGCCGCCAGCAGGTAGTTGCCCTCCGGCGTCATGTGCACGTGTTCGTAGAACAGTTCCCGTCCGACAAGTCCGTGTTGTTTTGAATCGGCTTGTTGAAACGCCCGCTCAACATCGACGAGGAAAACGCCTCTGTCGGCGAGAATCTCACCCGTGCGGCGAATGGTTTCGTTGATGCGCGTGTCGGCTCGAAATCGTAACGCATCCAGGTCTCGGGCCAGGACGAATTGCTTTTCGGCCTCTTCGAAACGTTCGAGCGCCTGGCGGCTTCGGGCTATGCGGAAGTGCAATTCGGCGGGGCGATCGTCTATCTCGGCCGCCGCGAGGAACTGATCGAGCGCCTTGTTGTGTTCGCCCTTCCGGGCCAGGTCGGAGCCGGCCTTGTAGCACGCCTTCCACCTGCCCAGGTCCGATTCGCTCAAATCGGAGCGGTGCATCGATGCGAACGGGGCGCAGTCTTTCATGTTCACGCCGACGGTGCAAAGGATCGACTTGGCGCCGGAAGATGTGGCGGCATCGCAAATGTCCTTGAGATTCTCCTGGAAATGAGCGTAGACCTTTTCCATCCTCGGATCGTCAGCCGCGACGCGCTGCTCAAGGAACATTTCCATTCCCTTCCAGTGCGTAGGGGCGTTATCCCCGCCGCCGCCAAGCAGATTCCCAATCAACTGCCCGGTTCGCGTGGATTTAAGGAATACCCCGGCGCGAATCACTGCCAGATTGCCGGAAAACTCCTGGAAGATCGTACCGCTTCCGTACGGCCCGGTCACCTCGTTATTGCCCATATATATGATGAACAGATCGCCTTCCTGCTGTGCGCAGTCGTGGGCGATGGGTAAGACCACGTGCGAGTTGATCGCGGTCATCGCCGCGTTGATGACCTCAAAGCGGGTCTCGCCGAACCGTTCTTGGAGCATTGCTTCGAGCATTCGTCCGAATGAGAATGCCGTGTCCGGCGTACCCATTGCCGCCGAACCGCCCAGCACGAAGATGCGGTAAGTCCCCGCAGGCTTCTCGGCTGGGAATTCACATAGCGCCGGGTTTCGGGCAATCGCCGGCGAAAAGAAACGCCAACCGAATCGCTGATTGGTCGTGTACGAGTCGCGAGAGTCGATCTTGAGGAAGAACTCCGTCCGCTGGCCGTATCCGAATATCCTCAGGCCTCCCTCAAGCAAACCCAGAAGCAGCGCCGGTACGAGCGTTGCGGTTATCAAGCGGAAAAGCCAGAGGCGCCAGGCGGGCGCCTTCCGGCGCTTCGGCGCATCCGGCCCTGGCGTCGGACCTCCGGACTGGTCGGAACCCAAAGCCGCCATATCGATCTGGTCTGCTTCTTTCGGCATGTTCTGCGTCCCATTCCGCCAAGCACAAGTTTGCGTTTAAGAGTTTGCGTTTAAGCGACATTATCCAATTTTCTTACTACAGTTGCAAGCTAACGACGTGTGGGGTTCCGGGAAAGAAACCCTTGGGCTGGGGTTCCCCAGATGTCATTACGCCCGATACATCGCGTTGAGCAAGCGGAATACGGTTTCGGGGCATCGGACCATAGGCGTCTAACCGCGACACAGGTCAGGAAATCCGGCGATGTCGCAGATATCGGTCCGCCGCGTCTTATATAAGGTGTTGATCTTATGAGGCGTCGTCGCATCCCGATTGATAAATGTTATTATCTCGGGGTACTTTTCGCTTGGTCAAAACAGTATTGTGTGTTACTATTGAAATCGTAGTCAGCTTTACGGATCGATTTGTGGCGACCGCACTTTTTGGTCTTCTCGGCCGCACCAACAGTTCATTGTGTCCAAAGGTTTGGGAGATGGAGAGCATATGTTTGATAGCGTCGCAACCGGAACGCTGATTTAACCCGAGAATCCAGTATTTGCTTGGCGGGTCTCCCTCCACCCGCCGGGTACTAGCGGCAGGACCTGACCCAAGACTGGTCCTGCCGTGTTTTATTAACGGCAGGCTAACGGCAGGTTCTAGGGGCTAGGTTACACGTTCCAGGTCAAAACCTAAAACCAGGGACCGGGAACCTAAAACCTGGAACCTGCTTTCTTCATCCCCTTGTCTTTGCCTGTCAGTATTCGCCACAGAGATACTGCTCCCAGGATCGCCAGGGTGCCGGCAAGCAGTGTCAGGAGGCTGGCCCAGACATACGTCAGCAGGGGCCATATATCGTCCATCAGGTCTGCGAAATCTTTGGTCGTCGCACCGATAATCGCTATGACTCCAGCGATGGCGCAGATTGCCCCGAGGATTGGTCTGATCGGCTGATTCACCGGCCCCAGACGCACCGCAAGGCAGATCGCAAGGTACACGAACAACGCGACGCGCCAGTTGGACCACTCGAGATCCCACCAGGTTTCGCAGGTGTGCTTTATAAGTTGCACCTGTTGTCCCGCCAGGTCCCAGCCGGCGTCCCACGATCGCGGCAGGTCCTTGGGCAGTTCGGCTTTGGCGGGAGTCGAATAGGAAAATATGCTCGAGCTCTCGCCGCGGAAACGCTCCATAACAGGCTTGCCAAGCGCCTTGTGAACCGCCAGGATCGACGCTCCGCAGGCCACCAGAACCATCAGTGAAGAGACCATCGGTCCGATCACTTTGAGCCTGGGGGAGTCTGATGTCTTGGGTGCGCCGCCGCCGTCGCCTTTCTCCGGAACGAGTTTGGCGCTCTTTATTTCCCCGCCGGTTATCAGGCATCCGAAGATATACGCCATCTGAGCCACGAGAGTTCCAGGCAGCAGAGCCCAGTTGACCCACGCGGGTTTTCCAAGCGAGGCCCACATGCGGTAGACGCCGATGCCCATGAATACTGTCAGAACTAACCACAAGGTGAACGTTGCGTATATCATCTATTGCCTGCTCTCTGTATGGACTGACCGATTATTGAGGAAATTTCTTCCTATTTCTTATCGTCACGAGGCCCCGAATTGCTGTAGTTGTTGTTTTTTGAATCGTTTTTTGGCCCCGCGAAACGAGAAAAATCAGAAAAAAAACACAGTCATCCCATAACTCGTTCGATTCTGACAGGCAGGGTTATTT
>CAYMSH010000138.1:0-14467 GCA_964392945.1 uncultured Planctomycetaceae bacterium | reverse complement strand
GCGCGTTGCCCGGTCAGGCAGACATCACAGGCCCCAAAGGGCCTGAACGGTTACCGATGGAGAAGCTTTTCGTTTCTCGTATTCGGAAAGTCCGAGCGGTCCGTTCAAGCCGCTGTTTGACTTCTCGTCTTCCGAGGACCGCGAAATCAGCGGGCGGTTGGACGTCTCGTCGTCTGTTGCGTATCTGAAGGTTGTCGACTCGGGAAAACCGTCCGAGTCAAAGGGCAGGGATCGCATATACGTCGATGACATATGGATCGTGTCGAAATCCGCCAACACGCCATTCGCCGCCGGTGACGCCAAGACCTCTCGATGGGGCAAGACGAATCTCGGCGTTTACGGTTCGGCGCAGGTCGGCATACTGGCCGGGATCGTTAACAAGACAAACGTCAAAGGCATTCTCCAACTCGACTGCCTGGCCACGGACTTTCACCGCTATCCGGCGTATCCGACGTACCTGTATTACAATCCGCACGACGCGCCGAAGGCGATTACGTCGCGCCACCGCGTCCTTGCCAGCCCGAAGGAAGTCGAAATCGAGTTGGGCAAAGCGCCCAGAGATTTGTACGAGACGGTTGGCGACGTATTCGTCGCCAGGGCCGCAAGCGGCAAGGCGCGCGTTACGATCCCGCCGAAGTCCGGCAGGGTGATCGTAATATGCCCCGCCGGCGGAAAGCTCGTCCGCAGCGGGACGAACATCCTGGTGAACGGAGTTGTGATCGACTATCGATAATGCGTATACTCGCTGCGGTTCTCGAATTTGATTAACTGATGGGGCTTGATATGGGTGACTCTTGCGAACGTCCGCCGGGCGTGGAGACGCACGAAGGCGTTATGGCGCTGGCCGGCGTCTTGGGCAGTTTCGGCGCTGTGGCGTTCGGTTTTATTGGACTGGCGTGTGCCGCGTCGGGTCCAGTTGGTGTCGAGTGTATTCCGATCGTGTTGGGTTTCGCCTTAACCGGCGGGACTCTCGGATTCGGCGTAGTCGGGCTTACGGCGCTGTTGTGCGGAGCGAAACTGGGCCGGTGCTTTACGTATCCGTTCATGATCTACTTCGCCTCCCTGGTCGGCCCAGTTGTCTTGCTCTCGCTGAATTGGGCGGAATTTAGAGACTACGAACCGTTTTTTCTCGAGGGATGGGTTGTGTGTCTCGTCCTGGGTGTCGTTCTCGCCAGGTTCCTGTCCCGTGCGATTCGCGGTTATCTGTTGTTTGCACGGATATTCGCCGCGATCGGAACGATTCTGATGATTCTCTGGGGGATGTCGTATCTTCGCGGCCCCAGGGAGGTTTCAATCTGCAGCAAGTTCACGACTGATCCGGGCGAGGTGATTCTCTTTTTCATAGTACTGTCGTGGGTGGGGCTGATCGGCGGTTCGCTCGGAGCCGTTGTCGGCGCCGTTTTCGACAGTTCTGGAAGTGTAACGATGGTGTTGAGTGCGAAAACTGAAGTATAACATGCAATGACAGGTCGGAATTTGCGATTATGAAACGAGAAAAGCGTAATGCCGAAACGCCGTTGAATGTCATTGTTCTAACTTGGGCGATCGCCGTGTTCTCCGGGCTTGTGTTCGGCGCTCTGCTCAATGGGTTTGTCTACGGCTATGGGGCAGGGGCTCGGCTGGGGGCCATTGCGGGCGGCGTCCCGATGTTGGTTCTCGGCGCGCTGGTGGCCCAGTTGATGCCCTGGTCGGAAATCGATTTCGTCTTGCGCGATTTCTACTGGGTCGCCATAGTGTTCATAGGCGGCGTATTCGCGCTTTTAGGCGGTTCGTTCGGGGCTGTGATCGGCGGCGCGGCGGACCGTTTCTATCGGTATGTCGATGCCGAACCGCCTGTGCCGGCCGGTGATTTCTGATTCTGTACCGATAGCGCTGCTGCATGCGCCGAATCGGCATATTGGCCTGTCGTATGAGATGTGAGTTGTCCGGGGTTTAAGCCGCGATAACCGGCTGGCTACTTGAGAGTCATCGCTGCAGTGTCGTCGATAGTGTTGTCAGGTTGCCGGGTCCGTCAGAAAAAAGTAGGCGAATCGTACTTTGCCACTTTTCGGGGTAATTGTTGTGCATGTAACTGGTTAGGCGTATCGTGTTCGTGTCGCCGCATTTCGGCTTGCCATAATTCTGATTATCTGCGTTGACAATTCCGGTTATGTTCCTTAGGCTGTGTATGAATTCACAGCGTGTATGAAATCACGGAAATACACGTGAGCGTGATCACGAGTTGCGAGGACGACATGGACTCAGCACCCTCATACGAAACAGTCGGGCGCCTAAGCCGCTACCGCAGGCTACTGGCGCATCGCTTGGAAGACGGAAGTGAGAGTATTTACTCTCACGAACTGGCCTCAGTGGCTGGAGTGTCGGCCGCGCAGGTGCGGCGAGACATGATGTCGGTCGGCGCAAAAGGCAGTCCGATAAGCGGCTACGATATCGCCGCCCTGATCGACTGTGTCGGAGCCGAGCTCGACGATCCGCAAGGCGCTCGCGCCGCGCTGGTCGGCGTCGGTAATCTTGGAAGGGCCGTTCTAACATTCTTCCAGGGGCGCAGGCCGAAATTGTCGTTCGTTGCGGCGTTTGACAGCGCGGCGGCCAAGGCCGGACGCGTAATCTGCGGCTGCCGCTGTTATTCGACTGACGATCTGGCTCAAGTGATTTCCGAGCAGAAGATCACTGTCGGCGTTATCGCCGTTCCGCGGTCGGCGGCACAGGCCGTTGCTTCCAGCCTCGAAGACGCCGGAGTACGCGGAATACTGAACTTCGCCCCAGTCGTCCTTCGGGTCGGGCCTGGGACTTTCGCAGAAGACATTGACATGACTATGGCCCTTGAGCGAGTGGCGTACTTCGCCGGGTTAAACAGTTAGAGAGGAATATACCAGTGCTGATGCATGCCGACATTGACGACATTCTGGCAGAGTATCCAAACGCCGGACGCGACGCCCTGATACCGCTGTTGCAGGACGTGCAGGACCGTCACGGTTACCTGTCGCGTGAAACTGTAGCCCAGGTGGGCGATTGGCTGAAGTTGCCGGCCAGCAAGATCTACGGCGTGGCGACTTTCTACAACCAGTTTCGATTCCATCCGCCCGGTGAGTTTCACGTTCAGGTCTGTCGCGGGACGGCGTGTCACGTCAAGGGCTCAGCAGCGGTCCTGACGGCGTTGAAGAAGTCCCTGAAGATCGACGCCGGCGAAACCACTCGTGACGGACTGTTCAGTCTCGAGGTTGTCGCCTGCATCGGAGCCTGCAGCCTGGCGCCGGTGATAAGCGTCGCCGGTGAGTTCCACGCCGGCGTCTCGCCGGACGACGTGGACGGAATCATTGACAGTTACCGCAGCAAGAAAGGCGGCCAGTAATATGATGTCGCCACAGGAAATGCTGGAAATAGTCAAGTGCGATCAGTGCACACACAGCGCCGAGAAGCCTTGTCCGACACTGATCGAGTGTTTGACCCAAGGGCCCCAGTGCATCGAAGACGCTGGCGATCCGACTGCTCGACAGGCTGCTTTGGCCAAATTGCGTCGCCAGCAGAACGATCGGCCGACGGTGTTTATCGGCACCGGCACGTGCGGACTTGGCGCCGGGGCGGGAGCCACGCTCGAGGCCTTGCAAACTCGCCTGGCCGATCGCGGTCTGGAGGCCGACATTGTCGAAGTCGGCTGCATAGGCTTGTGCGTAGCCGAGCCGATCGTGGACATCCAACTGCCCGGCCGATCGCGAGTGAGTTTCCGCAATGTCACCGCCGACAACGCCGCATCGCTGCTTGATTCGGCTTTGGACGGCGCCATTGACGCCTCGACCACGCTGGGCCAGTTCGCCGCCGCCGAGGGCCAGGAAGCCTTCGAAGGCGTGCCGATGCTGGCCGATCACCCGTTCTTCGCCGCTCAGACCCGATGGGTGCTGGCCAATTGCGGCGTTGTGGACCCTGTCAGTCTTGGCGAGTACATCGCACTGGGCGGATATCGCGCTTTGGCCCAGTCACTGCGACAGAGCACTCCCGGCGAGGTCTGCGACGTTGTAGAAGGCAGCGGTCTTCGCGGCCGGGGCGGCGGCGGATTCCTGACCGGTCGCAAGTGGAAGTTCGCACAGGAGACCGGAAGCGATCAGCGATACCTCATCTGCAACGCCGACGAGGGCGATCCGGGCGCGTTCATGGATCGAGCGGTTATCGAAGGCGATCCTCACCGACTGATTGAAGGGATGGCCATCGCCGCCTACGCGATCGGAGCCACGAAGGCCTATGTCTACATCCGGGCCGAGTATCCCCTGGCGATCGAGCGACTGGTCAAGGCCATCGCCGACGCAAAGGAATTCGGCTTGCTGGGACGCAATATACTCGACAGCGGTTTCGATCTTAACCTGGTGATCAAGAAGGGCGCCGGGGCGTTTGTCTGCGGCGAAGAGACCGCATTGATCCACAGCATCGAGGGCAAGCGCGGAATGCCTCGCCCGCGTCCTCCGTTCCCGGCGATTTCCGGACTGTTCGGACACCCCACAATAATAAACAACGTCGAGACGCTGGCGAACGTCGCCGGAATCGTTGACAAGGGCGCCGACTGGTACGGTTCGATCGGAACCGACACCAGCAAGGGCACCAAGGTCTTCGCACTCAGCGGCAAAGTGGCCCGAACCGGCCTGATAGAAGTCGCCATGGGCACAACCGTCCGCGAGATCGTCTTCGATATCGGCGGCGGCATTCCCGACGGAAAAGAGTACAAAGCCGTCCAGATTGGCGGTCCGTCCGGCGGGTGCATACCGACTGAGCACCTGGACATCGAGGTCGATTACGAGTCGCTGAAGACTATCGGGGCGATGATGGGCTCCGGCGGGCTGGTCGTGATGGATGAAGAGACCTGCATGGTCGATGTCGCCAAGTTCTTCATGGACTTCATCCAACGCGAGAGTTGCGGCAAGTGCATCCCGTGCCGCGAAGGCACCCGACGCATGCTCGAGATTCTCCAGCGGATCACCCGCGGATACGGAGCCGAGAAGGATAATGACGCCCTGCAGCGGTTCAAGGGCATTATGCACCTGCAGCGTCTGAGCGAATCGATCCAGGACACCAGCCTCTGCGGGCTGGGCCAGACGGCTCCGAACCCGGTTCTCAGCACGCTGCGTTATTTCCGGGACGAATACGAAGCTCACGTTTACGAGCGAAACTGCCCCGCGGGCGTGTGCGCCGAGTTGAAGCGATACAGCATTGACCCCGAGGCGTGCAAGGGATGCACGCTATGCGTCAAGAAGTGCCCGGCCGACGCGATCGTCGGCGCGGTCAGAGCCCCGCATGTTATCGTTTCCGACAAATGCGTCGGATGCGGAGCGTGCGTCGATTCGTGCAAGTTCGACGCAATTACAGTCGAGTAGCGACCAGGAGATCAGAGTCGTGATCAATATAGAAGTCAATGGAAGCAAGCTGAAGGCCAAAGAAGGCCAGACCATCCTCGAAGCTCTCAAGAGCAACGGCGTCTCGGTGCCTACGCTGTGCCACATGCCGGATCTGCCGCCAAGCGGAGCCTGCCGCCTGTGCGTTGTCGAGGTCGAGGGGCAGGGCTCCCTGATCCCGAGTTGTGCGTACCCGGCGGCCGACGGAATGGTGATCCATACCCATTCGCCCAGGGCGATGCGGGCTCGCAAGACGATTATCGAGCTGCTGCTGGCCGATCATCCCGACGACTGCCTCTACTGCATCCGTAACGGGAACTGCCAACTGCAGACGCTGGCCGAAAACTACGGCGTGCGGCAGCGACGGTTCGCCGGCGAAAAGAGCGTGCGTTTCCCCGATACCTCCAGCGCGGCGATCCATCGCGATCCGGCCAAGTGCATTTTGTGCGGCCGGTGCGTGCGGGTCTGCGAAGAAGGCCAGGCCGTCGCGGCGATCGATTTCGCCGGGCGAGGACGCCACACCACTGTGACTACCGCGTTTGACGAGGGCCTGAACGTCTCTGGCTGCATCAACTGCGGTCAGTGCATTCTGGTCTGCCCGACAGGCGCGTTGACCGAACGCAGCAGCCTGAAGGAAGTCGCCGCGGCGCTGAACGATCCGGATCGTGTAGTCGTAGTCCAGCACGCACCGTCGGTTTCGGTGACCCTGGCCGAGGAGTTCGGGCTGTCGGCCGGCAAGGATGTTTGCGGCATGATGACAACCGCATTCCGCCGACTCGGTTTCGACTACGTGTTCGACACGGGCTTCACCGCCGACTTGACGATCATGGAGGAAGCGGCGGAACTGGTCCACAGGATAACCACTGGCGGGGCGCTGCCGATGATGACCAGCTGCTCGCCGGGATGGGTGAAGTTCGTCGAGACGTTCTATCCGGAGTTCATCGAGAACATCTCCAGTTGCAAGAGCCCCCAGCAGATGATGGGCGCGATCATAAAATCCTACTTCGCCCAGCGCGAAGGCATCGACCCGGAAAAGATATACAGCGTCGCGGTCATGCCGTGCACCGCCAAGAAATTCGAGGCCCAACGCGCCGAACTCGGCGACGATACGATCCCGGACGTCGATGCTGTCCTGACAACTCGCGAAGTAGCTCGCCTGCTCCGCAAACGCGGGCTGGACCTCCAGGCGATGGCTCCTTCGCCCGCCGACATGCCGTTTGGAAAGCGATCCAGTGCGGGAAAAATATTCGGAGCAACCGGCGGCGTGATGGAAGCGGCGCTGAGAACCGCGTATCACATGCTCACGGGCGAGGACCTCGAGCAACTTTCGGTAACCGCCGTTCGCGGAATGGACGGCGTGAAAACCGCCGGTTTCGAAATCGCCGGTACGCAGGTCAACGTCGCAGTGGCCAACGGACTGTCCAACGCCAAGGCGCTGCTGGAGGACATCAGCAGCGGAGTTCGCAAGGACATCCACTTTATCGAAGTTATGACCTGCCCCGGCGGATGCATCGCCGGCGGCGGACAGCCTCTGGATACGGATCCCGCGGCGATTCGAGCGCGCATGCAGGCCCTGTACAAGATCGACAGCGAATCGGCGATCAGGACCTCGCACTCCAACGAGGCGGTAAATAGCCTTTACGACGAGTTCCTCGGCGAGCCCCTGGGCGAAAAGAGCCACAAACTCCTGCATACGTCCTACGCCTCGCGAGAGGTGCTGAAGTAAGCGAGCCGGCATAATGAACCTCAAACCTGAAACATCACTGGTCACAACGGTCCGCGAACGCTGCCGCGTTTGCTACACCTGCGTGCGCGAGTGCCCGGCCAAGGCTATCCAGATCAAGGAAGGCCAGGCCGACGTCATACCCGAACGCTGCATCGGTTGCGGAAACTGCGTTCGGGTCTGCAGCCAGAACGCCAAGCAGGTCCTCCAGTTGATCGACCCGGTAGTCAAACTCCTGGACGGAGACGCACCAGTGGCCGCGGCGATCGCTCCGAGTTTTCCAGGCGCCTTCCCTGAAGTCCAGTGGGGCTCTCTGGTCAGCGGGCTGCGAGAACTGGGCTTTGACTATGTTAACGAAGTGGCGTTCGGGGCGGACCTGGTGGCCGCGGAATACCGCAGGCTGCTCGATTCGAAAGAAGACAAGCGTGCGATCGCCACGACATGCCCGGCGATTGTGGCGTACGTTGAGCGGTACCACCCCGACCTGGTCAAGCACCTGGCCCCGATAGTCTCCCCTATGGTGGCCACCGCCAGGGTGCTCCGCAGGATGTACGGAGATGATCTGCGTGTGGTTTTCGTCGGTCCGTGCGTGGCCAAGAAGGGCGAGGCGATGACAAGCTGCCTGCCCGGCGACGTGGATGCGGCGCTTACGTTCACCGAACTGCGCGACATGTTCGAAGCCAAGCGAGTAGATCTTGCAACTATAGCGTCCAGCGATTTTGATCCTCCGTACGCCGGTATGGGGCGTGTGTTTGCGATCAGTCGCGGCCTGCTGCAGGCGGCGAAACTCGAAGAAAACCTCATGGAGGAGCAGATCGTCGTAGCCGACGGCCGGAGCCATTTCGTCCAGGCCCTCAAGGACTTCGAAAACGGAGACCTGCAGGTCAGACTGCTGGAAATCCTCGCCTGCCACGGATGCATCATGGGCCCGGGCATGGCGTGCGAAAGCCCCGTCTTCACTCGCCGTTCGAAAGTGGGGCAGTTCGCCCGCGAGATGGTCGAATTGCGCGACGCCGACGAGTGGCGACAGAGCATTGAAGATATGGGCGACGTGGATCTCTCGCGAGCCTTCAAGGCCCACGATCAGCGCATACCCGTTCCGTTCCGCGAGGAGATCGACTTGATTCTAAAGCGGATCGGCAAAGAGTCGATCGAAGACGAACTGAACTGCGGAGCCTGCGGTTATGACAGCTGCCGCGCACACGCTACGGCGATCTTCAAGGGCCTGGCCGAGAGCGAAATGTGCCTGCCTAACACGATCGAGCAACTCCGCACCACGGTGCAGGAACTGGCGGTTTCCAATACGCAGCTGGTCAGCACCCAGGAAGCGCTGATGCACTCTGAGAAGCTCGCCTCGATGGGACAACTGGCCGCCGGTATCGCACACGAGGTCAACAACCCCCTCGGCGTGGTGCTCATGTACGCACACCTCCTGCTGGAAGAGGCCGACAAGCACGCCGAACTCCAGGACGATCTGGGAATGATCGTAGAGCAGGCCGATCGCTGCAAGAAGATCGTCGCCGGTCTGCTGAACTTCTCCAGGCAGAACAAAGTCGCCAGGCAGTCGGTAAATGCAGTAGACCTGGTGCTCAAGTCGGTCAAGGCCCTGTCGATCGACGGTGCGATAAACGTTACTGTAGACGTGGCGACTGACGACCCGATCGCCGAGATCGATCCGGACCAGATCAGCCAGGTCCTGACTAACCTGATCAGCAACGCGGTGGCCGCCATGCCTGACGGCGGAGACCTTACCGCTACTGTCGATGCTGATGAGTGGAATCTGAAGCTCGTGGTCCAGGACACGGGCGTTGGGATACCCCAGGAGAACCTGAAGAAAATATTCGAGCCGTTCTTCACCACAAAGCAGATCGGAAAAGGCACCGGACTCGGACTGGCCGTTACCTACGGAATCATCAAAATGCACAGCGGAGACATACAGGTTGTCTCCAACGCCGACCCGAACGAAGGGCCGACGGGCACGACCTTCACCATTAAACTGCCCAAGAGCACTAACGACGAATGAACAGACCAACGCGAGCGGTAATTGATATGAATGATAATCAAGGCGACATCACGATCCTTGTTGTAGACGACGACATAGACATCCGTGAACAGATGCAGTTTCAACTGGAAGCCGCCGGCTACAAGGTTGTGACCGCCGAAGGACAGATGCCCGCAGAGAAGCTCCTGGAGACGATGAGGCCCGACATGGCGATCGTTGACCTGATGATGGAGCACGTAGACGGCGGCTTCGCGCTGTCGTACCACATCAAGAAGATCGATCCGACAATACCCGTGCTGCTGGTGACCGGCGTTACGTCGGAGACCGGATTCGAGTTCGACGCACAGACTTCCGAAGAGCGATCGTGGATCAAGGCCGACGGACTCCTGCCAAAGCCCATCCGATACGAACAGCTTATCGGCGAGGTCAAGAAACTGCTCAAGAGGTAACCTGCGATGGACACGCTTAACGTACTTGTTGTCGATGATGAACCGGGCATGCGCAGCGGCATAGAACGCGTCTTGCGAAACGTGACGATCACGCTTGCCGATATCGACAAGACCATCGCAGTCAGCCTGACCCAGGCCTCCGACGGCGAAGAGGCCCTGGCCCGGATCGAGGCCCACAGGCCTGACCTGCTGCTGCTGGACCATCATCTCCCCGGGATCAGCGGGATGGAGATACTCGAAAAAGTCGCCGCCGATCCGAACGAAACGCCGGATATGCTCGCTGTGATGATCACGGCGTACGCATCGCTGGAGACCGCCGTGAGCGCCACGAAACGCGGGGCGTACGATTTTCTGGCCAAACCGTTTACGCCGCAGGAGCTCAAGGCCACAGTCCGCAAGGCCGCTCGACAACTGATCCTCCAGCGAGAGGCCCGCAGGCTCGCCGAAGAACAACGCCAGGTGCGATTCCAGTTCATCTCCGTGTTGGCCCACGAACTGAAGGCTCCGCTCGGCGCCATCGACGGATACCTGCACCTGATGCAGGACCGCGTCGCCGGCGATCAGCTTGAAGCCTACGACAAGATCGTCAATCGCTGTGTTGTGCGCCTGGACGGAATGCAGAAGCTGATCTACGACCTGCTGGATCTTACGCGAATCGAATCGGGCCAGAAGAATCGCCGCATAGAGCCGGCCGACCTGCGGGAAATCGCCGAACAGAGCATCGAGAGCTACGTGCCCGACGCGACGAAGCGCGGGATATCCATCGAACTTGACATCGAACCTGAGACGCAGATGACCGTCGATCGCGGCGAGTTGGAGATCATTCTCAACAATCTGATCTCCAATGCCGTCAAGTACAATCGCGACGGCGGCCGGGTGGATGTAGTCTGCCGCACCGCCGACGAAATCGTCACGATAACGGTCTCCGACACCGGTATTGGCATGGCGCCTGAAGACGTCGAAAAACTGTTCGGCGAGTTCACCCGAATCAAGAACGCCAAGACACAGAATATCCTCGGAAGCGGACTGGGCCTGTCGATCCTAAAGAAACTGGCCCAACTAAACGGCGGCGACGTCAGCGTGACCAGCGAAGTTGACAAGGGAACCACGTTCACCGTGACGATGGCCCAGCACCAGCCCATCGACGCTCCGCAGGAGTGACAATCGAAGGAACGCGGGCCGGATTCGTCTTCTTGGGGCTGGTTTTGCGATTGACAAATCTCTGTTTTCGGATAGACTCAAACGTTAGAAATGACCCGCATATTCGGTGCGGCGGAGGAGATGCAGGATAAGGTGGGCTGAGTCATGATACGACAGGCGTTGATACTCGGGACGGTTATCGCTGCTCTGGGAGCAGGCGCTGGGGCTGATGCGATGTTTATTCCCTCCGACGGGTCGATCGTAACGAGCGATCCATTGCTCTCCGGCCAGTGGTATGTAATCGAGTCGCGGGGCTTCTACGGCTACAGGGGCGGGGTCCCCGAGAAGATCGCCGATGCTGAATGGGTTCGAACGTTTATTAACGATGCATGGGTATGGATCGAAACGCCCGGCGGCGGCGACCTGGATCTTCAAGTTGACGGCGTTGACGTATTGATGATGGGCACGGAAGACGGCGTCTCATTCCGGCCGCACGTTTTCAGCCCCCAGCACGTTTACCGTGCAAGGATCTTCGGGCAGGGCCTGCCGATCGAACTGTCGATCTACGATACGAGATACGATGATAATAGCGGCGGGCTGGACGTGACGATCTGGCCGGCCTTCGCCGGAGACGCCAACGCCGACGACGTTGTCGATGAAAGCGATTTGCAGCAACTGATCGCCCAGTTCGGCGGCCCGCCCGGCGAGCAGAACGCCGACTTCAACGGCGACGGCGAGGTGGATCTGACCGACTTCGTTCTACAGCGCAGCAATTTCGGGCAGACCGCCGATTCGCCGCCGAGCGGTCAGTACGGCTCGATCGCTCCGGAACCGGGGACGCTTGCGGCGATCATCGTTGGGGCGGGTTTCCTCCTCAGGCGTCGAACGAAGCGAATACGAGCGTAACTTGTCGTGAGAAAGGAATCCGGATGTCTGATAGAAAACTCTCCCCCAGCGGGTGGTATTACGTCGTAGCCGGACTGGTTCTAGTTGCCGGGATTGCAGGATTCGCGTTGCTTCTCATCGGCGGTCTTTCCGGCATTTCCGGCTCCTCCGAGCAAGTAGTCGTCCCTGGAAAGCAGGCGTTGGACCTGACTGAAATCGGCGATTACACCGTGTTTCACGAGTATCGCTGCGTTATCGACGGCAGGGTTTACTCCGGCCGGCCGGACGACGCCTCAGGCATCGAATGCAGCCTGGTCCGCACTTCCGACGGACATGAAGTCAAGCTGTCTCCGGCGAGCGTGCATTCGACATATACGATAGGCGCGAGGGCAGGGGTTTCGGTCTTCGAGTTCAATATTGACGCTCCGGGCGAGTATATGTTCGAGGCGAATTACGCCGCAGGCCGCCTCGGCCCCAAGACCGTCATGGCGATCGGTCAAGGATTCGTCGGAAGACTCCTGGTGACGATACTCGGCGGACTTGGTATAATGTTGGGCTCATTCGGTCTGGCGATAACAATAGTGATTGTGACCGCCGTCAAGAGGCGCCGTTCGGCCAGGCGCCCGCCGGAGATAGACGAAGACTCGGTGTATCACGCGCCGCCGGTCCAGGAAGGCGCCTGATGAGCGAAACTGTCGAGAGAGGAAAATGATTAAACGAGTATACATTATCGCCGCGTTAGTCGCCGGGGTTGCCGCGTTCTTCTGCTCCGGATGGGTTTACGATGCGTTGTTGGGTTTGGTGTTGGCCCACGGCGGCGAGGCGATTGTCACCAATCCCGCCGCCGGCGTTTCGCTCGTCATGAAGTTCCTTCCGCCTTTTGTCCTGACCTGCGTGGCGATTCCGATAGCCTTCATGATCGTTCGGGATCCGTGGCACGCCGTTACCGTGCTCGTTCTGGCTATCGGCGGCGCCGGTGCTACGCTGTTTGTTATTCACTACCGGCTTCACGCGACGCTTACCTGGTATGACCAGAACGGTCATCACGCCATGGTGCCGCTGGAGCAGCTTTACATGGAGGTTGTTCCCTGGGTGTCGTTCGGCATATTGATGCTGGGAATGACCATTCAGCGATTGAGCCACAAGGAACTGGGGCCCCATCCCGATCGCCATAACGCTCCGAGCCGCTTGGAGAAAAAACCGACCGGCGGCGTCGCGGAATAAAGACTGTTCTGTTGACCGGCCGGGACTATCTGACCAGCTTCTCAAACGGGATCCACTTCGGCAAACCGAGCTTCGGTTTGACCACTTTGCCTTTTGCCTGGTCTTCGATGTTCAGGTACGCACCGTAGAAGTTTGTGTTCGCGTCGATCCAGATGATGAACCGCCTGAGTTCCAGCGGGGTCAGTTTCACATCGTGATGACCTTTCGCCAGATGCTTGTATAGCTTGGATATCCTGGCGCCGTCCTGCATCGGGATCGAGTAGCTGCGCCCGTTTTGGCGGATCGCTCCGTTTCCGCCGGCTTTGCCCCATCCGAGCTTGTGCAGATTCGCGAAGGCCTCGGACCATCCGTTGCGGCCGAACTTGTCGCCGCGTAGAGAAGGAGGCTTCTTGCCTTTGTGTTTCGGATCGCCGATCGTTTTCATGTGGCACGGTTGGCACTTCTTGTCGATCACCGGCTGGACGAGTCTCGGGAACGTCAGCGGGAAAGTGCCCGAGGCTTCTGTGGCGATTTCCGACGGGGCTCGTTTCAGAGCGGCCGGTATCTTGCCGGCTCCGGGAGCGGAGATTGTTCCTTTTGACTCGTGGCACCCGATGCAACTCAGCGTTTCGCCGGGGTGCACGTAAGTCGCCGAGCGCATTGTGTGGACTGAGAGTCCCTTTTCGTCGAGCAGTTGGAAGTATACTCCCGCGCCTGTCGGGCAGCGGAAGTGTACGGATCCGTCGGATTCAACAGGCACGATTCCCAGCACGCCTCGGGCCAGCGACTGAGCGGCCAGGCCGATCATGGGCTTGGTCAGGTGATAGTTCGGCTTGGCGAATATGTTCACGATCCGCATGTGCGTTACTTTCACGTCTTTGGGGATCGGGAATTCCGATTCGTAAACGTTCATCACGCTGACGGTTCCGTAGGCCAGGTCCTTGTCGCTCATTTTTCCCGGGCGGTCTTTGAGCATCTGCGTGGTCTTTGACGGGATAACCGGCGGGCGTTTGCGGGCCTTTAGCGGGATCGGATCGAGGCAGCCGGTGCGTGAGTCGGGCAGGAAAAGCGGTTCGCGGTTCCCGAACGCATCGACAAGGAATATGCCGTGCGACTTCTCGTCGGGGTCCCAGACCGCCAGTGCGAAGTTCTCATCCAGCGGCCAGGGCGAACCGAAGTGTTCGTTGCCGCGGCGTCCGCCTCTTCTTCCCATCCCTGGCACGCCGGGTGCGTTTTCCGATTCGGGGAAGTAGTCCATCGGGGTGAATCGCTTGACCTGCGACGTGGCCCGATCGTCTTTAATTCGTTCGTCGATGATCACCAGCGAACCGTACGATTCGCCGTGGTGCGGCGCGGCGACTGATATGTAGCGATGGCTGTTTGGTATCGCTCGGATCGACAGTTCCATCCAGGGTCTCGACCCGCGCACCAGCGGGTAGTTTCCGTGATAGCTTCTGGGGTCTCGCCCGTCGGGGTAGCTTCGCCAGATGTGGTGGGCGATGTCCGAGTCGCGGTCAACGTAGTCCCATCGCGAGTAGACCAGCATGCCGTCGTTATCGACGCTGGGATGCCATTCGTTCGTGTCGTGCCAGCTTATCGCCACGATATCCGAACCGTCGTCGTTCATCTTGTGCGTGGTGCACGTGGGACCCCATCGCGTGCCGCAGCGCTGGTTGCCGCCGATGCG
>CAYMSH010000137.1:0-14471 GCA_964392945.1 uncultured Planctomycetaceae bacterium | reverse complement strand
ACGTCCAGTGCGATGTCGGCCGACCAGGTCTTGTGCGTCTTGGAGCGGAGTTCGTATTTGCCGGAGTACTTGCCGGCCTTGGCGCGGCGCGGGACCTCCAGGGCGATCCAGAGAACAGCTCGCTTGGAGGATTTGACTTTCGCGATATCGCCGCCACGGTCGAGTTCGACAAGTCCGTCGTAGTAGTCCGTGGGTTCGGGGACCTTGTCGACAAGGCGAAGATACCACGGCGGGTACTTGGTGATTCGCATCGCACGGGCTCGAAACGCCGATACTGCAGAGCCCTTGATCTTGCCGCCCTGGGCCGACTGCAGATCGCTGCAGACGACTTTGAGACCGCGCACCGACGATCGGGCGGCGTCTACAACGACCTGGAACGATACGGTCTCATTGCTGGCCGAAAAGAGTTTTATGCGTTTTGCTGCCGGGTCGAACACGTCGCCGTCGGCGGAGGCCTTGGTGCGAGCCGAAACGTTGACCATTTCGCCGGCGACCCAGGCGTTCAGATCTCCGCCGCCGCCCAACGAGCCCATATTGAACTCGAACCCGTCGCCGCAGCCGCACAACAACCCCGCGGTCAGGATCGCCCCAAGAAACGCAACAGTGAATTTGGAGTAGTTATTCATAAGCGAGCATTGTATATCACAAAACAGAATTTCGAAAGCCGTTGGCCGTCCGTCGTTGGCCGCTGCCGTTTGTCGTCGCCAATTGCCAACTGCCAATTGCCAAGCCGTTAATCACCCGCCTGAGTCTACGAACTGCGTGTCGTAGAGGTGCTTGTATAGTTTGCACCGTTCAAGCAGTTCGGCGTGCGGGCCTATGTCGCGGATCTTTCCGGCGTCGATCACTACGATCCGGTCGGCCGACAGCACTGTGGCGAACCGATGTGCGATCAGCAGCGTGGTTCGTCCCTGGCTGAACTCTTCCATCGCCTCGTGGATCTTGTGTTCGGATTCCGAGTCGATCTGGCTCATCGCTTCGTCGAATATCAGGATCGACGGGTCGCGCAGGATCGCTCTTGCGATGGTGATCCGCTGGCGTTGTCCGCCGGAGAGCGTGGCTCCGCGTTGTCCTACGATTGTGTCATATCCGTCAGGTAGTTCGGAGATAAACTCGTCGATGAACGCGCGTTTGGCGGCGGCTTTCACGGCCTGGTCGCCCGGGCGGCGGGTTCCGTAGGCGATATTCTCGGCGATTGTGGCGTTGAACAGAATCGTTTCCTGGGTGACTACGGAAATCTGCTTTCGCAGCGATCTGAGCGAGTGGTCGCAGATGTCGTGTCCGTCGATGAGGACTTCGCCGCCAGTGGGATCGATCAGCCTCGGCAGCAGGGAGACCAGTGTGGTCTTGCCCGATCCGTTGGGTCCGACAATTGCGATTGTCTCGCCGTGATCGATTGTGATGTTGAGGTCCTGGAGTGAATCTTCCGACGCTCCGGGGTAGCGGAAGCTGACGTTTCGCAGCTCGATGCTCTTTGAGTGCGGCTCCAGCGGCGGTGCGTCGGGCAGGCTCTTTTCCTGCGGCTGGTCCTGCAGTTGGAAGATGCGCCCGGCCGCCGCGTCGGATCGATGGAACGTGTTGGAGACCTTGGCCAGCTTGCGGATCGGGTCGAACATCGCAACCAGCAGGGCCATCCACCCGATGAAGATCTCTGCGTCCAGTTGTCCTGTCAGGACGCGATGACCGGCCAGTCCGACAGCGACCATTGCGGCGGTTATTCCCATCGCCTCGATCGACGGGGCGACGATAGCTTCAGTCCGGGCGATTCGTTGCTGCTGCTTGAGCAGCCGCCGGTTGACCTGGAAGAACCGCTTGCGCTCGGCGCCTTCCATGGTGTAGGCCTTGACTACGCGGATACCGGCCAGTGTTTCCTCGAGCACCGCGAGCATCGCCGACCAGCCTTCGAGCACCCGGCGGGTGGCTTTCTTCATCGTTCGGCCCAACTGTCGGATAAGGAGATACGCCGGCGGTCCGATCACCATCGCAAGGAGCGTCATCTCCCACGACAGGATCAGGGCCATTGTCAGCGAGGCGATTGCTTTGGCCGGTTCTACGAGAGTTTTGCCGAACAGCGTGGCCATGCCGCGAGAAACTTCGGCGGTGTCCTGAATGAATCGGCTCGTGGTGTCGCTGGTCCCTTCGCGTGCGAAAAAAGTGGTCGGCAGGCGCAGCGCCACGTTATAGTTATCGCAGCGCATGTCCATTATCGCGCGGAGCACGACTGAGCGGATGAGGTACTCCTGGCAGAACCGCAGCACGTCGCGAAGTACGGTCATAATCGCGATCAGCACAAGCGCCCAGACGAGGATCGGGAATCGCTCTTCTCTGGATTTGGGCTGCGGTATCGCCCCGGCGGCCCAGCCCAGCACGCTCGAACCCGTGGAAATCTCGACAGCTTCAATAGTCACCAGTCGCGATTTGGCCAGTTCGTCGCCCGGGGTGAACACCTCCAGGACAATGGCCTTGTCGCTCTGGAGCAGGAGATCCATGCATTTGTTGGCGTTTTCGTGCGACAGGCGATTGATCGCCTCGCTGCTGAGGCCTACGCCGATGATCCAGTCGCGTTTTTGGATTCCGGCTTTGTGGGCCAGGGTCCCGTCATCGACGCGAACGACGTCTACGAGCATCGTGACCGGTTTGCCGCCGACATTTGTCGTAACTGTAGGGAAATCCAGGTCTACCTTGGCTTCCGTGCGGTCCTGTGCGATCGAGTTCCACGCCCAGCCGTGCAGGCCTTCAGGGCTGATCAGGACCTTCATCGTAGGGATGATCATACCGATACCGCCGGCCCAGAGCACTGCGATGATCAGCACGCAGAGGATCGAGACGCCGAGGCGCTTGCGGTACGGCTTTAAGTATTTGAGGGATCGAATGAAATCCTTCATGCATAACTCTTTCGGCCGGCAAAATTCAAAAGGGGGAACCCGGGAGATTATCTTCATTAAGTCCGCCTGAGTCAATGCCTGGAGGCTGGCAATTGGCAATTGGCAACGACCAACGACGACGACGTTTTGCCACAGAGGTCACAGAGGACGGCAACGACGACGGCGCAATCTCTGTTACGGCGACGGCGGTACGGCAAGTATAAGACGAGAACACAGAGGTAGACAACGACCAACAACACTTCCTTGAGCAGCCGCCGTTTATCGAGGTCGCAGAGAACGTCACGCTTCCGCCGTCCCCTACGCCAACCGGACCAGTACTCTGGACGTTGCCAACCTCTGTGTCCTCGCCGTTTACCTAAGCCGTTGCAGTGGCCGTAACATAGATTTCGCCGCTGCCGTTCTCTGTGTCCTCTGTGGTAAGCTTTACTTATCGGGCCCGGCGGTGTACTATTCGCGGCTCTACTTCTTTCGCAAAACTGCTTACGGATATCGATCTACGCGTAATGTCTGACCTCAAAATATTGCTGATCCAGGCGCCGGACCGCAGGGTTGACGACAACCCGCTTGCAATGGTCCGTTTGGGACTGGCGTATATCGCCGCGTGCGCCCGGCGGGCCGGGCACGACGTTACGATTATCGATGCGGCCGGGGAGGGGCTCTCGTGGTCCGAATTCACCGAACGCGTTTCGGTCCAAAAGTGGGATGTTATCGGGTTGACGGCACTTACGCCGGTCTTCGATTCGGTCAAGCGCGCCATGGAAATATGCCGCCCGCTGACGGAGTTCCTCGTCATCGGCGGGGCGCATCCCATGGCCCTTCAAGATACGATTCTGGCCGAGAACCCCGAACTCGACGCGGCCGTGATCGGCGAAGGTGAAGAAACGTTCGTTGAAATGCTCGATGCGATCGCCGCCGGCGGTGAGCTGTCGAATATCGCCGGGTTGGCGACTCCCGACAGCCCGGCCGAAGAGCGGACCAGGATACAACAGCTCGACGATATTCCCTTTCCCGCACGCGATCTTCTGCCGACCGATCGTTACCGCTACGCACTGTCCGGCGGGCGCCGCGTGGCCACGCTGATCAGTTCGCGCGGGTGTCCGTTTAATTGCGTGTTCTGCGACAAGGGCGTTTGCGGCGGGCGATGGCGGGGCAGGACCGCCGAAAACGTGCTGGCCGAGATCGATGAACTCGTCGCCAAGTACCGTACGCAGTACATCATCTTCTACGACGATCTGTTCGTGTTTGATCGGGACCGCCTGATGGCGATTTGCGACGGTCTGATCGAGCGGAAGTACCGCCTGAAGTGGAAAGCCGAGGCCCGGGTAGACACCGTAGACGCCGAGATGCTCAAGAAGATGCGTCGCGCCGGCTGCGATATCGTCGGCTTCGGCGTAGAGAGCGCCAACCCGCACGGGCTGGAGTATCTCAACAAGAAGACCACCCCGGAAAAGGCTCGCAACGCGTTCGCCCTGGCCCGGGCGGCCGGTCTGAAAACCGTAGGCTACTTCATCCTCGGCATCCCGGTCGAGACTTACGAAGATGCGTTGGGCAGCATCAAGTTCGCCATCGACATTGGCGTTGACTATGCTGATTTTCACGTACTGTCGCCGATGCCCGGCACGCCGCTGTACGAACGGACCCGGGCCGACGGATCGTATCGCGAGGTCCACGCCCAGAACTTCATCGAGAAGGACCCTATGCGGCCGGTGATTATCTCGGAGAACTGGTCCGAGGAGCAGTTGGTGTCGATCATAGCCGAAGCCCACAAGCGCTTCTTCATGCGGCCGGGTTACATTCTCCGACGACTCATGAGCATAAGAAGCTTCGGCGACCTGGCGGCCCTGTTCAAACTCGGAACAAGAATGCTAGGCTGCATAAGAGACAAAAAAACCAAAGTCTCCAAGATGACCACCGCCGAATGACATCCGTAATTTGGAGCCTGCGCGCCGTGGCTTTGCGTTTGCTCCGGGCGTTCATTACGTTGCGATTTCATGTCGCACCAGAATGAAGGCGCCTGTCTGCAAGTCATAGATTTTCCCCTTGTTACGGTCGGAACGGACCTCTATAAAGAAATAGACGTGATCTATGAGAATCACCGGACCGGCGCATTGGGACAGGGGAATAACCCCAAGTGATAATGAAATCCTGAGCCAGCGACCATGACCGCGGATAGGTTGCTAGGGAAGAGAAAGGAACAGCATGCTGAACTTCTTCAAGGGCAAGCCTGGTAGATTCACTAGTGAGAAGGGGCACAAGAAGAATCTTGCCTCTCAAACGTCTATGTCGCCCAAGACTATGGCGCAATTGAGGAAGCACGGCGTTACCGAAGATGAGCAATTGAAGCTGGAGTACTTCTTCTACACCAATACTCACGAGAAGGCTGAGGCCCTCAATGAGGAACTGCTATCGCTTGGCTATGCGGCCGAGTGCGGCGAATCAGCCCATGACAAGAACACCCGCGTCATCACTGGCTGGACGACGCCAATGGACATGACCGATGACGAGGTCGTGAGATGGACCGCAGAGATGTGTAACCTGGGGCATAAACACGACTGTGAATTTGATGGTTGGGGCACAAACCCAGAGCAATGAAGCCCCTAACCAGTCGCTGCAGGGGACACCGTAAACGGCGCCCCTGAGCTTGAACGTATATTTCCGAACCAACACTATTGCACAGGAGATATTGAACATGTCGTCACTTCCTGAACTTCCCGCTGAGTATGTGGCCTTTCTTGAATCGCATTCGGGCGACCAGCCGTATGAATATGACGATGTGGACGGCTGGTGGCTCGCTACGTCAGGAGAGCTTCTTGAGAGCATCAATGTTGACGGTGTGGAGTATCCGTCTATTCACCAGCTCCGCGGATACACGGCCACCCTTCGCGAAGTGTTTCCGGGCGATGCGACAACGGATGACAATGGCGAGGAGTATGCGTTCGACCGCCTGGCCGCAGGGCTTGCCATTGGCGACAACAACGGCGACGCGCTGTTCCTGGACCCGTCAGACAAATTCTCTGTATGGTGCTTCCGTCATGACGGTGGCTACGTTGAGAAATTCGAGAAAACGTTCGCCAAATGGTTGTCCAAAGCGAAGCTTGATGAAGCGTACTAACGCCCGCGGCCCGGCGTCGCCGTGATTCAATGCAGTCCTCTCGTATTGTGACGTCGCTGATGAATTAAAGACAGGCCGGCCCCGTCGCCCCTGCGGACCTGAAACGAGACGATCGGTCTGTTATCTCATGTTTCCCGGGCGGCTCAAAAAAGGCTGCACAGCCCGAAACGGATGTTGAAATCGCCGACTGGCGGTTATACAACGTAACTACACTTATCAGAAAGGAAGAGCGTATGGCTTACAAATGTCCTCGATGCGGAGATCCGGTTCAACGCGGCCACAGCAGGGGCGCACAAATGGCTGGCGGGCTGGTCGGCGCATTGTTCTATGCGGCGTTCGGGGCGTTCCAATGCAAGAAATGCGGGAAGATTCCCGGAAGCGAATTCCCGCCCGAGGACCGAAGCAAGATGCGAATCGGTTCGCTCATGCTGGTCGGCGGAGCAATACTGCTGTTTGCCGCAGTCATCGCGATCCTGGTCGCGATCAACTCATAGTCCCCGAACAAACGGGCGCCGAGGCGTCTTACGCGCAGGTCAGGACTACGTTGTCCCAGACTATTTTCGGGTTCACGTTTCGCCAGAGGAGTTGTTCGTATTGGGAGAGTTGTTCTATGGCGCCGGCCAGTTGGCGGATCGGTTTTTTTGACGCTATCGTTTGGATCGCGGAGGCTTGATCCGAGTTGACCAGGGCCCTGGGCGAGCCGGATGACAGTGAGATCGCATCGCGGAAGGCGGCTGCGATCAGTTCGAGCATCGTTCCCGTGGCGCGGCGCGTGGCCAGGGATTTTGATAGTTCGGCTTTGTCCTGGCTCTTGGCGGCTTTTACGGCGGCCACTGCTTGAGCGTCTGTGATCTTCTGGAGTCTTTCGCCGAGTCCCGCGTCGCCGCCGGGAGCGAGTCTGGCCAGTTCGTCGATTATCTCGCATTTCACGGGATACATTTCGCTGGCGGCAAGTGACAGTGATCTGCCGACCGATCCGTCGGTGAAGGCGGCCCAGAATGCGGCCTGGTCTTCGGGGATCTCGGCTCGCACGAGTTGTTCGGTTACGAACTCGCCCGGCAGCGGTCCGAACTGGACGGTGTGGCAGCGGCTTATCGTTGTCGGCAGCATCTGCTCGGCTCGCCTGCACAGCAGGATGATCGTGACCCCTGGCGGCGGTTCTTCGAGCGTTTTGAGCAGCGAGTTCTGGGCGATAGGCGTCATCAGTTCGGCCTCTCGAACGATGAAGACCTTGCCCTTGCCCCGCGACGGGGCGAGATAGGCGCCGTCCAAGAGGAAGTGTTTTATCACGCCGATGCCGAGGTTCTGCATCTTGCGGTTTCTAACGTCCGAATCGGGGTGATGGGCCGCAAGCTCCTTGGAGATTATCGCCATGTCCGGATGCGTTCCGGCGGCAAGGGTCTTGCAGTCGTTGCACTGTCCGCAGGCGTCGGTGAGTTGGAAGTCGTCATCAAGTTCGGGGAACTCGCCGTTATTGCTGGACTTTACCGGGCTCTCGCACAGCAGCGCCCCGGCCAGGGCGACAGCGGTGGTGCGGCGCCCCACGCCGTGCGGTCCGGTGAACATAAGCGCGTGTCCCATGCGCCCGGCGGCCATCCGGCGCTGGAGCAGGGCGACGGCGGAGTCCTGTCCGACAATGTCGAGGAGCTTAACCATTAGGCGTCGATTGTACTACGCCCAGTTCCAACTCGCCAGTGTGTCGCGGAGTTGTTGTTGGATTTCTTCGATCGCCTCGGCGCCGGAGATTACCGTGTAGTGCTGCGGATCGTTTTTGGCCTGGGCCAGGAATATCTCGCGCACCTTGCGGTGGTATTCGATGTGCTTTGATTCTATCCGGTCGGCCGCTCCTTCGCGTGCTGCGCGTTGGAGGCCGAGCCGGGAGTCTATGTCGAGTATCACTGTCAGGTCCGGCATCGTGTCGCCGACGGCGATTCTTGCGGCGCGGATTATCGTTTCGGTGTCGGCTTCGCCGGCGCCCTGGTAGGCGATCGTTGACGAAACGTACCTGTCGCCGAGCACGCATTTTCCCGCCGCCAGCGCGGGAGCGATAACTTCGCAGGCCAGTTGCGCTCGCGAGGCCATGTAGAGCATCAGTTCGCACTGCACGCTCATTTTGTGATGGCGATTGTCCAGCAGGATCGTGCGGATCTCGTCGCCTATTTCCGTGCCGCCGGGATCGCGAATGCGCTGGACTTCGAGCCCGGATTCAGCCAGGAATTCGGCCAGGAGTGCCGCTTGAGTGGTTTTGCCTGCGCCGTCAGGTCCGTCGATTACGATAAACTTGCCCGCCAGCGTTTCGATAGGGAGGTTCATTACTCTGATTCGGGCTCTTTCTTTTCGTCGGAGGCCGACGGGTCGAACGGCTGGGGTGTGTATCCTGCTTCCACGGGCCACTTGTGAACGGTCTTGATTACCGGTTGCGGATGAGCCTTCTCGTGGTTCATCAGCTTCGTCTCGAGATCTTTCTGCTGGTCTTCGGTAAGCGTTTTCCACCCGAGGCGGCCTCGGCATTTCGGGAAGCCCGAGCACGACAGCCACGGTCCTCGCTTTGACCTTCGCAGGTTCAGCGGCTTTTCGCACTTGGCGCACTTGAGTTCTTCGATCAGCAGCGGCGGCGCCGATGGCAGCTTGACTCCGCCTTTGCGATCGAGGTTCACAATGCTCTTGCAGTCGGGGTAGTCTGAGCAACTGAGGAACGGACCGTAACGTCCCTTCCGCATCTGCAGCGGCTTTTCACACGTCGGACACGCGATGTCGGTAAGCGCCGCGCGTGCGGGCTTGCCGTCTTCGTCTACCGGCATGGTGCTCTTGCAGTCGGGGTAGCCCATGCAGGAGAGATATCGTCCGGACTTGTTGAGGCGGTAGGCCATCTGCTTACCGCATTTTTCGCATTTGTATTCGCTGGGCTCTGACTCGGCCTGCACGTGGACCATTTCCTCGCCGGCTTTTTCCAGGTTCTCGTGGAAGGGTCCGTAGAAGCGTTTGAGAATGTCGACCCATTCGATCTGCCCGGCCTCGACGTCGTCGAGTTCGTCTTCGAGGTGTGCGGTGAATCTGACGTCGAAAACGCGCGGCAGGTGCTTTACCAGGCGATCGGTCACGACGGTTCCCAGGTGCGTCGGCTGGAAAGCTCGTTCCATTATGCGAACGTATTCGCGGTCCTGAATTGTCTTTATGATCGCAGCGTACGTACTGGGCCGGCCGATGCCTTCAGCTTCGAGGGCCTTGACCAGCGAGGCCTCGGTATACCGCGGGGGCGGCTGGGTGAAGTGCTGATCGGGTTTCACGTCAATAGGCGCCACGGGTTTTCCAGTCGCCAGTTCCGGCAGGATCTGGTCTCCGCCTCGCGGAAGACCGGCCACTCGGAGGTGTCCGTAGAATTCGAGGGTGCGTCCCATGGCCTTGAAGTCTGCGTCTCCGGCCGGAGTTTTCGCAGTCACGATCGCTTCTGTGACCTGCCATACCGCCGGGTTCATCTGGCATGCCACGAATCGGCGCCAGATCAGTTCGTATAGTTTCAGTTGATCCGGCTCGAGCACTCCGCGGAGCTTGTCGGGTGTGCGGGAAACGTCAGTGGGGCGGATGGCTTCGTGAGCCTCCTGTGCGCGTTTGCCGGATCCGTACCTGGCGGGGTTTTCCGGCAGGTATGTCGGTCCGAAGCTGTCGCCGATGAATCCGCGGACCTGGCTGATCGCGTCGTTTGACAGGTGCGTGCTGTCGGTACGCATATAGGTGATGAGTCCGACACTGCCTTCGCCGGGCACGTTGAGGCCTTCATACAGTTTCTGTGCGGTGCGCATCGTTCGCGAGGCTCCGAAGTGCATGCGAACTGAAGCGGCCTGCTGCATCGTAACTGTCGTGAACGGGGCCGACGGTCTGCTGCGACGCTGTCGCTGCTTGATGTCGGTTACAGTAAACGGCGGCTGTGAATCGTTAAGGCGAGCTACGATCTGAATGCGATTTTGCGCCGGGCCCTTGGCTTCGGGGTCCTCGGTGCGGATCACTTCGTCTATCGTCATGCTCAACGCGTTGATGACTTCCAGCGATACTTCCGAATTGTCCGGGCGGAATCTTTCGCCTTTCCAGCGGGCCAGCTCGGCCCGGAACGAGTTGTTCTCGGCCAGGAAGTTCTGCTGGGTGTCTTTTGTCGGCGGTTTTCCCTTTGCGTCGCGCTGGGCCAGCAACGCGGCGAACCGCTCGCTGATATCGCCGGCGCCGTCGAGGTTGTTGGTGAACACTCCGCCGATGCGCCAGTATTCGTCGGGTATGAACGCGTCGCGTTCTCGTTCTCGTTCAACTATCAGCCGCACTGCGACGGTCTGTACGCGGCCTGCAGACAGGCCCCGTGCGATCTTCTTCCACAACAGCGGCGAGACTTCGTAACCGACAATCCGGTCGAGAATTCTGCGAGCCTGCTGCGCGTTTACTCTGTTAATGTCCAGCTCGGAAGGACTTGAAAACGCCTCGCGGATCGCCGTGGCGGTTATCTCGTTGAAAATCACGCGACGAATTCGATCGGCGGGTATCTTCAGCGCCTCGGCCAGGTGCCAGGCGATGGCCTCTCCTTCGCGGTCAAGGTCAGTAGCCAGATAAACCAAAGGCGCCGACTTGGCGAATTTCTTGAGTTCGGCCAGCAGCTTGCCCCGGGTAGCCAGCGGCAGATACGTCGGGGTGAAATCGTGTTCGATGTCTACGCCCATCTCTTTGGCCGGCAAATCGCGGACATGTCCGTTGGATGCTTTTACGACGTAATCGTCGCCGAGATAACGATTTATTGTCTTTGCTTTGGCCGGTGATTCAACGATCACCAGGTTCTTGCCGCTGGGCGCAGCCGAAGATCGCTTGGTAGTTCGCTTGGCGGTCTTTTTTGTGGTCTTGGCCATTATCGATCCTGCGGATTCGGCGTCTGCAACATTATATGGGACTTATCGAGCCACACGCTGGCAATTCGGCGACATCATTGGCCACAGTGACTAGGCTTGTCAAGCATACGAGAAAATATTTCGGCTCGTAAACGCAGCGTGTTTAGCTAATTCGGGGCCGACTGGCGGTGATTAAGGCGCATTAATTGCGGTGTGTCAGTGCTTTATGTGAATTGAACAAAAAATTATCCCCCGAGGCCATTTTTTTGCCCTCAATTGCGGGATTATCGAGTGCGAGTTTCCCCATGGGCTAGTTCGACCCGGTCTTTGGAAGGGCTCCGGCGACTCTGTCTTCGGCTCGCCAAGCCATCCATGCTCCCATAACTGCCGCCAGCAAAAGCAGCAAGTGTGCTACTACTTCCATGGCCTCTTCCAACTGAACGTGAATTGCGTCTTCGTTGGGGATCAATCCCAGGCGTTTTGCGCTGAAAACCCGCTTCTCGATCAGCTTGCTGATCACGTACGTAAACGCCGAGGCGAGCACCCATCGCGACTGTGAGATATTGCCGGCGGCCTCCCAGAGACGCTTGCGCCAGGCGATCGTCCAGATTATCAGCACGGCCAGTGCGAATTTTATCCCGCGATCGGTCCCGGTGAAGTGGATTTCGCGGCATGCAAACGCAAATCCCAGCCCTGTCAGCACCCAGCACAGCGGGTTGCCTGTTCGCCAGGCCCGCACCGCGAAGACAAGGGTCGCCAGGATCAGTATCGGCGGGCTGATCGGCTCGCAGAGGAACTTCATCCTGATCGAACCGACATCCTCGGAAACGCATGTCAGTACAACCAGCGCAGCGGGGCCCAGGAGCAGGGGCCAGAATCGCGTAAATTTAGAGTATGGGCTCGCGCCCGCGGCGGTGGGGGTGTCTTTCACAGCTAGTCCTTTATTTTGCGGATTGCGTCTCGGCCTGTTTTTTTCGATCTTCCAGAACCGCGTCGCGCATTTTTGTTGATACTACGATCTTCCTGGCGTAGTGGAGATCCTCGAGCTTTACGTCTATCTTGCCCTTGTCGCGTTCGTGCAGGACCATCGGTCCAGTTGTCTTGTCGGCCCATTGCACCCAGATAGGTTGGCCTTTTACGGCGCCTTTTACGACGCTTCCGTCGATAAGGCGGAACTCCCAGAGGAATCTGCGGTATGGGAACCTCTTGCCGGTGAAGACCTTCTCGGGTTCACCCATTCCTTTCCAACGCCACTGGAGAACGTATTTTTCTTCAGTAACTACCGCCGTGATGCTCAGGACGGTAATAAACGGTATACGCCGCCATCTGTCCATGGCCGGGTCAAACACGACCCATGGCTTGTCCCGCGTGGTGTAAAGCCATCCGGGCAACTGCTTTCCGTTTGACATCTCGATAACGCCGGGGACAGCATCTTCTCGCTGCGGGACGTTCTTGCCGACAAACGGGCTGCTTTTCGGCTCGGTCTTCTTCTCTGCGGGCCTGCTGGCCGGAGACGTTGTGGCTTTGGACAACCAGAAATCCAGGTTACTTGTCTTTTTCTTGTCGGCTCCTGCGGCTCTCGGCGCCGGGGCGGCGCACGTGAGCACCGCTATAATAACAACGATCGGGGCCGCCAGAATGTATGTTGCAAGTTTCGGCATATCGGTTAGCTTTATCGTATGTAAATGTTTGTTGTCGCCAACGAACTGGTATACTGGTATGATACCGAGGATGAGGACCGGTGCAAAGACAAACCGCCCGGGCTTGTAATGAAACGCATATGCATAATTAACATTGCCGGACTTTCGCGTCGTATCCTGTCGGGTCGCCAGGGCCTGTGGGTCGATTCGCTGACACCAGCGAGCGGCGGGGCGATGAGCCCTACGCTGCCGGTTGTGGCCTCCAGCGTTCAGGCGTCTATGACAACGGGATACGCTCCAGGACGCCACGGCGTGATCGCCGGCGGCGTTTTCCGCCGCCAGAGCAGGAACCTGAGCCTCGGCGAGAGGTCCAATACGCTGCTTACCAAAAAGCGATTCTGGAAAGCTAGCCAGCTGCCGGCCCAGCCCAAAGTTGCGCTGGTGTTGTGGTCCAATCCGCTGGCCGGGGCAGGGGAGATCGTGCTCGGAGCGGCCACGTACGCATGCTGCTGCGGCAAGGTGTCCAACCAGCCGCTGGGTCTGTACGATCGGGTCACCGCCGCTTGCGGACCGTTTGATTGCGACACGGTTTCCGGACCGACAGCTACCTGGCGGGCCTCTGAGTGGATCGCAAACGCGGCTGCTGATATATGGAATAACGATTCGCCGGAAATGATGTGGGTTAATCTGCCGGGCGTGGATTACGAACTGATTCGCGGCGGAGTTGCTTCCAACACCGCGTCGCTCGATCAGGCGCTGGCCGACGTTGACAGTTGGGCTCGCGGTCTGGCTGACAAGGTTTGCAGCGACGACGGACAGGTCGTTGTCGTAAGCGACGGCGGATACGTTGACGTTTCAAAGAGCATAACCCCCAACATCGCACTGCGCCACGCGGGACTGCTCGTGATGAAAAAAACTCCCGACGGACCGCAGATCGACATGGAAGCCAGCAATGCCGTGGCGGTAGTCGATCACCAGATTGCACACTTGTACTGCGACGGCGAAGATGTAGCAGACCAGGCCGCCGGCGTTATCGCCGGACTTGATGGCGTTGACTCCGTTCTTCCGCGCAGCGAACTGTTCTGCCAGGGACTGGGACACGATCGGTCCGGAGAGCGAGTGGCGATCGCACGGGCCGGGGCATGGTTCTCGCCGCGGTCCGGGGCGAGCGGTCAGTTGGGATACGACCCTTGCGAATTAATCAGCACAGACAATGCGCCCGACGGCGCGGCCAAAGAATCGCTCGTACGCGCCAGCCGCGGGCGGGCCGATGTGTCACTCGATGACTCCTGCTTCCTTGCCGCTACCTGCGATCTCGACACCCCGCAGGAAATGTGCGTCACTGATCTGCCGGATGCGTTGAAAAAAGTGATGTTCGAATAAACCATCCGCTCACCAGAATCAGGAATCGCCAAATGCCCGCCAAAATGCTCTTTGATACTTCGAATATAGATCTCGATAAAACGATAGCCACGCGCGAAGAGATCTACCAGGTAAACCCGCATCGCTACGAGTTCATGCTGCTGGACGGCATCATCCATCACGATATCGAAGGCGGAACTATTGTCGGCTACCGTGAAACTCGCGACGACGAGTTCTGGGTCAAGGGCCACATTCCCGGCCGGCCGCTGTTCCCCGGCGTGCTGATGATTGAGGCCGGGGCCCAGCTGGTAAGCTACTTCGCGGTGAAGATGGAGCCGGACAAGGGCTTCCTCGGATTCGGCGGAGTTACTGACGTGAAGTTTCGCGGCGCCGTTGTGCCGGGAGACCGTCTGGTGTTCTACGGCAAACTCCTGGAGCACAGACCGCGCCGAATCATCGGAGCCCTGCAGGGATACGTCGATGGAAGACTAGTGTTCGAAGGCAAGATCACCGGTATGTGGCTGTAGCGAGTAAACGGCTCAATATCCAACAGAACAACAAGGTCCAGTTTAGCCATTTTACGCCGCCTCGCACAACGCATATAAAAGGG